>DAWEIC010000055.1:0-300 GCA_052364855.1 Collinsella sp.
GCCTTCTTCGCGCTGGCCAAGGTCCTGCCCGCCGAGGACGCCCTGCAGTACATGAAGGACGCGGCCACCAAGTCCTACATGAAGAAGGGCCAGGCCATCGTCGACGCTAACCACAAGGCCATCGATGCCGGCGCTACCGCCTTCCGCAAGTTCGAGGTTCCGGCCGACTGGGCAACTGCCGAGGATGTCGCTCCCGTCGAGCTCTCCGAGGAGACCAAGTCCGCCATCGCCCAGCAGGTCAAGAACCTGCTCGAGCCCATCGATCGCATGGACGGCGACAGCCTGCCCGTTTCCGCCTTC
>DAWEIC010000055.1:310-9383 GCA_052364855.1 Collinsella sp.
GGTCGTTCCTCACTGGGACGAGACCAAGTGCATCCAGTGCAACCAGTGCGCCTATGTGTGCCCGCATGCCACCATCCGTCCGTTCGCGATGACCGAGGACGAGGCTGCCGCCGCGCCCGAGGCTACCCGCACGCTCGACGCCATGGGCCCCAAGGCCAAGGGCATGAAGTTCACCATGGCCGTGTCCCCGCTCGACTGCATGGGTTGCACCAACTGCGTCAAGGTTTGCCCCAAGGGCGCCCTCGAGATGGTTCCCACCGAGCAGGAGATGGACCAGCAGCCCGTTTGGGACTACATGGTCGAGAACGTCTCCGAGAAGAAGGAGCTCATCGCGGCCAACGTCAAGGGTAGCCAGTTTAAGCAGCCCTACCTGGAGTTCTCGGGTTCCTGCGCCGGCTGCGCCGAGACCGCCTATGCACGTCTGGTGACCCAGGTCGCTGGCGACCGCATGTTCATTTCCAACGCCACCGGCTGCTCCTCCATTTGGGGCAACCCCGCTGCCACCGCTCCTTACTGCAAGGACAAGGACGGTCACGGCCCGGCGTGGAACAACTCCCTGTTCGAGGACAATGCCGAGCACGGTCTGGGCATGGCCGTTGGCTATGAGGCCGTTCAGCACAAGCTGATCGCCGCTACCCAGGACATCATCGCTGCTGATGGTCCGTCCGATGAGCTCAAGGCCGCCGGCCAGGCTTGGATTGACTCCGTCAACGACGCCGAGGCCTCCAAGACCGCTGCCGCTGCTTACGTTGCCGAGCTCGAGAAGTGCGGCTGCGACGCTTCCAAGGCGATCCTCGCCGACAAGGCTTACCTCACCAAGAAGTCCTTCTGGATCTTTGGCGGCGACGGCTGGGCCTACGACATCGGCTTCGGCGGCCTGGACCACGTCCTGGCTTCCGGCCACAACGTCAACGTCTTCGTCTTCGACACCGAGGTCTACTCCAACACCGGCGGTCAGGCCTCCAAGGCCTCGAACCTGGGCCAGGTCGCTCAGTTCGCCGCTGCCGGTAAGGTGACCAAGAAGAAGTCCCTGGCCGAGATCGCCATGAGCTACGGCTACGTCTACGTGGCGCAGGTCGCCATGGGCGCCAACCCGGCTCAGACCCTCAAGGCCATTCACGAGGCCGAGGCCTACGACGGCCCGTCCCTCATCATCGGCTACAGCCCCTGCGAGATGCACTCCATCAAGAAGGGTGGCATGCAGAACTGCCAGGCCGAGATGAAGAAGGCTGTCGAGTGCGGTTACTGGAACCTCTTCCGCTTCAACCCCGAGGCTGCTGCCGGCAAGAAGTTCTCGCTCGATTCCAAGGAGCCCGCGGGCGGTTATCAGGAGTTCCTGATGAACGAGGCCCGTTACGCTTCGCTGACGCGTTCCTTCCCCGAGCGCGCCGAGGAGCTCTTCAAGGAGAATGAGCAGGCCGCTATGGACCGCTATCAGCACCTGCTGAAGCTCAAGACGGTGTACAACGAGGCCTAAGTCTCCCACCGCAGGATCTGAGGGCTAACCTTCGCGGACGTCCTCGGACATGAAAGAACCCCCGCTGCGCACTACGTGCGGCGGGGGTTCTTTCGTCCTGCGGAGTGTCCGCGAAGGTTAGCCCTCAGATCCTGCTGCGACTACGTCCTCGGATTGTGCGGGCGGATGAAGGACGTGGTTGAGGGGGCCTTTTGTCCCCTTCGCTGTTTCGCGGCTTTGCCGCGAAATGCGCGCCACTTTGGGGATGGATGGGGGACTTGGCTGTTGCCGCCTTTTCGGAGTCCTTCTTTATTCCTTATGCTGGATGAAAAGCCCCTTGTTTTTGCAGGGGTGCATACTCGACTTATAAGTGCATAGAATCTCGTATAGCGCGAGTAAGATATTGCGCTGTCCGTTTTGTGTTTAGCAGAGATGTAGTTTGCATAATCCAACATAATCCTCGCTTCATTTAAATAAAGTCGCACGTAAATTACGTAGATATGTCTGAGCTGGAGTTCTGTACGCTGAGCGGATAAAAACGACCGTTCACCGTTCTGCTATTTTCAAAATGAATAAAATGAGCGATAAAGAGAATATAAACCTTAATAAACTCGCGTATCGCACGGACGCGGGTTATTAATGGGTTGTAGGCCTTTTACAGAAAGGATTCCAGCAATGTCTAAGCCTCTTGGTAAGCCCGATCGTATTGTCGTCGCCCTTGGCGGCAACGCCCTCGGCAACAACCCCGTCGAGCAGATCGAGGCCGTGAGCAACACCGCCCACGCTCTCCTCGGTCTCATCGAGCAGGGCAACGAGATCATCATCACCCACGGCAACGGCCCGCAGGTCGGCATGATCCAGAACGCCTTCGCCGCCGCCCACGACGCCATCGGCACCCCCGAGATGCCGCTGCCCGAGTGCGGCGCCATGTCTCAGGGCTACATTGGTTATCACCTGCAGCAGGGCATCGGCCGCGAGATGCACAAGCGCTATAAGCGTTGGCACGCCGCCACCGTCGTCACCCAGATCGAGTGCGATCCGGATGATCCCGCGTTCAAGAACCCGACCAAGCCGATCGGCCCCTTCTACACCGAGGAGCAGGCCAAGGAGTTCATGGCCGAGGATCCCTCCAAGGTCTTCGTCGAGGATTCCGGCCGCGGCTGGCGTCGCGTCGTCGCTTCCCCCGATCCCAAGAAGATCGTCGAGGCTGACTCCATCCTCAACCTGCTCGACAACGAGTTCATCGTCATCGCCTGCGGTGGCGGCGGCATCCCCGTCGTCCGCGACTACGAGAACAAGGGCTGCTACAAGGGCGTTCCCGCCGTCATCGACAAGGACCTGGGCGGCGAGCTGCTGGCCGAGGACTGCGACGCCGACGTCCTGTTCCTGCTGACCGCCGTTGAGCATGTCGCCATCAACTTTGGCAAGCCCAACCAGGAGGAGCTCGAGGACATCACCGCCGACGAGGCCGAGCGCCTGGCCGACGAGGGTCAGTTCGGCAAGGGTTCCATGGAGCCCAAGGTTCGCGCTGCCATCAAGTTCGCGCGTTCCCGCAAGGGCCGCACCTGCATCATCGGCGCCCTGGACAAGGCCGCCGAGACCATGGCTGGCCTCTCCGGTACCCGCATTCACGAGTAGTCTCTACTCTGTTGCCTCTCTCGTGGGCGCCAGGCAAAGCGCCCACAAACTAGCCTCTCTTCATGAGCTCCGCAGTCCGCTCCGACTGCGGGGCTTTTGCTATTGAGGTAGCTGTTCATGAAACCCGGCACTTGGGGACGTTCCCTTTCTGCCGGCAGCTTGGGACAGTCCTTAAAGGTAGCTCCTGACAGCTGGGAATGGGCCTATTCGTCCGCCCATGAGCGGCATCCGCAAGGGCTGTCCACAGTGGCTGGTCATTTATGTCTGTCCCCAATGACCACTCATTTAAGTCTGTCCCCAATGACTAGTAGTAGGCCCACATGGCTTCGACTTCGTTGAGGACCTCTACGACGCCCCAGCGACGGGCGCTGCGGCTGGCCGAGTTGGGGTCGTAGACGCCAATCTGGTCGGCATCGTCGATGCCGTAGAGCACGATGTAGTGGCCTACGTTGGTAAACGTACCGGGGCGCACTGCGGCGATGACGGGCGCACCCGAGCGAAGTGCTTGAGTAATCGATTCGCGATCGTTATAGAGCTGTGTTCCGTTGAGCCCCAGCTGCCACGCACCGCCTGTCATAAACGACCACTCGGTGGCACCGGTGGGGGCGTAGTTGCCGGCTTCGGCCAGCGCGCATATATCGACCGGCGTCTTATCGGTATGGCCGGTCTTAAAGATATAGACCATGGTGAGGCAGGTAGGACCGCAAGCGTTTTCGCGAATAGTGCCACCGGCATAGGGCAGCTCCGACCATGCGGGGTCAATTTGGTAGATGTGGGGCATGGCGCCGGCCTGCCATTGCGAGCGTGGGGTCGAGAACGCAAAGGAGTAACCGGGCGCGACGGGAGCTTTAAGCAGCTTGTCTTCGGCAGTGGGCTCAAGACCGGCTGATCCGTGGGAGATACAGGATCCCAAAAACACAAAGACGAGGCAGGCGGCGATGGAGCAAAGCGTAAGGCGTAGGCGGCGGGCCGGAAGCGCGTGGCTTGTGGCGTGCGACGCAGGGTGAGGGGCGGAATTGCCGCGATCGCGTTGAGGTCGCGAAAAGGAACGCTTGACGTAGTAGTCGGTCTTACGGCGATCGTAGCGGCGTGGCTGCGATGTGTCGGTCTGACGTTGGCGTGTGCTCGTACTCACGCGGTCTGACTGCTGCACGGTACGGCTTTGTTGCCGCGAAGAAGCCCCGGGCTGCTCTTGGGGGCGCTGCGGGTTGTCGTTGTCGGAGGTGCTTCTGGGCGTTGGTGTGGTGCGGCCGGCAAGGCGCACGCTTTGTGGCCGTTGGTCGCCGTCATTGTATCCGTATGCCATTCGAATCACCTTGCCTCATGTGTAACTTGTCTATCCTACATAAAAAGATGCACGACACATGGGCATGTGCGCCAAAAGCCTGACAAATGGTATGAACGTTGCCGCGCCGCGCGCCAAGCGCCACGGCAACAGGTATTCAAAAGCAGACAAGATGAAAGCGTCCAAGACGAATGACGTCTCCCGCCGTTCGTCCCAAAAACGGTGCCGCTCGTTTTGCAGTTCTGCCTTCGGTCGAGCTGCGAGCGGCGCTGCTGCGCCAAGGCCGTATCTTAAAGCCATGGAATAAAAGCGCGCGGCAAAACGGACCGCGCAAGGGGTGACGCCAAGGGCGTCAAACAGGAAAGGAGGGGAACAATGGCGGACAAGAACGCAGAAGTTGCAGTCGAGGATAACGGCGGCATGAAGAAAACGCTTTCGCTCTGGAACTTCTTCACCATCGGTTTCGGTGCCATCATCGGTACCGGTTGGGTTCTGCAGGTCGGCGACTGGATGGTCGTGGGCGGCGGTCCCGTTCCCGCTATGATCGCATTCCTCTTGGGTGCAATCTTCCTCGTGCCCGTCGGAGCTGTTTTCGGTGAGCTCACGGCTGCTATCCCCATCTCGGGCGGCATCGTCGAGTATGTCGATCGTAGCTTTGGCCGTACGCTGAGCTACATCACCGGATGGCTTTTGGCCCTGGGCAACGGCATCCTGTGCCCGTGGGAGGCCATCGCCATTTCGACCCTCGTGTCCGAGATGTTCGGCAGCCTGCCCGGCCTTGAGTGGCTGCGCGCCGTCAAGCTCTACACCATACTGGGGGCCGACGTCTACCTGTTCCCGACGCTGATCGCGCTCGGCTTTGCAGTCTACGTCATCTTCCTCAACTTCCGCGGCGCCAGCTCGGCCGCCAAGCTCCAGGCCTTCCTGACCAAGGCCCTGCTCTGCGGCATGCTGCTCGCCATGGGCGTCTCGCTGTTCACCGGCTCGCCGGACAACGCCATGCCCGTGTTCTCCCAGGTCGCCGGCGCTGGCGGCGGCAAGGCCGCTACCGAGAGCACCAGCCTGTTCGCCGGCATCGTGTCGGTCTTGGTTCTGACTCCGTTCTTCTACGCCGGCTTCGACACCATTCCTCAGCAGGCTGAGGAAGCAGCCGAGGGCCTCAACTGGAACAAGTTCGGCAAGATCATCTCCCTGGCACTGCTGGCCGCCGGCGGCTTCTACATGGTCTGTATCTACTCGTTCGGCACCATCCTCGACTGGCATGAGTTCGTTAAGAGCCCGGTTCCCGCGCTCGCCTGCCTCAAGGGCATCAACATGCTCCTGTACCTGGCCATGCTCGTCATCGCCACGCTTGGACCCATGGGCCCGATGAACTCCTTCTACGGCGCAACGAGCCGCATCATGCTCGCCATGGGCCGCAAGGGCCAGCTGCCCGAGAAGTTCGCCGAGGTCGACCCCAAGTCCGGCGCTCCCAAGCTCGCCTGCGTCGTCTTGGGCGTCATCACCGTCGTCGGTCCGTTCCTGGGCAAGAACATGCTCATCCCTCTGACCAACGTGTCGGCTCTCGCCTTCATCTTCTCCTGCGGCATGGTCGCCCTCGCTTGCCTGCGCATGCGCTTCACCGAGCCCGACCTGCCTCGTCCCTACGAGGTGCCCGGCGGCAAGTTTGGCATCGGCCTCGCTATCGCTGCCTGCGCCATCATCATCGGCCTGCTCGTGATTCCGTTCTCTCCCGCCTCCCTCAACATGGTGGAGTGGAGTATCGTGATTGGCTGGCTGGCCGTCGGCCTGGCTCTCATGGCCTTCACCAATTCCCGCAAAAAGTAACGCCGAGCCGGGGCGGATCAGGTGCGCGGGCCCCTCTCTTCCGCGCACCGAACCCGGCGCCACTTGGGTAGCTTTGTGAGGCCTTAACCCAACACGGCCTCGCCCACTATATGGATCCATAAGGAGGAACCATGTCCACTAAGTATGCAATCGTTGGCGGCAAGCTCATCGACGGTACCGGTGCCGAGCCGGTCGAGAACTCCCTCGTTCTCGTCGATGACAACGGCAAGATCGAGTACGCCGGCGCCATGCAGGACCTTCCCGAGGGCGTTGAGGTCATCGACGCCGCCGGCAAGACCGTCCTTCCCGGTCTGATCGACACCCACCTGCACTTCTCGGGCAACTTGACCGACGATGACACCGACTGGGTCATGCAGCCGCTCCTCGAGAAGCAGGCCGTCGCCGTCAAGCAGGCCTACGACTGCCTCACCCACGGCCTCACCACCGTCTGCGAGATCGGCCGCTTTGGTATCCAGATCCGTGACTGCATCGACAAGGGCGTCTTCAAGGGCCCGCGCGTTCTGGCCACCGGCCTTGGCTTCTGCCGCGTTGCCGGCCACGGCGACTCCCACCACTGCAGCCAGGAGCTCAACAAGGAATCGCACCCCTGGGGCGATCAGGTCGACGGTCCTTGGGATCTGCGCAAGGCCGTCCGTCGTCGCCTGCGCGAGAACCCCGATGCCATCAAGATCTGGGCTACCGGTGGCGGCATCTGGCGCTGGGACTCCGGCCGCGACCAGCACTACTGCTCCGAGGAGATTCAGGCTGTGGTCGAAGAGGCCAAGATGGTCGGCATCCCCGTGTGGAGCCACTGCTACAACAACCACGCCGCTGCCTACGATTCCGTCCGCTTTGGCTGCGAGCAGCTGATCCACGGCTTCGATATCGATGAGCGCACCATGGACCTCATGGCCGAGCAGGGCACCTTCTTCACCCCGACGATCGCCTTCCTGCCCACCTGGTACGCCACCTATCCGCCCGTCTACGTCCCCGAGCTGCACGACAAGTACGAGGGCACCCTGGTCGAGAAGGAGCTGCAGCGCAACTACGACTGCCTGCGCGAGGCCAAGAAGCGCGGCGTCGTCATGACGATCGGCTCCGATTCCTTCTCCTTCGTCACCCCGTACGGCACCTGCTCCATCGAGGAGATGTACGAGTTCGTCGACAAGATCGGCTTCACCCCGGTCGAGACCATCACCTGTGCCACCCTCAACGGTGCCAAGATGTGCCACATCGAGGACGAGACCGGGTCCATCGAGGCCGGCAAGTGCGCCGACCTGCTGGTCGTCAACGGTGACGTCGCCGCCGACATCCACGTGCTCAACACCGACAACATGGACGTCATCATGAAGGACGGCTGGATTGTCGAGGGCGGCACCTTCGGCGAGGCAAACAAGTACAGCGCCTAAGCTACCGTTCATCGATGGCTTGATGTAAAACACAGTATTTGATTGCATAATGCAATGGAGAGGGTCGCTTGCGGCCCTCTTTATTGCTATGGGGTGCGTCGGTAAGAAGGAGATGACGGTGGATCTCAATAGGCTGATTCTGGGCAAGAGCTACAACTCTACCAAGGTCTTTCGTACCGCTCAGCATGTGGTTCAAGCCATCTTGCTCGGTATTGTCGTTCCGCTGCTTATCCTGCTGCTCATCTGGGATCTAACCGATAATCCCAATCCCGTTCCGGCCGTTGTCGTCATTGCCGGCTTGGTCATGCTGTGCTTCTTCTTCTCGTACGTCTTTGTCGTTCCCGACGACCTCACATCGAGCGCAACCGACCGCACGCTCGCCATCGCTTCAAAAATATTCGCCTACACGTCGCGCGGCCTTACGCCCGAAGCTGCCCTAGGCGCCTCTAAGATCATCCTGTCCGAAACTATCGCCTCTGCCATCTGCTTTACCGACGGCAAGCAGGTGTTGGCAAGCTGGGGCGAGGACTCGGCAAAATGCCCCGCGGGCACCCCGGTGGTGCTGCGGACTACGCTCAACGTGATCAACAGCGGTGAGCAAAGCGTGTTCTCGCGCGATGCCTCGACCGAGACAGGTGGCTACTTTCCGCGCCTGCGCGCCGGTATTGTCGCACCGCTTACCGTGCGCGGGCATTGCGTGGGCACGCTCGAGCTGTATTATCCCCGTCTGAGCAGCATCGATATGCGCCAGACGGCGCTTGCCTCGGGCTTTGCCGACCTCATTTCCACGCAGCTTGCGAGCTTTGAGCTCGAGCGCCAGGACGAGCTTACGGCCCGCGTGGAGCTGCGCGCCTTGCAATCGCAGGTCGATCCTCATTTTCTGTTTAACACCATCAGCACCATCGTGTCGCTCGTGCGTACCGAGCCGGACAAGGCCAGGTCGCTGCTGATCGACTTCTCCAACTACTACCGTCAGACGCTTTCTGATTCCGATACCCTCACAACGCTCGAGCACGAGGTGGAACAGGGCACTCGCTATATCAATCTTATGCAGGCTCGTTATGGCGACGGCCGTCTGCGCGTCTCGGTCGATATCGACTTTGAGGTGCGCGATTGCATGGTGCCGCCGTTTATCTTGCAGCCGTTGCTCGAAAACTGCATCAAGCACGCGCAGCGCGAGACCGAGCCGCTTTCTATTCATGTTAGGGCTTTCGAGACCGATGACGGTTTGGAGATCATCGTCGAGGACGATGGCATCGGTATGAGCGAAGAGGTCTGCGCGCATCTGTTTGAGCAACATCGCCTGGAGGAGCCCGAGAGCATTACCGCCGACGGCTCCGTCAAGCGAGGTTGCGGCCTGGCGCTCTTCAACGTGCTTCAGCGCATCCATTTCTTTTACGGAGAAGATTCCGGCATGCGCGTGAAGTCCCAGGAGGGCGTGGGAACGCAGGTCATCGT
>DAWEIC010000056.1:0-9307 GCA_052364855.1 Collinsella sp.
CCTGCCACGTTCCTTTCGTTTGCCGCCCTCATTTCGTTCTCGCTTGGCTTTATGAACCTGCTGCCCATCCCACCACTCGATGGCGGCAAGCTGGTCATCGAGATCATTCAAAAGATTGTGGGCCGCGAGCTTCCGCTCAAGGTCCAGACGATTGTGAGCTATGTGGGCATCGCGCTCTTTGCGCTGCTGTTTGTCTATATGCTTCGTTCCGACATCCTTCGATTTATTCTGTAGGGGAGTGTTTGGATTGTCTTTATCCCATCCTTTGCCTCGCGATTTGACGCGCCCCGTGCATGTGGGCGGTGTGCAGATCGGTGGCGGTGCGCCGGTGGTGGTCCAATCCATGACCTGCACCGATACCGCTGATGCCAAGGCAACACTTGCGCAAGTGTGCGCGTTGGCGCAGGCTGGCTGCGATATCGTGCGTGTGAGCGTGCCCACTGAGGCCGCGCTTGAGGGTTTCCGCACCATCTGTGCCGAGTCTCCGGTGCCAATCGTTGCCGATATCCACTTTAACCACAAGCTGGCCATTGGCGCTGTGGAGGCCGGTGCCGCCAAGCTCCGCATCAATCCCGGCAACATTGGCGATTGGGCCAAGGTCGATGCGGTGATCGATGCTGCGGGTTCTGCGGGCTGTGCGATTCGCATTGGCGTGAACGCGGGCTCGCTTGAGCAGGATATCGCCGAGCGCGACGACCTCACGCAGCCCGAAAAGCTCGTGATGTCGAGCGAGCGCTTCGTCAAGCACTTTGAGGACCGCGGCTTTACGAACATTGTGCTTTCGGCCAAGGCCCATAGCGTGCAAACGACGCTCGATACCTATCGAGCCCTGTCGCGTGAGATTCCCCACGTTCCGCTTCACCTGGGCGTAACCGAGGCGGGTACCAAGCTTCAGGGCACCATCAAGAGCTCTGTAGGCTTGGGTATCTTGCTTTCCGAAGGCATTGGCGACACCATGCGTGTGTCGCTCACAGCCGATCCGGTTGAGGAGCCGCCGGTTGCCTGGGGTATTCTGCAGTCGTTGGGCCTGCGTCGCCGTGGCCCCGAGATTGTCTCGTGCCCCACGTGCGCCCGCTGCCAGGTTAACCTTATTCCCATTGCCGAGGAAGTAACCGAGCGGCTTAAGAACTATACCGCGCCGCTTTCGATTGCCGTCATGGGGTGTGCCGTTAATGGCCCCGGCGAGGCTTCTGATGCCGACTTGGGCGTTGCTTGCGGACGTGGTCAGGCCTTGCTCTTTTCGCATGGCCAGATCATTGGTAAAGTAGCTGAGGACCAAATTGTCGACGCGCTTATGGCAGAGGTCGACAAGCTTATTGAGGAGAAATAAATGACCCGAGCAATGTATATGTCTAAGCTCTATGCGCCGACGCTTAAAGAGGATCCGGCGGACGCTGAGCTCGCCAGTCACCGCCTGCTGCTCCGAGCCGGCATGATCCGCAAGGAGGCCGCCGGCCTGTATTCCTACCTGCCGCTTGCCTGGCGCTCGATCCGTAAGATCGAGAACATCGTGCGCGACGAGATGGACGCTGCCGGCGCCCAGGAGCTTATGATGCCTATCATGGTCGACGCCGAGTTGTGGCGCGAGTCCGGCCGCATCGACGCCTATGGCAAGGAGCTTGTGCGCTTTGACGACCGTCATGGTCGCGAGTTCGTCCTGGGCCCCACGCACGAGGAGACCGTCACGGCCCTGGTGCGCAACGAGCTACGCTCCTATAAGCAGCTGCCCGTCAACCTGTATCACATTCAGGACAAGTTCCGCGACGAGTTCCGTCCCCGCTTTGGCCTGATGCGCGGCCGCGAGTTCATCATGAAGGACGCCTACAGCTTCTCCGCTACGCAGGAGAGCCTGCAGGAGGAGTACGACAAGATGAAGCAGGCGTACGCCAATATCTGCGAGCGCTGCTACATCAAGGCTCTGCCCGTCGTCGCCGATTCTGGCGAGATCGGTGGCGATACCTCCGTCGAGTACATGGCTTTGGCTGACGCCGGCGAGGCTTCGCTCGTCTACTGCGACGATTGCGGCTTCGCTGCCGATGACGAGGCTGCAAGCACCAAGGTCGTCGTGACCGAGGGTCCTGGTGACGGTACGCTCACCAAGGTTGAGACTCCGGGCATGGGCACCATTGAGGCTGTTGCTAAGTTCTTTGGGTTCCCCGAGAACGGCACGCGCAAGTCACTGGCACTCATCGACGCCGAGGGCAAGCCGGTCGTGGCCATTGTTCCGGGCGATCACGAGCTCAACGATTGCAAGGCCGAGCACGTCTTTGGCAAGGGCTATCGCATGATGACCGACGAGGAGCTTCAGGCGAACGGTCTGCACAAGGGCTTTATCGGACCGGTTAACCTGCCCGATGGCATTCGTCTGGTCTGCGACGAGAGCCTGCGCGAGTCCAAACAGTGGGCCTGCGGTGCCAACGAGGTCGATTATCACTTTACCGGTGCCTGCCCCGAGCGCGACTTTACCGTCGATGAGTGGGCCGATCTGGTCACCGTTGTCGCCGGCGACCCCTGCCCGCACTGCGGCAAGCCGCTCTCCGCTGCCCGCGGCATCGAGGTCTCTCAGGTCTTCCAGCTGGGCACCAAGTACTCCGAGGCCATGGGTGCCACCTTTATGGACGAGGACGGCAAGGAGAAGCCGCTTATCATGGGTTGCTACGGCGTGGGCGTGTCCCGCTCGCTTGCTGCCGTCGTGGAGCAGCACAACGACGAGCACGGTATCGTCTGGCCGGTCTCCGTTGCCCCGTACGAGGTCGCGGTGATTCCGCTTGATCCCAAGAAGGAAGAGTGCGCTACCGTCTGCGAGCAGATTGTTGATGGCCTGTGTGCCGAGGGTATCGAGGTCGTCGTCGACGATCGCGATGAGCGTCCGGGCTTTAAGTTTGCCGATAACGACCTCATGGGCTTCCCGTATCAGGTGGTTCTGGGCAAGCGCGGCCTTAAGAATGGCACCGTTGAGCTCAAGGACCGTGCTACGGGCGAGCGCGAGGACGTGGCGATCGACGAGGTCGTCGCCAAGGTTGCCGAGCTTGTTAAGGCAGCCCGCCGTTAATCGAAGATTTCGCTTGTAGTTCGATATGTGGGACGGCCCCGCATTTCTCCAGATCGGGGAGATGCGGGGCCGTCCTATTATCTTGTAGCATCCTCGATATCTAAAAGGAAAACCCCACAGCCCATGCGAGCTGCGGGGTTTTCCATTATGCCTCCGATGCGAAATAAATCGCTCAGATATTACTGATAATCGACGACGTCGATCCAGTTCTTCAGGAACTCATCGTTCACGTTGCGCTTACGAGCGAGCTCGGAAGCGGCGACGATGCTCGTCCACTGACGCACGACCTGCATGGGCATGTCGGCACGGTCGCAGTAGAGCTCCAGGTAGGCCTCAGCCTGATCCTTGCTGTTGAGGGCAAAGAGCAGGTAGGTGGTGGCAACGTCGGCAGCAGGGGAGCCCTGGGTGGCGTGTGCCCAGTCGCACACATAGAGCTGGCCGTCGTCGCCGACGATGACGTTGGAGGGGTTGAAGTCGCCGTGGCAGACCTTGAACTCCTTGGTCATGCCGTCCAGACGCTCCTGAAGGTTGTAGCGCGTGGTGGCATTGAGCTGATCAAGGCTGTCGATCATGCGGGCGAACTTGTCGCGCTGACGGTTGAGCAGCGGGGAGGTGTAGCCGTGGATCTCGATCTGGAGGTCGACGAACATCTCGAGGTACTCACCAAAGCGCTGGGGCTCGGCAGTCATCTTCTCGGCAAGGGTGGTGCCCGGAACCTTCTCGGTCACGAGCGCCCAGCCGTTGGCGTTCTCGAGCTGGGAAACCTCGAGAGCCTTGGGGCTGCGGATGCCGCACTCATTGATGCGGGCAAGATTCAAAGCCTCGTTGAACACGTCGGAGACGGGCTTGGTCTCGTTAAAGACCTTGACGATCTTGTCGCCCAGGTCGTAAACGACCTTGTTGCCACGGCGGACGAGCTCGGTCTTGGAATCGGGTAGCAGCATGGTTGCATCCTTTCAACGATGCGATAGAAGCGACGGCGGGGGTGTGTGAAACACCCGTGCACCCCCGCCGCAAAAAACCGTGCTAAAAACTAGCAGACGGCGTAGTCCTGGGGCTCGCGGCCGTAGTAGGCGTCCAGGTAGAGCTCCTTGATCTCGCTCATGAGCGGGTAGCGCGGGTTAGCGCCGGTGCACTGGTCGTTGAATGCCTGCTCGGTCATCTCGTCGAGGGTGTCGAGGAAGTACTGCTCGTCAACACCGTAGTCGGCGATGGTCTTCTTGACACCGATGAAGTCCTTGAGCTCCTCGAGCTTCGTGATGAAGTTCTCGAAGACCTCCTTGTCGTCCTTGCCCTCGATGCCGCAGTACTTGGCCATCTCGGCGTAGTTGTGCAGCGCGTTGGGGTAAGGATACTGGGAGAAGGTACCCATCTTGACGGGAGCCTCGGCGGCGTTGTAGCGCATGACGCGGGTCAGGATGACGGCGTTAGCGATGCCGTGGGGCAGGTGATGGAAAGCGCCGAGCTTGTGAGCCATGGAGTGGTTGAGGCCCAGGAAGGCGTTGGCGAAGGCCATACCGGCCATGCAGGAGGCGTTGTGCATCTCCTCGCGGGCGTGCGGGTCCTTGGCGCCGTTCGTGAAGCTGGAGGGCAGGTTCTCAAAGACGAGCTTGGCAGCGCGCTCGGAGAGGCCCTTGGTGTAGTCGGAAGCCATGATGGAGACGTAGGACTCGATGGCGTGGGTCATGACGTCGATGCCGGAGGCAGCGGTCAGGCCGCGCGGGGCGGTCATGCAGTTGTCGGCGTCGACGATAGCCATGTTGGGGAGCAGCGCGTAGTCGGCGAGCGGCCACTTGATGCCGGTCTCCTTGTCGGTGATGATGGCGAACGGCGTGCACTCGGAGCCGGTACCCGAAGAGGTCGGGACGGCGACGAAGTAGGCCTTCTTGCCCATCTCGGGGAAGGTGAAGATACGCTTGCGGATGTCCATGAAGTCCATGGCCATGTCCTCAAACTTGCACTCGGGGTGCTCGTACATCATCCACATGATCTTGCCGGCGTCCATAGCGGAGCCACCGCCGACGGCGATGATGACGTCCGGCTCAAAGAGAGCCATCTGCTTGGCGCCGCGACGTGCGCACTGCAGCGACGGATCGGGCTCGACGTCGTAGAAGCAGTCGTGGGCGATGCCCATCTCGTCGAGCTTGGCCTCGATGGCGCGGGTGTTGCCATTCTTGAAGAGGAACTGGTCGGTGACGATGAAGGCGCGCTTCTTGCCCATGACGTTGCCCAGCTCGTCGAGGGCGACGGGCGTGGAACCCTTCTTGAAGTAGACCTTCTCGGGAGCGCGGAACCACAGCATGTTCTCACGGCGCTCGGCCACAGTCTTAACGTTGATCAAGTGCTTCACCCCAACGTTCTCGGAGACGGAGTTGCCGCCCCAGGAGCCGCAGCCCAGGGTCAGAGACGGCTTCATGCCAAAGTTGTACAGGTCACCGATGCCGCCGTGCGAGGACGGGGTGTTGATGACGATACGGCAGGCCTTCATGACGTGCTCGAACAGGCTGATCTTCTCGGCCTGGGCGGGGTGCACGTACAGAGAGGCGGTGTGGCCCGGGCCACCGGCGAGCACCAGGTGCTCGGCCTTGTCGACGGCCTCCTGGAAGTCCTTGGCGTGGTACATGGCCAGGACCGGGGAGAGCTTCTCGTGGGAGAACTCCTCCTTGGCGGGGTCGGTGGAGGTGACCTCGGCGATCAGGATCTTAGTCTTGGCGGGAACCTCGATGCCGGCGAGCTCGGCGATCTTGGCGGCAGCCATGCCGGGGATGCGGTGATCGAGGGCGCCGTTCTTGAACATGGCGGCACGCAGGGCCTCCATCTCGGCACCCTGCTTGACGAAGTAGCAGCCGCGCTTCTGGAACTCGGCCTTAACCTGGTCATAGATGCTGTCGATGACGGTCACGGACTGCTCGGAAGCGCAGATCATGCCGTTGTCGAAGGTCTTGGAGTGAATGATGGAGTTGACGGCGAGCAGCACGTCGGCGGTGTCGTCGATGATGACCGGGGTGTTACCGGCGCCAACGCCCAGGGCGGGCTTGCCCGAGGAGTAGGCGGCCTTGACCATGCCCGGGCCACCGGTGGCGAGGATGATGTCGACGTCGCGCATGACCATGTTGGTCAGCTCGATGGAGGGGACATCGACCCAGCCGATGATGCCCTCGGGGGCGCCGGCCTTGACGGCGGCGTCAAGCACGAGCTTGGCGGCGGCGATGGTGCACTTGGCGGCTGCCGGGTGCGGGGAGATGATGATGCCGTTGCGGGTCTTCAGGCTGATCAGCGTCTTGAAGATCGCAGTGGAGGTGGGGTTGGTCGTCGGGATGACGGCGCCCACGATGCCGATGGGCTCGGCGATCTTGGTGATGCCGTAAGCCTCGTCGCGCTCCAGAACGCCACAGGTCTTGGTGTTCTTGTAAGCGTTGTAGATGTACTCTGCGGCGTAGTGGTTCTTGATGACCTTGTCCTCAAGAACGCCGCGGCCGGTCTCCTCGATGGCCATCTTCGCCAACGGGATACGAGCCTTGTTGGCGGCCATGGCGGCCTCATAGAAGATCTTGTCGACCTGCTCCTGCGTGTACGTAGCAAAAAGCGCCTGGGCCTCTCGCATCTGAGCGAGCTTAGCCTCAAGCGCCTCTACGTTGTCCACAATTGCGGGAGTAGTGTTTTCCGGTGACTTTTTCACCATTTGTGTCTCCTTGCGATCGGAGATTTACCCTACGCCTTGCATGATAGCAAGAAATAATTCGGTGAACGGCCAGATTCCTCTAAAAGGCACACTAAAACGCTTCAATAAACTGAAGCGTTTTAACTAAAACTATCTGCCTGCTCCACCGCCCCGCTCGTTGGGGACAGGCTTACATGAGTGCTTTCACTCATTTGGGACAGACATCGTTTTGCCATTTTGCCGTTCTGGGCCTTTTTTGCCGCTCATTGGATATAAATAGGTCACAGGCTCAGCATTTCGCGTTCCTTCTCTCCTTTTAGGTGTTGCCTGTTCAGTTTTGAAAGGAGAGATTATGCCTCGATGCGCCCGCGCCGTTTCGCTCACCGGCTATTACCACGTCTTTGACCGTGGCAACTCCAAACAGATTATTTTTGAAGATGACTCTGACCGATATCGTTTCTTATCGGACATCTCGGACAGGTTTGCACGCCATAAAGTGGCGGTGTTGGCTTGGTGCCTTATGGACAACCACTTCCATTTGATGGTTGATGACCCATATGACAACCTTTCAAAGGCAATGCAGTGCGCGCTGACGGCATATGCTAAGTATTTCAATGGAAAAACGGGGAGAACGGGACATCTGTTTGACAATCGCTATTCGCGGGTCGCGGTTGAGTCGGACACGCAGGCGGTGCAGCTGCTCGACTATATTCATCTCAATCCCGTGAAGGGTGCGCTTGACTCGCTCGATGCGTACCGCTGGTCAAGCTATAAGGCGTATCAGCTGGGCTATGATCCCTTTGACATCTGTGATGCGGCCCCTATGCTCGATATTGTCGGTGGCTCCCGTTGCTATTGCGAGCATCTCGAGGAAGTTGCCGGGCGCATCTGGTCAATGGAGGTTCTTCCACGCCGGCGGATCCCCGATGAGGAGGCCCTTTCCGTTGCGCGCGAAGTTCTGCCGAGCATAGAACCTTCGCTGCTCAAGGCCCTGCCACGCCCCGAACGCGATGCCTGCCTGCTGAGGCTCAGGCGGGCACATCTCACGGTTAAGCAAATTGCCCGTATCACCGGTATCGGCGCCACGAGCGTGACCAAGGCAACTGCAGGCTGGAAGGATGCAGCGTGAGGCAGGGGCCGGAGCCAGTCGGTGTGCCGCTTGCGTGCGCCATGTCTGTCCCCAATGCGTGAAAACACTCATGTAAGTCTGTCCCCAATGAGTGCAATGAGTGCAAAAAGGCGCCCTCCGTAGGGGAGGGCGCCTTTGGTAAGTTCTATGTGAACGCGAGGTCTTTGACCCGGAGAGTCCGAGGTACTTGTTGGTAAGACCTTATTTAGGAGCGCGCAACCTTGCCAGACTTGAGGCAGGTGGAGCAAACGTTCATCTTGCGACGGTGACCATCGACGACGACGTAGACGCGCTGGATGTTGGGGCGGAACTTACGGTTGGTGACGCGGTGAGAGTGGCTGATGGAGCGACCGGCAACGGGGTGCTTACCGCAAACTTCGCAAACTTTGGACATAACTGACCCTCCTTGGGCGACAAACGAACATGTCGCGTTAACAAACAAGCCTGAACTATAGCACAGAAGCAGCTCCCTGTGCGTAATCTACACAGAGATATTCCTCTTTTGGCGATAGTGCTCACGCCACGGCCCTGGACGTAGATCCGATTTGCGTGCAGCAGAGGGGATTATGCCAGCTCGTGCGTGTGTTTTCAAGCTCGTCCCACAAATATATATAGGTTTATTGAGCATTGGGCTCCGTTTACGGATTGCTCTGTATTTATGCTCGCAATTAAGCTCGAGGTTGGCTACACTATCCCTTGACCATTAAAGGGGTACGAGATACCCACATGGAATTACATAGCTGCCAAAGAGCAGCCCTTCCTGTGGGTGTCTGGTCCGCTTTAAGCGGTCGGGCATCTATTTTTTTTGACTGTGTCAGCAGTCAAGACATGTGAGGAAGGAGATCGATGGGCACGACTTCCCCCAAGGCGGTCATCATGGACGAGACCGCCGTCAATCGAGCGATGACCCGCATCGCGCACGAGATTCTCGAGCGCAACGAGGGCTGTGAAGACCTCGCTCTGGTCGGCATCGTCACGCGCGGCGACCTTCTGGCAAAGAAGCTCGCCGAGGCGATCAAGGAGATCGAGGGTGTCGACGTTCCGCTTGGCAGCCTGGACATCAGCTTCTACCGCGATGACTATGCGACCAATTTCGCTCCCGCGATCCACGCTACCAACATTCCCTTCAGCGTCGACGGCAAGCGCGTCGTGCTGGTGGACGACATCCTGTATACGGGCCGTACCATCCGCGCCGCTCTCGACGCCGTTATGGACCTGGGCCGTCCGAGCCGCATTGAGCTGGCAGTCCTCGTTGACCGCGGCCACCGCGAGCTCCCCATCTCGCCGGACTTTGTCGGCAAGAACGTTCCCTCGTCGCATGAGGAGAACGTGCACCTATATATGAAGGAAGTCGACGGCCACACCGCCGTCGAGATTAACGACGTCGCGCCGGGTTCCCACGTGGGCTCCGCGCCGCTGGGAGGTGAGTAGTACCGTGGCGTTCAACCATAAGCACCTGATCGAC
>DAWEIC010000057.1:0-9276 GCA_052364855.1 Collinsella sp.
GAGCGAGCTCGATGGTGTCGTCGACCTGCTTGACGCTCATGGCAAGCTGGCTCATATTCATTCCGACGTCATGCATGGAAAGTCTCCTTTTGTACGAGTCTATTCAGTGGTTCAGATTCTACTACGGAGGGCTCCTGCGCCCGCTGCTGTATGCCAGTTGTCCTACGGAGCCAGTGAAGCAAGCGGCGCGACTACGACACCGTCTTCCCGTCGGTAGGCAGTTGCGGTTCCAGTGAGAACGAGCAAGAAGGACGCTTCGCCTTGGTGTGCCGCATCGATTTTAGATGCGAGTTTCTTGAGATTGGCGGCAGCGGCGTCTATAGGTTTTGAGCCAAGCTTGACCTCAACCAGAGCGTACCTGCCGTCATCTAGCACGAGTACGGCATCGGCTTCAAGGTCGGTCTTGTCCCGATAGTGATAAACCTTGCCGCCAAGCAGGTCCATATAGGTGCGCAGGTCACGGATGCACATCGATTCAAACAGAAGCCCAAATGTTTCAAAATCCTCCAGGAGCTTTTGAGGCGTTGCCCCCAGGGCTGCGACCGCAAGCGATGGATCACAGAAATGGCGCGTCGGACTCGTTCGCACAGCGGTTTTGGAGCGAAGCCGTGGCGCCCATGCCTCGAGATCTTCAAAAACACAGGCGCGCGTCAAGGCGTCAACGTATTCAGAAACGGTGTCTCTTGAGGGCGGCTCCCCTTGCATATCAGTCGCAATGGTCGATAACGATGCTTCTGATGAAACGTTGCGTGCATAGCTACGAACAATTTGAGCCATCCAGGTTTTATTGCGGCGCACTCCATCGATCTCATCGATATCGGTATCGAGCAGCTCTTCGATATAGTTGCTTGCCATTGCAAGCGCAGCGTCCTGGCTGCTTTCGGTTACGGATTCCGGCCATCCGCCCCTGCAAAGGGCATGGGCGATGCGTTCGATATCAAAATCGACGAGGTCGGCCACGTCCGCGTGGCCGTCGAAAAGGGATGCAAGCGAGACCGACCCAGTGGATTCTTGCGATTCGAACAGCGACATGGGGCGCATGTTCATGCGCGCGATCCGTCCAACACCGGAATGAGCTGGCATCTCACTTTTCCGTGGCGTGGCGGAGCCGGTTAGGATAAATTGCCCTCGTCCGTGTTCCTGGTCGACGGCAAAACGGACAGCATCCCATAGTTGTGGTGCCATCTGCCATTCGTCGATTAGACGGGGCTTGTCCCCTCTAAGCAGAATTGATGGCTTCGAGTTTGCAAGCTGCATATAGCTGTGTCCATTGTCAGGGTCCTGCATATAGATGCAGCTCGCTGCAGCTTGTTCAGCAGTCGCTGTTTTCCCGCACCATTTGGGACCCTTAATCTGAACGGCTCCCGACGATTTGAGCTTTCGAGCAAGTATTTGATCCGCGATACGGGGTAAATAGCGCGTGCTTGACAACGTCATTTGAACCTCCCTCTTCCACGCCCATTTTACCTCTAAAGTCCGCAAGTTGGACCGTTTTGATTCCGCAAGTTGGACCGTTTGAAATCCGCAAGTTGGACGTTTCTTGGTCCGCAGGTTGGACATATGCAAAGATTCAAATGGTTGAGCTTCAGCATTAAGAAGCGTGCGTTCGGACGCCTTGACGCCGCCCTGGGCGCCGCCGCATAAGAAAACGGGTGCGAGTCCGTCTGACCCGCACCCGTTCACTGGGGGCTGTTTGTGTCTACCATACTATCCGTGGTCGCGCGCCCTGCACCCGGCGCTCCGGCGAGCGGTGCAAAACCGCTCATGGACGGCAGGTAGGTAACAAGCGTATTACAGATGCTTCTCCAGCAGCGCCTGAAGCCTTGCCTTGGGCAGCGCGCCGACCGAGCGGTCAATTTCCTCGCCATTCTTAAAGACAATCAGCGTGGGGATGCTCATGACGCCAAATTTCATGGCCAGGTCCTGGTTGTCATCGACGTTGCACTTGGCTACGGCCAGCTTGCCGGCCAGCTCGTCGGCGACCTCGTCCACGATGGGCGAGAGCGAACGACACGGCCCACACCACGGGGCCCAAAAATCAACCAGCACGGGCAGACTGTCGTTAACGGTGGAATCGAAGTTCTCGGGGGTAATCTGCTTAATGTCAGCCATGGTGACCTCCATAATGCGACGCGGCTCGGCCGCGTAAAACTCAGTACGACCGTGCTTATACCCAGCGGCCCGCAAAGCAACCACTCGCGGGCGGCTCTTTTATATAATGGTGGGCACGCAAACGATTGGAGAGCGCATGCCCACGTCACAAAGCCAGAAAAAAGAAGCCATCGCCCAGGCCACCGAGCAGGAGCTCGCGTCGCTTGCGGCGCGTGGCGTGCGCATCGCAGGCAACGCGTGCTCGCCGATTGTGCTGGTAAAAGGCGATTTGGATGAGGCCGAGCGCTCGGGCGGCGAGCTTGCCGCAGGCGCGGATGGCGCGGCGCTGCGTAAGGCGCTCGGGGCCATCGGTTATGCGCCCGAGGATTTTTGCGTGCTGGCAAGCGTCGCCGGTGCGGGCGACGGAACGGTGGCGGTGGGCCATGCCCTGCCGTGCGAGCTGTTCCGCGAGGCGCTCGAGGCGCTGGACCCCGAGGCGGTGCTGTTGCTGGATGATCGTGCGGCCGATACCATGCGCGAGACCTATGCCGATATGCTCGTGGCGATCGATGACTTCGACACCGCCATGCTCAAGCCCGGCTTGATCGCCCATGTGCAGGGTCGCCGCGTGCTCGCGCTCGACGGTTTTGAGGCGGCGCTCACTGACAAAGCCGCCAAGCAGCGCATGTGGGCATACATCAAGCAGCTGACCCCGGCGGCCGCTCCGCTGTAGCGGATTGGCGCCGGTAAGGCGGCCCTGACGGGTCGAGCGCGGCGCCGGCTTATCGCGTCCCTACATCACAGCGCGCAGCTCAAACCGATCGCCGTTAATGCGGAACTGACAGTTGCCGTTCATGCGCTCCGCGGCAAGTTTGATGCTCCTGGTGCCAAAGCCGTGGCCCGCATGCCGGGTCACGGGCATGCCGTCGACCATGCGCGGCGCGCGGTCAAACGTGTTGGAAACTAACAGCAGCAGCTGGCCGTCCTCTAATCGCAGGTCAAAGTCGACGAATCGCTTTCCTTGGGGTGCGGCGCTTGCGGCGGTGATAGCGTTTTCCAAGGCATTTGAGAGCACACTAAACAGGTCGGCGTCACCTACGTGGATGGTTTCGGGTACGGCGACGCGCAGGTTGGCGGTAATGCCGTTTCTATTGATATCCGAGTTAAATGACGAAAGCGCGATGTTTACGGTCTCGTTGGCACAGAAGCGGCGTACGGCGGTGCGGTCGCCGGCTTCGCAGAGTTCGTCGATGCGTTTGAGCGCCTCGTCGGTGTGGCCCTCCTCAATTAAAGCGGCCAGGCCGCGTAGGAAGTGGCGCATGTCGTGGCGAAGAATCGACAGCTCGCGCCCAGATTGACGCCAAGCCTCGAGCTCTTTGATGGCGGCGCTGTCGCGGGTTTCGAGCATCCAGCGCTCTCGCTCGGCGGTTTCCTTTTCTTCGTATTCGCGCAGGTAAACGGCAAGAAACATAAGATAGAAGGCACAGAGCGCAAATGACAAAAACTCAACCGTCACCACCGAGCCCGAGTGGAACAGCGTGGTGTAGACGTTGGTGGCATAGTCAAAGACGTAATAGACGAGCGGCAGGATTAAAAGGATGCCCAGCTCGGTGGTGCTTTTAATCGCCAAGCGCGGACCGATGTCGCCGGCCCAATGCAACAGGACGGCAAAGACGGCGAGTGTGGTCGCGATGCGCGCCAGATAGTACGCGATCTGAGAATCGGTTGCGGCAAATGCGGCGATGCCCATCCAATTGCTGAACTGGCAGCTCAGATAGGCACTCGTAATGCCGAGCACGGCAAGCAGCGGGCTCAGGCGGTAGCGCGCGCACAAATAGATGACGAGCGGCAGATGCACGACGAGCGGATATACCTGGCGGGCGAAAAGCTCGCCGCCGACGGCATTGGCGAGGCCAAATGCGCATCCAGTTACGGCACCGACCAGCACCAGTTCAAGCGCATGACGCCGGTTGATCTCGACACCGCACAGCGCCGCCGAGGCAAAAACGCCAAAGAGCAGCGTCGTGGCGTGGTGAATCGCCCAAAGAACCATTTCGACCGATGCAGGCATCAGCGCCTCCCGCCCTCAAAGCGCACCGCAAAGTAGGCGTCCTGGAATCCCTGCTTGCTGCTGCGCGAAAGCGGGATGCTCGCGCCAGAGCGCATGACGATCTCCGTCCGATCGAAATGATCGATGTTGCGCAGGTTGACCTGGTAGCTGCGATGGCATTTAAAGAAGACCGCGTTTTGCGCCAAGCGGTCCTCGACGCTGCGGAACGATTCGAGCGCCTCGATATCGCGTCCGTCGCGCAGGTGGAAAACCACGTGCTTGTTGCGTGCCTCGGCATATTCGATGTCGGACAGGCGCAGGGCATGGTAACCAAAGGACGTTTTGATGACGAACTCGTCGGTCGCCGACGGGCGCATGCTCGAAAGCTCGTCGAGCAGCTGCGCCAGGCGTTCGTATGCCACGGGCTTGAGCAGGTAGTCGAAGGCGCGGACTTCGTAGGACTCCAGCGCAAACTCGGGCGACGAGGTGAGGAACACCAGGCGCACGGCGGTATCGGACTGGCGCAGCTCGCGCGCGGTGTCCATGCCGTTGACGAGCGGCATGATCATGTCGAGCAGGATGATGTCGGCGCGCGACGCGGCATGGCGCGCCAGCAGGTCCTCGCCGCGCGTAACGAGCGCAACATCGACCGCCGTGCCCTTCTCGGTCGACCAACGGTCGATCATCCGGTGCAGTCTATCTAGAAAAGCGACGTCATCGTCGCAGGCAATAATCTTGAGCATTCGGGCCCCCTTAGTAGTTCGATTTTGCCACATTGGGCGCGTGCCGCTCGCGGGGGAGCGCCCGTTCGTGCCTCATGGTGCGCAACTCGCGCCGAGCGGTATTGCGGTGGCGAAAGATGCCTCCTGCGCTATCGAGAGCTCGGCTATCCTCAGCTTGCCAGTTCGAAAATGGACCTGCCGCATGATTGAATCTTTATTACAACTTTACACCTAGGTTTACAGCTGTCTTGTCAGCTGTAAACCTAGGTGTCATACTAAAGCCCCAAGATTCGCCAAAAGAGAGGGGCCTTGATGGCACAGAGCGCGAACATGGATGCGTCGGAGCTTGCACGCGATATCGCGGCCGGCCTGGCATCGGCAGCGACGGCAACGGAGCGCGCGGCATTGGTGCCCGCAGAGCTCGTCGAGGCCATTCAGCAACTTAAAACCCAACGCGACGCGGTGATCCTGGCACACTATTACGTGGCGCCCGAGGTCCAGGCCGTTGCCGATTACGTCGGCGACAGCTTCTACCTGGCAAAGCTCGCCAAGAGCCTGCCGCAGCAGACCATCGTGCTGTGCGGCGTGGAGTTTATGGGCGAGAGCGCCAAGCTACTCAATCCCACCAAGACCGTGCTGCTGCCCGAGCCGGGTGCGGACTGCCCCATGGCGCACATGGTCAAACGCGAGACAGTCGACGCGGCCCGCGCCGAGTACGGCGACGACCTGGCCGTGGTCTGCTACGTCAACTCGACGGTCGAGATTAAGAGCTGGAGTGACGTGTGCGTCACCAGCTCCAACGCCGTCAAGATCGTGTCCGAGCTGCCGCAGCAGCACATTCTGTTTATTCCCGACCAGAACCTGGGCCGCTTTGTGGCCGAGCAAGTGCCGCAGAAGCACGTCATTCTCAACAAGGGCTACTGCCCGCGTCACCACATCATCACCGTCGAGCAGATCGTCGATGCGACGGAGGCCCATCCCGATGCGCTCGTGCTGGCGCACCCCGAGTGCAAGGCCGATGTCCTGGCCGAGGCCGACTACATCGGCTCCACCGCCGGCATCATCAAGTACGCCGAGGAGTCGGACGCGAGCGAGTTCATTATCGTGACGGTCCGTGGCGTGCTCTACGAGCTCGAGCGCCGCTGCCAGGGTACCGGCAAGAAGTTCTACTTCCCCGCGGTACAGCCCACCTGCGTCAACATGGATCTCATCACGCTCGAAAAGCTCGTGCGCTGCCTGGAGACGGGCGAGGGCGAGGTGCAGATCGGCGTTTCGGACGAGGCCGCCGACCAGGCCAAGCTCACGCTCGACCGCATGCTCGAGTACGCAGCGCGCTAAAACAATGTGACAAAGGGACAGTCCCTTTGTCACATTCAAGGGAGAGGATTCCTGTGGAAACCAAACAATACCCCGATATGGAGTGCGACGTCGTCATTGCCGGCTGCGGCGTGGCGGGCCTGTACGCGGCCCTCAATCTGCCGACGAGCACGCGCGTGATCATGCTCTCCAAGGGCGCCGTCGACGAGTGCGATTCCATGCTCGCGCAGGGCGGCATCTGCGTGCTGCCCGAGGGCTCGGACTACGACGCCTTCTTTGAGGACACCATGCACGCCGGCCACTACGAGAACCGCCGCGAGAGCGTCGACATCATGATCCGCTCGAGCCGCTCGGTTATCAACGACCTGCTGGCCATGGGCGTGGACTTTGAGCGTAAGGCCGACGGCAGCCTCGACTTTACCCGCGAGGGCGCGCACAGCCGCCCGCGCATCGCCTTCCATGCCGATATTACGGGCAAGGAGATTACGACCAAGCTGCTCCAGGCTGTTCGCAAGCTGGATAACGTGCAGATTTTGGAGCACGTTGCCATGACCGACATCCTGACCGCCGAGCGCGATGACGCCGCGGTGTGCACCGGCGTCGTCGCCGTCGCCGTGGATGAGGGCGATTCGGCTCGCCCCGCCGACGAGCTGGCAAATGCCGCTGAGGGCGTGCATGCCGGCGAGCCTTTTAAGATCCATGCCCGCCACACGCTGTGGGCTACGGGCGGTATCGGCGGCGTATACGACCATTCGACTAACTACCCGCAGCTCACGGGCGATGCCTGCTACATTGCTCAGGAGCATGGCATTAAGATGGAGCACCTGGACTACGTGCAGATTCACCCCACGGGCCTGTTCTCGCCGCAACCGGGCCGCACCTTCCTGATCAGCGAGAGCTGCCGCGGCGAGGGCGCGATTCTGCTCAATGCCGCCGGCGAGCGCTTTACCGACGAGTTGCAGCCGCGCGACGTGGTCGCCGCCGCCATCCGCGAGCAGATGAAGCAGGACGGCACCGAGCACGAATGGCTGAGCTTTGCCCCCGTCGAGCGCGATGTGGTGACCGGGCACTTTACCAACATCCGCGCGCGCTGCCTGGAGGACGGCCGCGACATCTTGGACGAGCCCATTCCCGTCACTCCCACGCAGCACTACTTTATGGGCGGCGTATGGGTCGACAAGGACGGCCGCACCTCGATGCCCGAGCTCTACGCCGCCGGTGAGACGGCCTGCAATGGCGTGCACGGCAAGAACCGCCTGGCTTCTAACAGCCTGCTCGAGTCTCTGGTTTGGGGCCGCCGCGCTGCTTGGCGTATGCGCACCGGCGAGTCGCTTGCCGTGGAGCAGGCGGGCGAGCCCGCGCTCGATGGACGCCATCGCGCCCTGAGTTCCGATATCCTTGCAATCGATGATTTGGCCCGTGCCGCCGGCGCGCAGGCCGTGGAGGAGTAGACCATGAATCCCATTACCATGAAGCTCGTCGTCGATGATCTGATTTTGCAGGCTCTGCGCGAGGACATTACCTTTGAGGACGTGAGCACGGCGAGCGTGTGCCCCACGGCGCGTCCCGCCACGGTGGAGCTTATCGCCAAGGCCGACGGCATTATCGCCGGCCTGGACGTATTCGCCCGCACCTTTGAGCTGCTGGATCCGCAGAGTTCGGTGTTGTTTGATGTTGCTGACGGTGACGAGGTACACGCCGGCGATCACGTGGGCCAGGTGCGCGGCGACGCGCGCGTGCTGCTTTCGGGCGAGCGCGTGGCGCTCAACTACCTGCAGCGCATGAGCGGCATCGCTACTTACACGCATCGGATGGCGGCTGCGCTCGTGGGCACCAAGACCGTGCTCGTCGACACGCGCAAGACCACGCCGGGCATGCGCGTCTTCGAGAAGGCCGCGGTCGAGATCGGCGGCGGCAGCAACCACCGCTATAACCTGTCGACGGCTGTCATGCTCAAGGACAACCACATCGATGCCGCCGGTGGCGTGACGCGTGCGATCGAGATGGCGCGCGCCCATGCATCGTTTACCACGACGGTCGAGATCGAGTGCGAGAACCTGGACATGGTGCGCGAGGCCGTGGAGGCCGGCGCCGATATCATCATGTTCGACAACATGACCCACGACGACATGGCTGCCGCGATTGAGCTTATCGCCGGTCGCGCCAAGACCGAGTGCTCGGGCAACGTGGATGCCAACAATATCCGCGCGCTCGCCGACCTGGGCGTTGACTTTATTAGCTCGGGGGCGTTGACGCACTCTGCGCCGATTCTCGACCTCTCGCTCAAGCACCTGCGTCTGCTGGACGGTAAATAATGGACGCCCGCGAGCGTCGCCGTGCCATCATGGGCGTGCTCGAGGAAGCCAAGGAGCCCGTTTCGGGCAGCGCACTTGCCCGCGAGGTGGGTGTGAGCCGCCAGATTGTCGTGCAAGACATCGCTCTGCTGCGCGCCGACGGACACGATATCGTGGCGACCAACCGTGGTTATGTGCTGCGGGAGGCCCCCAGCAGCCCCGCCGTGCCCACGCGCTTGGTCAAGGTTCGCCACGGCGTGGAGCAGGCAGGCGATGAGCTCACGAGTATCGTCGACGCCGGCGGCGCCGTGCTCAACGTGATCGTCAATCACCGCGTGTACGGTAAGATCACGGCCGACCTGGACATCCGCAATCGTCGCGATGTTGAGCGCTACCTGCACGATATCGCGAGCGGCAAGAGCTTTCCGCTCCTAACGGTGACGAGCGGCTATCACTTCCATCGCATTGCGGCAGAGGATGAGCAAACCCTCGACGAGATCGAGGCCATGCTCAAGGAAAAAGGCTACTTGGCGGACCTGATGCCCTACGAGGACGATCTCTCGTAGCCGACGCTGCAAACGCCCCATTTGGACAATCTGGCCTTCAATCGTCGGTCGCGTACCAAAGTACGCTTCCCTCCTCTTTCAGGCCACCTTGCCTCAAATGGGGTGTTTTCGCTGGCGTATGCTCAACCTGCGGCGTTGCTATAGTGGCTACCCGCGCCACGTAAGCAAAAGGAGGCCTCCACGGCGATGCGGAGGCCTCCTTTTTTGTGCACGGTGTACTTTTGAGTGTGCAAGTG
>DAWEIC010000058.1:0-1133 GCA_052364855.1 Collinsella sp.
CGGTTTTAGTTCAACAAGTTTCGGAGTGGTCGCGGTTGAGCGATTCATCGTAGTAAACCGCCATAGTTTTGGCGGAGGCAGTCAGATTTGTGGGTGTTAAACCAAAGAGTGTCCCTTTTGACTAGTCGTTTAAGAACGTCCCCAATGACTAAGTTGCAGGTGGCGGCGGTTGTGTTACACTAACGCTGCGTATATGACGCAAATATCTCGATACAGATCAATGATGTCCGTCGGTATTTGACGGAGCTAGACTGTTTAGCCGCCCTGAAGGTTTATGCAGGGAGCATGTGATCACAGGGCTTGAAAAGAAAGTTGAGCAAACACTGTGTCTGATCAACAGCAAGAAAACGAAATAACGACGACGCAGGCCGCTCCCGCTGCACCGGTTGCGTCGGACCAGGTTGCGGCGCCCGCGCAAGTCTCGGCTCCTGAGACGCCTAAGGCTGCTTCGACGCCTAAGGCTGCAACGGCTGAGAAGGCCGTGCCTGCAACTGGTGAGGAGGCTGCTCCGGCAAAGCCCAAGCGCATGCGCCGCACGGCCAAGCCTGCCGCTGACGGCGAGGAGGTCACCAAGCCCAAGCGCCGTACCACGCGCACGACGCGCGCCAAGCGCACCGTTGCAGCTGACTCCTCGGCGTCGATTTCCGATGAGGTCGCGCAGGCACGTGCGTTGGCGCAGATTAGCGAGGCTCAGGTGGTGCGCGCCCGCCGTCGTGCTGCCGAGCGCGAGGCCGCGGCTCTGACCGAGCTTGCAGCTCCGTCTGTGCCCGAGACCCCTGCCGCCACCGAGACCCCTGCCGCCGACCTGCCGACCGAGAAGCCGGCAACGCGCACACGCCGTCGCACGGCTGTTAAGGCCGAGCAGGTTGCTGAACAGGTAACCCCCGAGTTCACTGACGCTTCGGTCCGTTCCACGGCAGGGGAGGGCGCATCGCCTGCTGAGCACGCTGCGTCTGTCGAGGCCAGCGAAGTTCCCGTTGTCGATCCGGCTTTGCGCCCGCACCGTCGCGGTCGCAAGCCCAAGGCCTTCGTCGAGGCAGAGAAGGCCGCAGCCGCAGCCGCAGCTGCTCGGGATGCTGCGGCGACCGTCGAGTCTGCAACTGCTGCCGATGCGCCCGTTCAGGATGCTACGA
>DAWEIC010000058.1:1143-3260 GCA_052364855.1 Collinsella sp.
ATGCTGCGACTTCCGAGGCCGCTCCCGCCGATGCCGAGCCCGCCGACGTCCGCCCCGGTCGCAGCCGTCGCACTGCTGTTAAGCGCACGTCCAAGGCTAAGGCTGCCAAGAAGGGTACGTCCGAGGATTCCGACGAGACGACCGCCGATGCATCGACTGATGCCGCCGAGCCCCAAGACGTCGAACGGCCTGCGTCCGAGAAGCCCAAGCGCGGTCGTAAGAAGTCCGCTAAGGCCAAGGCGTCCGAGCATCAGGCTGATGTCGAAGCGCAGGTCGATTCTGGCGCCGAGGCCAATGAAGCCGCTGCGGCCAATGCCGACGCCGCCACAACCGATGGTGCCGCGCCCGCCGAGGCCGAAGACGGCACTCGTTCCAGCCGTCGCCAGCACAAGCGCAACGAGGAGCGCAACGAGCGCAAGGACGAGCGCAACAACGACCGTCGCAACCGTCAGCGCGATCGCAAACAGCGCAACAAGGAGCGCAACGCCGCCCCCACCGAGCCCACGCTTTCGCGTGAGGAGCTCGCTGCCATGAAGGTCGCCGAACTGCGCGAGAAGGCCAAGGAGTTCGAGATCGAGACGACCGGCAAGAAGAAAGCCGAGCTCGTCGAGGAGATCTACGTCACCGCCGCGAAGGCCGAGGGCTTCCGCGACATCAAGGGCATTCTGCAGATTCGCCCGGACAGCTCCGGCATCATCCACGCCCATGGCTACATGAAGTCCAACGACGACGCCTTCGTGCCCGCCTACCTCATCCGCTCCGCGCGCCTGCGCACGGGCGACGTCATCGAGGGCTCGCTGCGTCCTTCGCGCGGCGGCGACAAGCGCGCCGGCCTCGCCAAAATCACGACCGTCAACGGTCTGGACCCCGAGCAGATTCGCAACCGTCCCAAGTTCGGCGACCTCACCCCAGTCTATCCCAACGAGCCGCTGCGCATGGAGCACGGCAAGGACTCCATTACCGGTCGCGCCATCGACATCGTGTCGCCGATTGGCAAGGGTCAGCGTGGCCTGATCGTGTCCCCGCCCAAGGCCGGCAAGACCACGATCCTCAAGAAGATCTGCCAGTCTATCTCGATCAATAATCCCGAGGTACACCTCATCTGCCTGCTCGTCGACGAGCGCCCCGAAGAGGTCACCGACATGCAGCGCTCCATTAAGGGCGAGGTCGTGGCCTCCACCTTCGATATGCCCGCGGACAACCACACTCGCGTGGCCGAGCTCGTCATCGAGCGCGCCAAGCGCATCGTGGAACTGGGCGGCGATGTTGTAGTTGTGCTCGACTCCATCACGCGTCTTGCCCGCGCCTACAACTTGGCGGCGCCCGCCTCGGGCCGCATCCTTTCGGGCGGCGTCGATTCGGCGGCCCTGTATCCGCCCAAGCGCTTCCTGGGCGCAGCCCGTAATATCGAGAACGGTGGCTCGCTCACCATCCTCGCCTCCGCACTCATCGATACCGGCTCCAAGATGGACGAGGTCATCTTCGAGGAGTTCAAGGGCACCGGCAACATGGAGCTTAAGCTCGACCGCGACCTGGCCGATCGCCGCATTTTCCCGGCCATCGACCCCGTTGCCTCGGGTACGCGCAACGAGGACCTGCTGGTCGACGAGCAGATGCGCCCGTTTGTCTTTGGCCTGCGTCGCATTCTTGCCGGCATGAACAACACCGAGCGCGCAGCCGCGTCGTTTATCAAGGGTCTTAAGGGCACCAACACCAACCAGGAGTTCCTGGTGCGTTCGGCCAAAAAGCACAGCGACTACGAGCAGACGTTCTAGGTTGTCATCCACACGCAGCGATAGTCATCAATGCGATAAAGGGTCGGGGCTTTGAGCCTCGGCCCTTTTCCATATCGCCGCTCCGCGCTTATTTTTGACCATAAGACCGACGAGCAGCAGGTTTCCCGTTTCAATCCGACATCGTCGCTTGCAATCGACAGGGCGGTTTCGCATAATAGCTTTTAAGCTTCGCGACGGAAAACGCAGATGAAACGAACCATATACCGTTGCTTTGGGGCATAGCCCCGCTTCATCTTCTCTCGCGCAGCCAACTGAATGATGCGATTTGGGTGCTGGAAGATGGGGAGAGCTCATGGCTTCTTCTGATGCAACACAACGAGC
>DAWEIC010000058.1:3270-9167 GCA_052364855.1 Collinsella sp.
TCCTTGCCGGACTTTCGTGCGGGATCGGCCTTGCCGCTCCCGTGGTTATGTATGCCGCGACGCTGCCGTTTTCGTCGGTGAACGAGACGGTCGTGGCGGGTGCGGTTCCCTTCGCCGTGGGCGCGGTGGCGGGCGTGGGTATCTATGCCGCCTCGCTGGGTATCTCCGAGTACCGTGCGCAGCGTGAAGAGCGTCTGTTCCAGCCTGATGCCATGGGCGGTACCGCCAATCTCAATCAGCATCAAAGCGAGTTCAAGACCGCCTCGATTCCAGCTCAGCAGCAGGATGCGACTCCTTACGCTGCGGCTTCTGCTTCTCAGGCTCAGGCGGAGCAGTCTACCTCGGCATTCCTTTCCGGCCTGACTGGTGCGTTCCAGCGCCGTCATGCCGATGATGGTGTCCCTACCATCGCTCGAGCCGCAGATGCCATGGACGAGGCCGAGGCTTGGTCCATGATCGACAGTATGCTCGACGACGATTCGCCGGTGAGCTGCGACCCTGCGCACTCGCGCGACGTCTATCAAGTCGCCATCGACGAGCTCACCAACGGCGGGCAGACCGGCTCCTTCAATCGCGACGACATCGCCGCCGCGGCACGCGCCGTGTCTGGCTCCCAGGCCGCCCCTGCGGGCAGCACGGCGGCTTTCGTGGCACTCGTCGCCAACGCGGCAGCCAATAACGCCTACAGCGCTACCTCGGCGGACGCGAACGCTTCTGCCGACAATTCGTACGTTGATGAAGCCATGGCCGCGGACGAGGAGGCCGTTGCCGCCCGCCGTGCCGCCGAAAGCTCGTTGTGGGGCGCTCCTGCCCAGCAGCAGGCGGCTGAGGCTGCGCCGTACAATGCAAACCTCGCCAGCATGCCTATCATCTCCGGTGCCGCGGACATCGATCTCGATGACCTCGATGAGCCTGCAGCCATCACCGCATCGATTGATGCCCAAGATCGCATCAACACCGGCGACCTTCCAGATGCCTCGCTCGAGGTTGATGTCCCCATGGCTGATTACTCGGGCCACGAGGACATGTGGGCCGCCGCCACCGCGATTCTGGATGAGATTGACGAGCCCGCTCCTGTTGCAGCTCCCGCTCCCGTCGCTGCCCCTCAGCCTGCTGCCCCCGCCTATGTCGGCCGTCACAGCGCTGTGTTCCCCGAGGATACCGCCCGTATCTCGCGCGAGAGCATCGAGCGGGCCGAGGCTATTGCCGCCGGCATTATGGAAAATCGTCGTCACGAGCGCGTCAATCAGATCCTCGAGGAAGAGATCGAGCGCCTGCAGTCCTCTACCGCCAAGCGTACGGGCCGTGCCTATCTGAGCGTTATCGAGGGCGGTACCGCCAGCTTTGCGCCGCTCCGCGCGGAGGCATAACTTCTGCATGGTTAAGATCAATCGAAAATGGGCGGTCGTGACCTGCCTGATGGCGCTCTTGATCTGGGGCAATTCGCTGGTTCCCGGCTCGGGGTCGGGCTCGCTGAGCCTAACGGTCATGGAAGCTATCCGCGGTTTCCTGCACGGCGTGGGACTTCCATATGAATGGGTGACCAACTTTGTTGTTCGCAAGTGCGCGCATTTTACCGAGTATATGGTGCTCGGCATCCTGGCAACGCACGCCTTTGATCTTGAGGGCCGGCGCACCTTTGACGTGCTGCTGCCCACGGCGGTGTTCCTGCTGCTGATTCCCTCGATCGACGAGACGATTCAGCTCTTTGTGCCGGGACGCGCCGGCATGATCACCGATGTGATGATCGACTGCTGTGGAGCGGCAACGGGCGTTGTGCTCCGATATCTCTTACGGTCGCTGATGCACGCCAAAAAGGCCGCCTAGGACGTATTGTTTGGTCCTAGGCGGCCTTTTTTATTTGAGGGCTTATATGGGGCGTGGTGGCGTCGTTCCGTAGGTTAGATTTGCCGAGCGCGCCACGCCCTGTGGGTGCGTCTGCTACTGAAGCGCCTGTGCGCCCAGGGCCAGGCAGCCCATGATGCCCTGCTTGCCCTCGAGGCTGTTGTTGACAATGTAGGTATCGATGTCGTTGACCTCGGGCGTGACGATATAGCCGTTGAGCATTTCGGCGCACTTTTTGCGTGCGAGCGGCACGATGGGGGTGTGGTCGGCCACGCCGCCGCCGATGATAATCTTTTGCGGTGCGTAGCACAGCGTGTAGGTCATGAGCGCCTGTGCCAGATAGCCGGCGAGCAGGTCCATGGCCTCCGAGTCATCGGCCATGTCTCCGGCGCTCTTGCCATCCCAGCGCTTTTTAACGCCGGGGCCGGCGATGAGGCCCTCGAGACAGTTGTCGTGGAAGGGGCAGGCGCTGTGCTCGCCAATGGTGTCGCGCGGGTCGCGCGTGACCAGGATGTGGCCGGCCTCGGGATGCATCATGCCGTGCACGAGCTGGCCGCCCGAGAGCACGCCGGCGCCCACGCCGGTACCGATGGTCAGATACACAACGTCAGTGAGGCCCTGGGCGCAACCAAAGGTGACCTCGCCCAGGCAGGCGACGTTGACGTCGGTGTCGTAGCCGCAGGGAATATTGAGCTCGTTTTGGATGGTGCCCAGCAGGTCAAAGTAGCGCCATGCCGTTTTGGGCGTCTCCAGGATCTTGCCGTATTGGGGCGAGGCAGGGTTGACTGCGGTGGGGCCAAAGGCGCCGATGCCCAGCGCGGCGATGCCCTTGTCGGCAAACCATGCGTTGACGGCCTCGACGGTCTCCTGCGGAGTCGTGGTCACGATCTGCTCACGCTCCAGGACCGTGCCGTCTGCATAGCCCGTGGCGCAGACCATCTTGGTGCCGCCGGCCTCGAGCGCTCCGATAAGTTGCTGCTCTTCCATAATATTCCTCTCACTGGGACGAGTTGCTCCATGACTAAAGTATAGAGCTCTAAACCATTTAAGAAAGCGCCATAAAACGAAGCCTCGCAACGCGGCAGGCGGTGCGGGGCTTCTTTAGTTACTTTAGTTGCCGGGCCGTCCTTACCCGCGCGGTTTGATTTTATCACGCAGGGACTTGAGGTTCTCCAGTGCCGCGTTAAGCGTCTCGTCTCGCTTGGCAAAGTGGAAACGAATCAGGTGGTTGACGGGCTCGCGGAAGAAGCTCGAGCCGGGCACGGCGCCCACACCCACCTTAGACGCGAGGTCCTCGCAGAATTCGAGGTCGCTGTCATAGCCAAACTCAGAGATGTCCATCATGACGTAGTAGGCGCCCTGCGGCACGTTATGCTCAAGACCGATGCTGTCGAGTCCCTGGCAGAACAGGTCGCGCTTGGCGGTGTAGAGGTCGAGGACCTCATCGTAATAGCTGTCGTCGAATTTGAGGGCGGTGACGACGGCTTCCTGCAGGGGGGCGGCGGCGCCCACGGTGAGGAAGTCGTGGACCTTTTTGATGCGCTCGGTGATTTCGGCAGGGGCGATAGTGTAGCCCAGACGCCAGCCGGTGATGGAGTAGGTCTTGGACAGCGAGCTGCAGCTGATGGTGCGCTCAAACATGCCGGGCAGCGTGGCCATATAGACGTGCTCGTGGGGCGCGTAGACGATGTGCTCGTAGACCTCGTCGGTGATGCAGTAGGTGTCGTACTTTTTGCAGAGGTCGGCGATAAAGGCGAGCTCATCGCGTGTAAAGACCTTGCCGCAGGGGTTGGAAGGGTTGCATAGGACGATGGCCTTGGGGTCGTTGTCGCGGAAGGCCGCCTCGAGTGTCTCGCGGTCAAAGTCGAATGTGGGCGGGTTGAGCGGCACGTAGATGGGCTCGGCCCCCGAAAGGATCGTGTCGGCGCCGTAGTTCTCGTAGAACGGCGAGAAGATGACGACCTTGTCGCCGGGGTTGGTGACCGTCATCATGGCGGCCATCATGGCCTCGGTGGAGCCGCAGGTGACTACGATATTCTCGTTGGGGTTCACCGGCATGCCCATAAAGTGCTCCTGTTTGGCGGCGAGCGCCTCGCGCATGGCCTGGGAGCCCCAGGTGATGGAGTACTGGTGATAGAGCGGCTTGGGATCGGCGGCGATGGTGCTCAGGCTGTTGAGCAGCTGCGCCGGGGGATCGAAGTCGGGGAAGCCCTGCGACAGGTTGACGGCGCCATACTTGTTGGAGATGCGCGTCATGCGGCGGATGACGGAATCGGTAAACGTTGCCGTGCGGTTGGAGAGTTCTTTCATGCCGGTCCTTTCGAGCATTTGCAGTGGGGCAAGTTTACTCCTATGGAACTGGTGGGATTTGCTCGAAATGGTCTCGAAAAACTCTTTTCAAAATTCTTGAAAATTGGGGCTTGCATCGCGTGGCGTTCCTTGCAATAATAGTCGAGCGCGAAGCGCACAGGACACGGTGGGTGTAGCTCAGTTGGCTAGAGCGACGGGTTGTGGTCCCGTAGGTCGAGGGTTCGAGTCCCTTTACCCACCCCAGTTCTTGCTTCGTGTTGATATCGGGTCGTTAGCTCAGTTGGTAGAGCAGGGGACTCTTAATCCCAAGGTCCAGGGTTCGACCCCCTGACGGCCCACCACACGATATCTCCTCTAAAGTCCGCCACAACGGACTTTAGCTTTGGGTCGTTAGCTCAGTTGGTAGAGCAGGGGACTCTTAATCCCAAGGTCCAGGGTTCGACCCCCTGACGGCCCACCCAAAGATTGTTAAAGCGACTGGCACAGGCTGGTCGCTTTTTTGTTGACCTTACATGGGGTCGAACCCGTCGGGGCACAGCCGCTTTCACAGATCGAGTCTACCCTGGGGATCGGTAAAACCGTCAGTACCCTCCTTGAGTTTCTTCTCGTCTGCCTTCACGCGACGCTCGAGCTTTTTTGTATCCTCGGCAGGTGGTAGGTTCTCGGGGACAATTCCGCGGTCGATGAGGCTGCCACGCACGCTTGTGTTGTTCTCGACGTGCTCTTGTTTGATCTGGTCCAGGCCGTACAGGTCGTGTTCCTCGGCGTTGAAGGCCGTCATCGAGTTCGTAAGGTCCTTTGCTTTGATGAGGACATCGGCTAACCTGTCCGCCAATGCCGTGCTCTTGGGTACGCCGAGCTGCTGCTTCATTTCCGCCGTGCTTCTACCGCCGAATAACGCTTCATCGCCCTTCGACTTGATGATCGCGAATCCTTTGGAGTCCACGCCGCGTTTGAACGCAATACCCGAGAGCTGTTTCTCTGAATCGGATAGCGAGTGGCGCGCCTGCAAGCGCTGAATCTCTGCAAAGCGCTGCTCTATGAGCTCTTGGCGGCGGGTCTGCACGGCGAAGTATGCCTGTGCGAGCGCGATCTCTGGCTTGTTTGGGTCTCCGTTCTGGGCGATTAAATAGCATGCATAGCGCGTAAGTTTGTAGTCTTTAACCGCGCGAGCGGCGACACCGGCAGTTACCATTTTCGTGGTGTCACGAAAATGGGAATCAACTGGAGTTTTGTTTGTTTCGCACGAGACTTTTGCCCTCTTAACAACTTCGGCGAAGTTCTCCCATCGAGTGTATCCCATGGGTTCCATTAAATCGCGTGCGAGCCAATACTCAACGCCGTCTTCCACATTGGCGTAGCTATCAAGTTCGACACGCCACTTCTCGATATCTCTACTGTCCATATCTCCTCCTCGCTGGTCTATTGTTTATGCGGGCTTTGCCCGCTCTGTATTTAGAATAAGGATACGCTGCCGTGCGGACACGAATGAGCCCCGAGCCACTTCGAGCTCGCGGGGCCCATAGATATCGATTAGTTGTGTTCTGCTTTAGATAGGTGTCCAGTTTAATCCGCTCGATAGTGCGATCCGAGACTTTCGGTTCGCTTACGCATGGCTTTGACCATTTCCTGTGCTAGTTGAATCTGCGATTGCAGGCGGGCGAGGGCTGCGACTTCGCTGTCCTGGGCTTTCTGTGTGCTCAAGGTCGTTGCCTCTGTCTTCAAGCCCTCAAGCTCGTGTA
>DAWEIC010000059.1:0-8888 GCA_052364855.1 Collinsella sp.
GGAGCGACTGGTAGTTATTGACCTTGGGCATGGCGATATAGTCTTTAAAGCGACCAGGCATGGGGTGCCACAGCGTATGCACCGCACCGAGCGTGGAGTAGCAATCGCGCACCGAATGGGTAATTACGCGCAGCGCCACCAGGTCGTAGATCTCGGAGAACTCCTTGCCCTTGCGCTTCATCTTTTGGTAGATGGACCAATAGTGCTTGGAACGGCCGTTGATCTGGAAACCCTCCAGGCCAATGCGGTTGAGCTCATCGGTAAGCGTCTTGATGGTCTCGGCAAGGTAGCGCTCGCGGACCTCGCGCGACTCAGCCACCATGCGCGCGATGCGCTGGTAGGCATCGGGCTCCAGGTAGAAGAAGGACAGGTCCTCGAGCTCCCACTTAATAGAGCTCATGCCCAGGCGGTCGGCCAAGGGCGCGTACACGTCCATGGTCTCGCGAGCCTTAAACAGGCGACGATCCTCGCGCAGGGCTGCCAGCGTTCGCATGTTGTGCAGACGGTCGGCAAGTTTAACGATGATGACGCGAATGTCCTTGGACATGGCGAGGAACATCTTGCGCAGCGTGAGCGCCTGCTTCTCGTCCATACTGTCGACTTCGATATTGGTGAGCTTGGTCACGCCGTCGACAAGCTCGGCCACTGTATCGCCAAACAGGCCGGAAACATCGGTGAGCGAGGTCTCGGTGTCCTCGACGGTATCGTGCAACAGCGCGGCGCACACCACGTCGCAGTCCATCTTGAGATCGGCCAAAATGATGGCAACCTCGACGGGATGGTTAATGTACATCTCGCCCGAGCGGCGCTTTTGGTTGCAGTGCTTCTCGGCGGCAAAGCAGTAGGCCTGCTCAACCTTAGAAAAGTCGTCCTCATTCATATATTTGAGGCACAGGCGCTCCAGCTTGTCGTAGCTGTCCGCCATAATCTCGGGCGGCAGCTCATCGGCATGCTTATAGTGCTCCATCTCCGAAAACGGCTGGAGGGTGGAATCATGGGCGGTACGGGCTGCGGCATCCATCGAGGTCCCCTTCCCCTAGGCCCGCGGTACGATCGGGCGGTTAACTTTGGCTAGCATATCAGAAGCGCACGAATCGAGCGCCCAGCTCCGGAAAGCCGAAAACTCCATGCGCGAGCGCAAGCCCTCCAAATAGCGAATTGACCTGCTCAATTGCACGCGGCCGGGGTTTTCGGCCATCGCGATACGACGAGTGTCGTCAAACCCCGAAACGCGACAAAAACCAAGCTCTTCGAAGATTCCCAGGCCGCTTTCCACCGAACGCTCGTCGACCGGCGTGCGAGCATCGATGGCAAGGCACATCTGCGCGATGTCGATATCGCTCGCGCTAAAGGAATCGTCCCCGGTTTTGCCGCGGTTGGAGCGCCACATGGTCTGCAGCGCGCGATAGAGCGTGACGAGCTCGTCGCGCTCGGGCGCATAGCAGTCGAGCAGGCGCTCGTTAATGCGGGCGTCGCGCGACGAATAGAGCAGATGGATTACGGCGGGCTGGCCGTCGCGGCCGGCACGTCCGCTCATCTGGTTGAACTCGATGGCGCCAAACGGCATGTGGTAGAGCACGACATGGCGGATATCGGGCAGGTTGACACCCTCGCCAAAGGCGGAGGTCGAAACGATGCAGCTGAGGCTGCCGTCTCGAAACGCTTCTTCTACGCGATGGCGGTCGGTGCGCGTAAGGCCAGCGTTATAGAACGCGATACGGGTCGCACAGTCGGGAACGCGTTTGCGTAGTGTCTTGGCGAGCGCCACGGACTGGTCGCGCGAATTGACGTAAATGACGGTCTTCTCCCCCGTCGCCACGATCGACACCAAACGGTTCTCGCGGCTCGCAAGGTCGCGGTCGTCCTCGAGCTGCAGGTTCTCGCGCACCGTCTCGTCGACCACCGTGCGAGTGATCGGCAACATGCGGGCAAGCTCGGCCACGACCGGAGCCGTCGCGGTGGCCGTCGCAGCCATAACGACCGGGTCGCCCAGGGCTTTGAGGATATCGGGCATGTCGAGATAGGCGCTGCGGTCGCCGCCCTTGGCAAGGCCGGCGTGGTGCGCCTCATCGATAACGACAAAACCGATGCGCCCCGAACGCGCAAAGCGGTCGCGGTGAATGGACAGGAACTCGGGCGTCGTGAGCACGATGCCGGTACGGCCCGAAGCCAGGCCGGCGAACACGTCATCGCGCGCCGCCTCCACGGTCTCGCCGGTCAACACGCCGACGCCAATGCCGAGCGCGGCCATCGTCGACGAGAGGTGATAGGCCTGGTCGGCAACGAGCGCGCGCAGCGGATAGACAAAGATGCTCGCACGCCCGCGAAGAACCGCCTCGCGCGCGGCATGCACATGGAAGATGAGCGACTTGCCGCGCCCCGTTCCCATAACGGCCAGAACACTTTGGTGATCGGCCAGGGCATCGAGCGCCTCGACCTGCGCGCGGTGCGGCTGGTTCGAGCCGATAAAGCTATGGATAAGCGAGCGCGTCAGCTCGGTATAAGAAAGCTGGGCGAGTGTCTCGCGCTTACGCGACTCCAGGCGCAGGCCGGAATCCGCCGGCTGCACGCCACGACGAAGCTCGCATGCCGGATCGTCGACGCTGGGCAGCGTGGTATCGCGGACCAGAACATCCTTGATCATGAGCTTGGGCTTCACACGCCCCTGCCAATGCTCGGCAACGGCCTCGAACACCAAGTCGACAGCACTATCGCAGTTGATGAGCTTATCGATTTGCGGCACGCGGAACATAATGGCCGGCACGCTTGCGGCGCCATCGGTCGCCACAAAGCGCATGTGCTCGCCGGTTTTGCCCACCACGGCGCGATCGCACATCGTCACGCCCTCGGCGGCCAGCAGCGGCACCTTGTTGCCCTGGCCAAACGGCTCAAGACGGGAAATCTGCTCTATAGTCTCGATATTCAGCTCGGAAAGGTCGACCGTGGCGGCAACCTCGTCGATGTCTTCAAAGTCCTCGGCGGGAATCTCCGATAGCACGGCGGAAAGGCGACGACGGAATTCATCGAGCTTGGATGCCTCGATGGTCACACCCACCGCACCGGCATGTCCGCCGCGACGAATCAGCAGGTCGGAACAGCGCTCGACGGCGTCAAACAGGTTAACTTTGCCCACCGAGCGACCAGAGCCGCGCGCGATACCGTCCTCGATCGAGAACAGCAGCGCCGGCACGTGATAGCGGTTGGTCAGACGGCTTGCCACGATGCCCTTGACGCCCTCGTGCCAGCCTTCGCCGCCCACGACGATCGCGCGTCCGCCGTCATAGGCCTCCTCGACCTTTGCCATGGCATCGCGCGTGAGCTCCGCCTCGATCTCACGGCGCTGGCGGTTGATTTCCTCGAGCTCAGCCGCCAGCGCGCTTGCTTCGATGGGATCGCGGGCAAGCAGCAGGTCGAGCGCCAGCTTGGGATCGGCCATGCGGCCGGCAGCGTTTAAGCGGGGAATGAGCGAGAATGACAGGCCATCCGCCGTAATGCTCGAAAGGTCCGCTTTGGCGAGCGCGGCAAGCGCGATATAGCCGGGGCGAGCGGTTACGCGCATCTGCTGGATGCCCTCGGCAACCAGCGCGCGGTTCTCGGGCGTGAGCGGCATCATGTCGGACACGGTGCCCAGCGCCGCGACCTCGATTAGCGAACGCCAATACGACGGCTTGCCCAGGCGCTCACCCAGGACTTGCACCAGCTTGAGCGCCACACCAGCACCGGCAAGCTCGCGCGAGGGGCCCTCGTCCTCGAGCTTGGGGTCGGTCAGGGGCACACCCTGCGGCACCTGGTCGGAGGGCTCGTGATGGTCCGTGACCACCAAATCGATCCCCAGGTCCTCCAAATAGGAAACCTCTTCCTTGGCGGCAATGCCGTTATCGACGGTCACGATCAGCTGGGGGCGAGCGAGCTCGTTAACGCGGTCGAGTGCCGCGCGCGAAAGACCGTAGCCCTCATCAAAGCGATGCGGAATAAACGGCGTGACATCGGCGCCAAACGTGCGCAGCGCCTCGGTCAACAGGCAGGTCGACGTAATACCGTCAACGTCAAAATCGCCAAAGACTGCAATGTGCTCGTGGTTGCGAATAGCACGCTCGACGCGGTCGGCAACGACCGACATGCCCGGGATAATGAGTGGATCGGCCCAGTCGCGATCGAGCGAAGGCGTCAAAAACAATTGGCCCTCTTTGATGGAGCCAATGCCGTGCGCGACCATAATGCGCGCCACCAGCCCGGGAATGCCCAGACCAGCCGAAAGCTCCTTTTCGAGCTCGGGGTTTTGCTGAGCGACCGCCCAGCGATGCGTCGTCTTAAGCGATGACATAGGCGCCCACCCCCGATAGGGGCAGGTCGCCGCGATACCTCTCACGGTTCATAGCGATGAGTCCTCTGTGTATGCCCGCTTCGGCAGGCAGATCTGTTGAACGGATTTATTATACCGTGCGGCGCGGACGCAAATCGCCGCAGCACGCCGCGGTTTCGGTAAACGATGCCGGTAATAGCCTCGAAATAATCGAGCGTTTCAGCCGCACGGACGCATACGAGCGTCTAGCATATCCATACAAACGAGTTCGCGGATAAAGGGAGTCACGGGACATATGAAGCAATGGACTGGACTGGGAAAGTTCCTCGCGGGGCATATGCAGGTCATCGTTCCGATTTGCGTGGCGCTCGGCGTGCTCTTTCCCCAGCAGATTGGCGTGCTCAAGCCCATTGTTCCCGCCCTCTTCGCCTTTATGACGTTTCAGGGTGCGCTCAGCAACACCTTCCACCAGGTAGCCGAGGTGTTCCGCCGTCCCCTGCACCTGATTTTGGCACTGCTCGTCTCGGCGGCGCTTATTCCCATCGCGGCCTATGCCATGGGATCGTTATTCTTTGGCTCCAATCCCAACCTTGTCTGCGGCATCGTGCTCGAGTACAGCGTACCCGTGGCGGTCACTGCCTTTATGTGGATTAGCATGTTCGGCGGCAACGGCCCGCTCGCGCTCACCATCATCCTGACGTCCTCGGTTATCTCCCCTATGACGATTCCGCTCACGCTCAAGCTCCTGCTGGGCGCCACCGTCTCGATCGATGTGCCGAGCATGATGCAAGACATGGCCTTTATGATCGCCATCCCCGCCGTGCTCGGCATCGTGATCAACGAGCTCACGCGCGGATGGGGGCACGAAAAACTCTCCCCCGTGCTCTCGCCCGCCTGCAAATTCATGATGATGGGCGTTATCGCCTCCAACTCCACCGCCATGAGCGAGTACGTGCTGCACATGAACGCGGTGCGCTTGGAAGTCGCCCTCTTTATTTTGGTCTTCGCCATCAGTGGCTTTGTCGTCGGTTTTCTGGTCGCCCATACGCTGCATCTGCCATATAGCGAGACGACCACCATGTGCTTTACCTGCGGCATGCGTAACATCTCTTCGGGCGCCGTCATCGCCACGCAGTACTTTCCGGGCGAAGTCGTGTTTCCCGTCATGTGCGGAACGCTGTTTCAGCAGGTACTCGCCTCGCTTATCGGGCATCTCTTTGAGCGTCTGACCGGCGAGGAGCGCGCCGCCCAGCGCAAGCGCGTCGAAGCCGGCCGCAGCGTAATGGCGAAATAGCCAGCCACAGGCGCGAGGCCGAGCCCTTGGCTATGCAAGCGCCTCCAGGCGTGCGCGCAGGCGCTCAGCATCGATATCGAGCGTCGTCTCGGCATTGACCTGGGCCAAACGATAGCCCACAAAGTAGGGCGAAACCACCCAACGTGGAAGCGCCTTGGCAATGGTCCGACCGCCCAAGTGATAGAAAAACAAGTTGTACGACTCTGCGCGACCACCATGGTGCTCGTTCAGGATATAGCGCAGGGCCACCTGAATCGCATCGGCGAAGAGGTCCGTCTCGGCTTGGTCTCTCGTGTCATCGCTGGCGGCGATTCCCTGCGGAGCCGAGACGTTGACCTCGAAGAATCCCATGATTGGCTCGGTTGAGATGTTGACCGAGATTCTCCCCTGTTGCCAGACATTGATGCCTTCAAAGTTGGCTGAGGTCAACGCCGCATAGCCGTCCTCCTGTTCCAAGCCCACAATCTGCATGTGTGGATGGACGAGGCTGCCGCCCGAAAGCGGGCCTTTGTTCTTGTACATGAGCACACTGCGGTACTGTTGGGAATCGATCATCTGCTGCCAACAGCCCAGGGCAAACCGCATCACATGATGCAGCTCATCCGGTTCATAGGTCACCAGGTCGGCGTCGTGATTGGCCGACTCGATCAATACGGTCTGACGGGTGGCCCGCAAGGTCTTGAACTTATTCTCGAGCCAGATGCAGTCACCATCGCGCTGGATGATGTTGGCGAGCCCCTCCGTGTCGCAAAAGGGGCACGCGGTGCCAGGGCGACGGTTATCGTCGGGCTTGCCGTTCGCCTGCTGAACGTCAAATACCAGCGCCACGGACTACGCCTCCAGCGGCACGATCTTGGTTCCATGGAGCTCGGAGACGCCTAGCGCCGCCGCGACCGCGTCGCGATTTGCCGTGGTAATGCCGCCGCCTGGAAGGATGGTCAAACGATCGCCCGCGTACTCAATCAAGCGGGCCAGGTTTTCGAAGTTGTCCTCGATCGACGTACCGGCAGCACCACCGTGCGTCAGAATGCGCGTAACGCCGCAATCGGCAAGTGTATCAATCGCATCGAGCTGAGCCTCGGGCGAGAGCTGGTCAAATGCCATGTGGAAGGTGATGTCAAGGGGCTCGCGCTTGCACTCCTCGGTCGCGCAGCCCGTAGCCATAACGAAGGCGCCGAGGGTGAGCTCGTCGAGCGCCCAGCCGCCGGCACAGGGCTTGCAGCAGCCAAAGACCAGGCCGTCAACGCCGGCACTCACAGCAAGGCCCAGGTCCATCTCCATCATGCGCAGCTCATCCTGGTTGTAGTGAAAGTCGCCGCCACGCGGACGGATCATGCACATCACCCGTGCATCGTGTTCGTGGGCATAGTTGGTCGTAGCGCTGATAACGCCGGCCGAGGGCGTGGTACCACCGACGGCAAGGTTATCGCACAGCTCGATGCGCCCCGCACCGGCCTCGATAGCCGCCGGCACCCGCTCAAAGTTCTCGGCACAAAACTCGTACAGCATAGATAGGCCCCCAAAGACAGCAGATGTTTTCCGACGGGCATTGTCACACATCCCCATGAAGTTGCGGTGGAATAGGGACTGTTTTGGCGTCTAGCGCCCCCATTTAGTCCCTATTTCACCGCAACTTAAAAGGGGGCGCTGACCGGGTTGGTCAGCGCCCCCTTTGTTGAATGGATTAACCGCCCAGATAGGCCTTGCGGACGTTATCGTCGTGCAGCAGCTCTTGACCGGTGCCGGTCATGGTGATCTTGCCGGTCTCGAGTACATAGCCGCGTGTAGCGATGGAAAGTGCCATCTGCGCGTTCTGCTCGACCAGAAGCACCGTGGTGCCGGCCTTGTGCAGGTCCTCGACGATCTGGAAGATCTGCTCAATCAGAATCGGCGCCAGACCCATGGAGGGCTCATCGAGCATGAGCAGCTTAGGGTTGCTCATAAGGGCGCGGCCCATAACGAGCATCTGCTGCTCGCCGCCCGAAAGGGTGCCGGCGACCTGGCGACGGCGCTCCTTTAGGCGCGGGAACTGCTCGTAGACGCGCTCGAGGCCCGGAGCCACCGTGGACTTGGGCTGCGTATAGGCACCCATTTCCAGGTTCTCCTCGACCGTCATCTGCAAAAAGGCGCGACGGCCCTCGGGGACCTGAGCCAGGCCCTTGCCCACCAGCTTGTCGGCAGGCGTATGGGTAATGTCTTCGCCCATAAACTTGATGGAGCCGGTCTTGGAGCGCAGCAGGCCCGAGACGGTCTTGAGCGTTGTGGACTTGCCGGCGCCGTTGGCACCGATCAGAGCCACGATCTCGCCCTCGTTGACGTTAAAGGAGATGTCCTTGATGGCGTGGATGGCGCCGTACCAGACGTTGATGTTGTAGACGGAAAGCATCGGCTCTGCCATTTAGTTCTCCCCCTTATCCTGCTTGCCCAGATACGCCTCGATAACAGCGTCGTTGTTCTGGATCTCCTCGGCCGTGCCCTTGGCGATGACCTTACCAAAGTTGAGCACGCAGATACCCTCGCAAATATTCATGACGAGCGACATGTCGTGCTCGATAAGCATGATGGCGATACCAAAGGTGTCGCGAATCTTGACGATGTTCTCCATGAGTTCCGCAGTCTCGGACGGGTTCATGCCGGCGGCAGGCTCGTCGAGCAGCAGCAGTTTGGGGTTGGTGGCAAGCGCGCGGACGATCTCCAGACGACGCTGAGCGCCGTAAGGCAGCGATCCGGCCTGCTCGTTTGCCAGATGCTCCATATCAAAGATGGACAGCAGCTCCATGGCGCGCTCGTGAGCAGCCTTCTCGTGCTTCCAATACGTCGGCAGGCGCAGCACGCCCTCAAAGCCGGAGTAACGCTCCTGGTTATGCAGGCCGACCTTAACGTTATCCTCCACCGTCATGGTGTTGAACAGGCGAATGTTCTGGAAGGTACGGGCAATACCCATGCGGTTGACCTGGTAGACCGACTTGCCCGAGGTGTCCTCGCCGTCGAGCAGGATGGTGCCGTGCGTGGGCTGGTACACCTTGGTGAGCAGGTTGAAGACCGTGGTCTTACCGGCACCGTTGGGGCCGATCAGACCGGCGATCTCGGTCTTGCCGATAGTCAGGCTAAAGTCGTCGACTGCCTTAAGGCCACCGAACTCAATGCCCAGGTGGATGCACTCGAGCGCCGGGCGCTCGCCCAGATCGCGGTCGGGAACGATGGCGCCAGAAGGATACGGGACCATCTTGCCCTTGTTGAACTCAAATTTACTGGGCATCGGCTGCCACCTCCTTCTTGGAAGCAAAGCGG
>DAWEIC010000060.1:0-8883 GCA_052364855.1 Collinsella sp.
TCGTTGACGCGCGCATAGACCGCGGCGGCTTTGGGTATTTCAATCGAAACCTCAACCGATTGGAGACCTATGGCTACTGATCATGAACTCGCGCTGTACGTTATGACCGGCTGCCCGTATTGCATAAAAGTCAAGCGATTCCTTGCCGATAACGGCGTGACCATTCCCGAGCGCAATATCTCGACCGATACCGAGGCCGAGCAGACGCTCATCGCCGTCGGCGGAAAACGCCAGGTTCCCTGCCTGTTCATTGATGGCAAACCACTCTACGAGTCGAGCGACATCATCGCGTGGGCACAGGAGAACCTACTCTAACACTCGCGTTGCGACCGGCTCGCCCCAACCTATACGACCCAAACATGTACGCCAGCATCCAAAGTCGACCATTTCCGACATCTTTGGATGCTGGCGTACAGCTTTGGGTAGCCATGGACGCTCTTAGCCGGCTAATTGTTTGAGGCGACCTTTGGATTATGGCTGTTTGACGCCTCTGGAAAGGTTTCCGAGAGGGCTGTGGTCAAAATAGGGCAAATATGAGTACTGCTACCTGTTTAGTAGCAGCGATTTTGATCACTTCAGGAACTATTCAACGTTCCACTCGTCCGCAGACGACGTTATTTCTCCTCATATGTTCAATAAAAGTAGCTCCTAATGGGAACAAATCTCATCAGGAGCTGCTATTTATAGCAAAATAAATGCAACAATAATGGCAACAGTACTCATATTTGCCCTTTTTTGACCACGACCCTCCAGAATAGTCGCTGAGAACGACACTAAATGACAAAATCCGACACTTGGACGTTCTTATATGAGTAGCCATTGAAGGACACCTAACGACTACTCCCATTCGCGACACACTGTGTCGCGAATTAAGCTGGTCCCATTACCGAAGACCAGTGAGAGCTCCTGCCCAGAATCTCGATAGCTTAATAAAGCGCTCCCCTCCGGAAGTTCAATGAGCATCCAAATTCCAAGCTGAAAAGCAAAGGAGTAGCGAAGCCGTCAATGCTCATTTCCTATCGAACAGGCGGGTCAAAACAAGCTAATTAGCCCGATAAACTGCTTGTATTTTTGTCTACGAAATTGTATACAAAAAGAGAATCTGAGAACCGGCGCTCGACAATATGTCGATCGATAGGAGGCGCTATGGACGCTAAGCAGCTCGAAAAGATGATGGGGTTTGCTCCCGGAGAGTTGAAGAAAGCCGCGGAAGCCTACGAAAAAGATGAGTGGCCGAAAGGTCGCACCATCAAGTTGGGAAGGCCACCAATCTCCGATGAGCCGAGCGTCGTTATATCAGCACGTGTGGGCGAATCGATTCTTGAGGCGTTTGACGAAAAAGCCAAACGCCATGGGCAAACACGCACGGAGCGGCTCAGAGAGCTCATTACACTTGATGCACTGATTGCCTAGGCCCTCTCCCCCGTCGGACCCAAACATGTACACCAGCATCCAAAGTCGACATTTTTCGACATCTTTGGATGCTGGTGTACAGCTTTTTGCTACATAGTCGTTGGGGACGTCCTTAAATGACCAGTCGTTAAAGAACGCTCCCGATGACTAGTTAGCCGTGGAAGCGAGCTGTGGGTGCAAGCGGCTGTTCGCGAAAGACGCGCTCGACGGCAGCGCGGTATTCGTCGACCTTTTTGGTCTTGCGTACGATCTTGTGGACGGTAGCGGGATCAGCAAAAGCGCACTTGGCGTAGAACCACCACTCCTTCATGCGGAAGACCGCATTGCCGCCAATCTCTTCTGCATATGCCGCAAACAGCGTGTCGTGGAAGCGCTGCAGCTCAGCAGCCGTTGCAGCAGGGCCGCCCTTGACCATGCGAGCCAGAGCGGGGTTCGCGAGCAGGCCACGCCCCAACATCACATGGCGCGTGCCGGGATAGGCCTCCACCAGCGCGTCCATATCCTCAAGATCAAAAATGTCACCGTTATAGGCCACGGGGAACGGCGCACGCTCCAGCGTCTCGCCATAAAACTCTTTGCGCGGCGAACCCGTATAGCGGTCCTTTTGCACGCGCGGATGCACAATGAGCTCTGCCAACGGCATGCGACAGTACAGTTCGAGCACGCGCTCGTATTCGTCGTCATTCTCCAGCCCCAGCCTGGTCTTTACCGACACCGGCAACGGCGACCGCTCGCACACATCGCTTAAGAACGCCTCGAGCTCGTCGAGGTTGCGCAAGAAACCCGAACCCTTGCCCTTGGCAACGACTGTTCCCGAGGGACATCCCAAGTTGAGGTTGACCTCGTGGTATCCCATGTCGGCGAGCACCTGTGCCGCCCACACAAACTCATCCGCGTTCTTGGACATGAGCTGAGGCACCACGTTAAGCCCCTGGTTATTGGCAGGATCGACCTCCTTAAACGCCTTGCCGCCAAAGCGATTGCCCACCCGCGGCGGCGGCAAAAACGGCGTGTAGTAGCAGTCGAGCGCACCAAAGCATTCTGCATGCACGCGGCGGAACACATGCCCGGTAATCCCCTCCATGGGGGCCAGCGATAGAATCATCAACATCAACTTTCAAATCAATGTGACAAAGGGACCGTCCCTTTGTCACATTTGTACATCATTCGAGTGTTTATTTTGGCACAGCGGCGCAGGCAATCCCATGCATGTTATTCGTCCTTGGGCAGCGGCTTCATGCTCCAAAAGATGACGTTCATAATGATGACAATCACCAGGACAACACCATTGGCCACCCAAAAGCCCATGTTGAGCCCAAGCCACTCCGTAGTCCCAAACAAATCGATCCAAATCTGAGCCCAGTTCATGTGAACGCTCCTCTCTACATCGAAGTCACTACAGCAGCTCGCCGTAACGCTTGACATAGGCCTTCTTAAGGCTCGTCGCCAGCGCCATGTACAGCAAGATGCACGGAATCAGGAACAAGAAGTACTCGATGGGCAGTGCTCCCAGACCCAGCGTGGGGCCAAGCGGGCTAAACGGGATCAGCGTGAGCAGTGCAATGCCGGTCATCGTGAGCAGCATCACCGGAGCCGAGGCACGACTCTGGATAAACGGCAACTTGGGCGTGCGAATCATATGGATAACCAAAGTCTGGCTCCACATGGATTCGACGAACCAACCAGCCTGGAACAGCGCGATGTAGGCCAGCTGCATCTGCTCCAGCGCGGCACCCGAGTAGACGCTCGCCAGCTCGTTGAACAGTACACCGTGGCTCACAAACAGGGGGCAGAAGACAAAGTACATAAAGATGTAGGTCATAAAGTCGAAGATGGAGCTGGTGGGCCCAATCCAGATCATGAACCTGCCGACACTCGAGGCATCCCAGGCACGTGGCACGCGCAGGAACTCCTCGTCCACGTTGTCCCAGGGAATCGCCAGGCAGCTGCAGTCATAAATCAAATTGAGCAAGATCAGCTGAATGCTCATCATGGGCAAGAACGGCAGCAGGGCAGACGCGGCAAGTACGCTGAACATGTTGCCGAAGTTGGAGCTCGCGGTCATCTTGATGTACTTGATCATGTTGGCGTAGGTCTTACGCCCCTCGACGATGCCCTCCTCGAGCACCATCAGATCCTTCTCGAGCAAGATGATGTCGGCGGACTCCTTAGCAACGTCGACGGCCGTGTCGACCGAGATGCCGATGTCAGACGACTTCATGGCTGAGGCGTCGTTGATACCGTCGCCCATATAGCCCACCACATGCCCGTTCGCACGCAGGACGGAAACGACGCGCGACTTTTGGTCGGGCGTGAGCTTGGCGAAGACCTGCACATCCTCGGCCCGGCGAGCGAGCTCGGCGTCATCCATGTCAGCGATGTCACTGCCGAGCAACATGTTGTTGACCTGCAGCCCCACCTGTTTGCAGATGGTACGCGTAACCTTCTCGTTGTCGCCAGTCAGGATCTTGGTGGCAACGCCGTGATTGCGCAGCGCCTCGATCGCATCGGCCGTCGACTCTTTGGGCGGATCCAAAAAGGCCAGGTAGCCGATTAGGACCATGTCGCGCTCATCCTCGGCGCTAAAGGCACCGGCGGGTGACGGGTTGGACTTTTGAGCAATCGCCAGCACACGGAAACCGTCGTCATTAAGGTCGGAAACTGTCGCCAGAATGCGCTCGCGCACCTCGTCGTCCAGCACATGAACGCCGCCGTCGATCTCGGCATGCGAGCACACCGACAGCATTTCCTCGACCGCGCCCTTGGTAACCATCTGGGTCTTGCCGCTGCGATCGCGCACCACCGTGGTGAGGCGACGGCGCGTAAAGTCGAACGGCACCTCATCGACCTTCACGTAGGCCTCGGAAAGATCGGTGAGACTCGGGTCGTTTTGCTCCTCTTCCTCCGTGCACTTGATGATCGCCAGATCCATCAGATTCTTGTAGCCCGTCTGGAAATAGCTGTTGAGGTAGGCGTGGCGCAAAACGCGCGAATCCTCCTGGCCGTCGATGTTCCAGTGATACTCCAGCACCACCTGGTCCTGCGTAAGCGTGCCGGTCTTGTCGGTGCACAGCACGTCCATCGCGCCAAAGTTTTGAATCGAGTTGAGGTTCTTAACGATCGTCTGCTTTTTACTCATGGCAACCGCGCCCTTGGCAAGGCACGTGGTAACGATCATGGGCAGCATCTCGGGCGTCAGACCCACGGCAATGCTGATGGCGAACAGGCCGGCATCGAGCCAATTGCCCTTCGTGACGCCGTTGATCAAAAAGACAAACGGAACCATTACCATCATAAAGCGGATGAGCACCCACGAGACGCTGTTGACGCCCTTGGAAAAGCTCGTCTCCGCAGCGTCGTCGGACAGGCTCGACGCCATGGAACCAAACAGGGTCTGCTCGCCCACGCTAAAGACGAGCGCCGTCGCGCTGCCCGATATCACGCTGCTACCCATGAGGGCAATGTTCTCGAACGACGTGGCCGAATCGGACTCGGTGCAGGTCGTGGGGACCTTCTCGACCGGCTCGCTCTCGCCCGTCAGGCTGGCCTGGCCCACAAAGAGGTCCTTGGCCTCGATAATCCTCACGTCGGCTGGAATCATGTCACCGGCGGACAGATGCACGATGTCGCCGACCACCACGTCGTCGATGGGAATCTCGGTCCTGGGGACATCCTTGCGGGTGACCGTCACGGTGGTCGTGATCATGTCGAGCAGCTTTTCGGCCGCATTGCCGCTACGCGCTTCCTGGACATAGCGCAGCGTGCCCGAAAGAACCACCATCGTGGTGATGATAATCACCGTCAGCGGGTCAAAGTCCTCCGGCGTGTTGCCCATCATCGACAACGCCGGGAATATCATGTCCGTCGTTGCCGAGATAATGGCTAGGAAAAACAGGATTGCCGTAAAGGGATTGACGAATGCATCCGCGAGCTTGCGGACAAGCGACTTTTTCTTGCCGCGCGTGACCACGTTGCGTCCGTTATCGGCCTCGCTGTGCGCGACCTCGTCGCGGTCCAGACCACCCAGGTTCGAGCCCACCCAGGACATGGCGTCCATCAGCGGGATAGTTGCCGCATGCTGGATGCGGCCCTCTGCACGATGCCTGATCAGTTCGTTTTGCGCCTGGACTGCAGATGGCGTATGGCGCATATTCAGCTTCTTCAATTGCCTTGCTCCGTTCTGTCGATCGGATGCAGAGCCGTCTAGCCGCGACGCCCGCCATTAAGGTGGACCTGCGCCGGCAGACATCGCCCTGCCTTGCTGGTACTGTCACTGCCGCTCACGGTCCTCACCTTCCCTTCGCGTCTGCGACTGTCCTTAGAATAGAAAAGCCGCAAGACCGGGCACATGGCTGGTTTCTTGCGGCTTTCTTGCGATTTGGCAAGGATTGTCAGAGTGGCTTTTGGGGTCGATAGAAGCGGACGATTCAACGCGTTACTCGGCTATTTTATAGCCCACACCCCAAACAGTTAGCAGGTACCGGGGATTGTCGGGCTCGGGTTCAATCTTCTTTCGGATCTTGCGGACAAAGGCCATGATGTTACTGTCATCGAGCAGATATTCGTCTTGCCATACAGCGCGATAGATTTCCTCTTTGCTAAAGACTGTGCCCCGGTTGCTCGCCAAAAAGGCCAGGATATCGAATTCTTTGGGCGTGAGCGAAACGGGCGCGCCCGACACTTTAACGGTGCGCGAAGCCAGATCGATGGAAAGATCGCCGATAACGATGGGCTCCGCAGCGGCACTTGTCTGCGAGCCGGCAACTGTCAGTTCTATGGCGGTCAGCCCGCCCGATGCGATATCGGCAAACACGGGTGCAAGTTCGAGAGCGGCGGCGCTACCGGACGAGAACAGCGCGTTGCTGAGCTCGGCGGCCTCTGCCGGCGTAATCGCTATGTTGGTTCTGTTGGTACGCATAGAACCGCCCTAGAACAGACTGCTCGAGCGGGACAGGTAAACCCGCTTGATCGTCGAAACAACAACAAGATACAACACGCTCAGCAGTGCAACGATGCCCAGATACCACATGGGCAGCGTGACAAGGCCGAGCAGTTGCGCGGCAGGACTCAGCGCGAGAAGGGCCGAGGCGATAAGCATGGTGGCGACCATTATCACGAGCGGACGACACGGCCGGTCCCCGTCGCGAACGTTCCGCGCTCGCAAGACGAGGAGCACGAGCGATTCGGTCCAAGCGCACTCCAGTAACCATCCGGTCTGGAAGGTCGCGATAAAGGCCGCCTGGCCCGCAGCACTCAACGTGACAAAGGACCCACCGCACACCGCGGGGCAAACGCCCAGGAGTAAAATGGCAAACGTGATGATGTCAAACGCCGAACTCGCGAAGCCAAAGTGAAGCATAAAGCTGCCGAGGCCCTTGCCCGACCATGCCTTGGGACGGGCGATCTCCGCATCGTCGACGTTATCCCACGAGAGCGCCAGGCAGGTGGCGTCATAGCACAGGTTGAGCAAAAGCAGCTGAGCGGCGGTTGCCGGCAAAAACGGCAGGAAGATACTCGAGGCGGCAACCGAGCAGATATTGCCAAAGTTGGAACTCGACGCGATGCGAATGTACTTGGAAGCGTTGGCGAACGAAGTCCTGCCTTCGCTGACGCCCTCGGCGACCACGCCCAGGTCGCGCTCGAGCAGTACCAGATCGGCAACCTTTTTGGATTCCGCTGCCGCCGAGTCCACAACGATGCCGACATCTGCCGACGTAAGCGCCGGCACATCGTTCACACCATCGCCGATATAGCCGACCGTATGGCCAGAGAGTCGAATGAGACTGACAACATGAGCCTTTTGCGCGGGCGTGAGCTCGGCAAACACACGAGTACGCCCCACGCGAACAAGCGCCTCGGACTCCTCCATGGCATCGAGCATGCTGCCGGTGATAACGCTATCGGCAGGAATGCCCAGGCGCGAACAGGTTGACCGGGCAACCGAAGCCGAGTCGCCGGTAAGCACGCGCACCTCAACGGAAAGGTCGGACAGCGCGCGCACGGCGGCGCGAGCGCTTGCCTTGGGCCGATCGAAAAAGCCCAAAAAGCCGCAGAGCACCAGGTCACCCCAGTCCGAAGACGTTGTGCTGTAGGCAACGGCGAGGACCTTGATGCCGTCGGCACGCATGTCCTCGGCAACCTCATAGGCGCTCTGGCGGCCCGCGGCGTCCATGGGGACGAGTTCCCCTTTAAAGTTGGCCCAGGCACAACGAGCGCAAACACTCTCGACCTCGCCCTTTACGATGGTCAAGTGATTGCCAGGGCGAGTCTGCAGCCCCAGGCAACCAAGCGCCCCAGGCATGGCATCGAGCTTAACACCCGAAGCCTTGGTGACGTGGTCGAAAGGATCAGATGCGTGCAGGGTAAATGCGCCTGCGAGGTCTTTGGCGGCGAGACGCAACTCGGGCGCGGCGCACGCGTCGGCAATGGCCCGGTTGAGCTGGTTGGCGGCCGCCCCCTGGCTCGTACTCTCCAAATACGCCAGGTTGAGCGTTTGCTCGCTTTCGTTGCCCAGGATATCGGTATAGTACTCGAGCACCGCGGCGTCCTCGGTGAGCGTGCCCGTCTTGTCCACGCACACCACGTCCATGGAGCCCAGTGATTCCATGGCGTCAACGTTTTTAACAATGACCTGTTTGTTCTTAAGGCGATGCGCGCTGCCCGAAAGGCACACGCTTGTGACGACTGGCAGCATCTCGGGGACCAGGCCAACGGCCGTGCCCAGGGCAAACAGCAGGGCCTGCGGCCAGTCGCCCAGCACAAAACCTCGAATCATAATGACAAACGGCAGCACGATGAGCATGCACCTCACCAGGGCGGCACAGATGCTCCTGGCACCAGCGCCAAACTGCGTGCCTAGCCGAGCGCGCCGCGGCGATGTGGGCGGCTCCTCGGAAACGCGAGCGTGAACGGTTGCCGAAGCCTTTCCGTCAATGATGGTCGTTCCAGCACGGACGGCCTCCCCTTCTCGCTTGACGGTCTGACCGCTCTCGCCCGTAAGCGACGATTCGGAGACAAGGATGTGGTCGCCCTTGGCAAGGACCGCATCGACCGGGCAGAGCATACCGGCATACAGGCGAATCACATCGCCAGGCACGAGCTGGTCGGAATCGACTTGAATCCAGCAAGCGTCGACACGTTTCCAAACGGCCGCATGGTTCGCCTTAAACATGTGCCGGTCGAAGCTGCGCTTGGCTTCGTTTTCGTAGAACAGGCGCACCAGGCCGCCGACCAGCCACATCAAAAACAGCACGGCAGGTGCGAACACTCCTGTCTGGCCTTGCGCCTGCGGTACGACGTCGACCAAAAAGGCCAAGCCGGCAAGTGCAAGCAGCAGCGACGAAAACGGATTAAAGAACGATTTTTTAATCATCGAAGCCTCTTTCTAGCATGGCTTCGATTGTATCCGAGGCGTATACCAGCATCCCCGCCCCAGACCTTGCGACTTCCTTGCTTTTACGCGTGACAAAG
>DAWEIC010000061.1:0-170 GCA_052364855.1 Collinsella sp.
TCCGCACATGTGCGGATGAATGTGGGAAGTGTTCGGATGAAGTTGATAATCAAGGCCAATGACTAGGTCGGAAAATTTCTTAAAAAAGTTCTTGCCCTGAGCTGATTCGTCCGTATAATAAATTTCGTTGCTTGAGAGCACGCACCTATTCCTCGGTAGCTCAATGGTAG
>DAWEIC010000061.1:270-8555 GCA_052364855.1 Collinsella sp.
AGCACGCGGCTGTTAACCGCGCTGTTGTAGGTTCGAGTCCTACCCGGGGAGCCAGAATTTCTCAGCCCTTTCCGTTGGGCTTTAAATTCCTCGGTAGCTCAATGGTAGAGCACGCGGCTGTTAACCGCGCTGTTGTAGGTTCGAGTCCTACCCGGGGAGCCAGGTTGTAAAACCCGTCGCTATGCGGCGGGTTTTTTCATGTCGCGGTCGCCGTTCGCGAACGTTACCATATCAACATTTCGTGTCGAGGATGTAATCCCGCGACCCACCACCTCAACACGGCGCGCTCGTTGTAGAATATTGCAATGATTGCTCCCACGAGATGGTGCCGCGAGCACCAGATAAGGAGATTCTTGTGTCTGAGACCATTAACGGCAGCCTGAGCGTTTCGAACGACGTTATTGCCGATATTGCCGGTTATGCAGCGATGACGTGCTATGGCGTCGTCGGTATGGCCGAACAGCTCCAGGGCGCCGAGAGCGTGCGCCTGCTTGCCGGTCAGCGCCTCCGCAAGGGCGTGCTTGTCTCCGCCGACGAGAACGGCCTTACGGTCGATCTTCACGTCGTGCTCGAGAACGGCGTCAACATGAAGTCCGTCTGCCACAATCTTTCGAGCTCCGTTGCCTTTACCCTGCAGGAGATCGCCCAGATCGATCCCGCCAGCCTTAAGATCGGCATCCACATCGACGCGCTCAAGAGCCGTCTGAACTAGCATCCGAAAACGGAGATTCAAATACCCATGATTGCAAAGACCATTCGCACCTGTTTTCCGATCGCTGCGGCTGCCGTTTCCGACAAGGCCGAGGAGATCAACAAGCTCAACGTCTTCCCCGTACCCGACGGCGACACCGGCACCAACATGTCGCTCACGCTCGCCTCGGTGACCAAGGAGCTTTCCGCCCTTCCCGCCGATGCCGACATGGAGGCCATCGCCGGCGCCATCACCCACGGCTCCCTGATGGGCGCCCGCGGTAACTCCGGCGTCATCACCTCGCAGATTCTGCGCGGCGTGGCCGAGGGCCTTGTCTCTGCCGATGAGCCCATTACGTCCGCCAACATTGCCTTCGCCTTCCGTCGCGCCGTCAAGGTCGCCTTCCAGGCTGTCCGCAAGCCCATCGAGGGCACGATCCTCACGGTCCTGCGCGATGTCTCGACCAAGGCCGATGAGTGCGAGAAGAAGAAGTTCTCGGCTGAGGATGCGCTCGATGCCATCGTCGTTGAGGCGTACCAGTCCGTCGCCCGCACACCCGATCTGTTGCCCGTTCTGAAGGAGAACGGCGTGGTCGACTCCGGCGCCTTTGGCTTCGCCATCTTCCTTGAGAACTTTGTGGCTGCAGCACTTGGCCGCAGCACCGTTGTCGAGGATTTCTCCGCCACGTTTGATTCCGCTGGCTCTGCCCGCGACGCGGCCCTTGGTCGCGTTGAGATCGAGGCCAACGACGATTGGGAGGGCTCGGAGTTCCGCTACTGCAACGAGTTCCTGTTTAAGGCCGACGCCCCGTTTGACGAGGACGAGTGCCTTAAGTTCCTGGGTTCCATGGGCGACTGCGAGCTACTCGTGGGCGCCTATCCCGACTACAAGATCCATGTGCACTCCAACACCCCCAACCTGGTGCTCGAGCACATGCTGCAGCTCGGTCAGATCTATGAGGTCTTTATCCACAACATGGAGATGGAGGCCCACGACCGTACCGCCAAGATCCACGAGGATCAGGAAAAGGCCGCCGAGCCCGCCAAGGCGCTGGGCTTTGTCGCCGTTGCCGCCGGTTCCGGCGAGGCCGACATCCTCAAGTCCCTCGGCGTCGACGTGATCGTGTCCGGTGGCCAGACTATGAATCCCTCGACCGCCGACCTGCTGGGCGCGGTGGACCAGGTCAACGCGACCTCGGTCATCATCTTGCCCAACAACGGCAACATCCGCATGGCCGCTGAGGCTGCTGCCTCAGCCTGCACCGACAAGAAGGTCGCCGTCGTTCCCACCAAGACCGTCCCGCAGGCCTTCTCCGCGCTGTTCGCGGTCCTGCCCGATTCCGAGCTCGAGGATGCCGTCGCCGCCATGGTCGACGCCATCAGTGAGGTCCGCGATGGCGAGGTCACCCGCGCCGTGCGCGACTCCAGTGCCTCTGACGGTTCTCCGATTCACTCCGGTGACGTCATGGGTATCATCGCCGGCTCCATCGACGTGGTCGGCTCCGACGTGAAGCAGGTCACGCTCGACTGCATCAACCGCATGCAGGAGGAAGAGGAGGGCGACGCGCTGACGATTCTGGCCGGCGAGGAACTGTCCGATGAGGCCTTCCAGGAGATCGTTGACGCTATCGAGGAGGCTCAGCCTGATCTGGAGATTGACGCCCATCGTGGCGAGCAGCCGCTCTATCCCGTGATCTTCTCGATCGAGTAGGCAACTGCCCATGTCCGAGCTGTGCTCCGTGCCGCGCGTCTCGGAGCGCTTTGCCCAGAGCAATGCGCTCGACGAGGATATCGCGCGACTCAAATATGTTTCGGGTAAACGTGAGGAGGCCCTTCGCCGTCTGGGAATTCGGACGGTGGGGGACCTCCTTCTCCATATCCCTCATCGATACCTCGACTTTACCCGTTCGTGGTCCATCGAGATGGCGCCCATCGGTACCGTGTGCACCATCATCGCCACGGTCGACCGTATCGTCCAAAAGCAGCCGCGTCCGCGCATGCAGGTGACTGAGGTCTCACTTGTTGACGAGACGGGCGTTCTGCAGGTCGCCTTTTTCCGCCAGCCCTGGATTGCCCAGCAGCTTAAGCAGGGCGACCGCCTGGCCGTGATGGGCAAGGTCGAGTTTGCCTACGGCTTTAAGCAGATGGCCTCGCCCCACTTTGAAAAGCTCGAGGACGGGCGCGCCGCAGGCACCATTCTGCCGGTCCATTACGTGAGCGATGGCGTGAGCCAGGCGTGGATGCGCCGCATCGTAAGCGGCGCGCTCGAGGTCGTCGGCAATCCGTTCGATCCGATTCCCGCGCCGCTGCGCGCAAAGCGGAAGCTCATGAGCAATGCCCGCGCGCTGCGCTCAATCCATTTTCCATCGAGTATGGCCGAGCGCGATATCGCGCGCGCACGGCTTGCCTACGAGGAGTGCCTCTACCTGCAGCTGGCGCTGCGCCTGCGCAACGACGGCGGCCTGGTCGATGTGGTGCCCTATGCCCACACCGCGGGCGAGCACCTGGCCGTGCTCAAGCAAGCCCTGCCGTTTTCGCTGAGCGACGAGCAGGAGGCCGCGTTCCAAGATATCCTGCGCGATATGTGCGATGGCGGGCGCGTGATGAACCGTCTGCTGCTGGGCGATGTCGGTACCGGTAAGACCGCCGTTGCCGCCTGCGCGCTGGCTGTGGCTGCCGATAGCGGCACGCAGGCCTGCGTTATGGCGCCCACGGGCGTGCTGGCGCGCCAATATGCCGATAAGACCGGCCCTCTGCTCTCCCAGGCCGGCATGTCCTGGGCACTTCTGACGGGTGCCACGCCGGCCGCAGAGCGCGAGCGCATCCATGCACAGCTGGAATCGGGCGAGCTTAACGTGCTCTTTGGCACCCACGCGGTTCTTTCGGATAACGTTGCGTTCAAGCATCTGTCGCTCGTGGTCATCGATGAACAGCACCGGTTTGGCGTCGGCCAACGCAACGCCCTGCGCGCGAAGGGACCGGGTGCCGATCTGCTCGTTATGACGGCGACGCCCATCCCGCGTACGCTGGCGCTTTCGGTCTACGGCGATCTGGACACGAGCATCATTCGCCATCGGCCCGTCCCTGGTGCTGGCGTGACGACACGCGTGCTCACCGAGTCGAGCCGTGACCTCGCCTATGGCGCCATCCGCGAGGCGCATGAAAAGGGTCAGCAGGCCTACGTGATTTGTCCGCTCGTGGAGCCGAGTGACTCGGCCGATGAGCTGGAAGACGTGCCCGGTATCGCCCGCGACGACGAGGGCCGCGTGACGGTCCCCGTGCCACTGCACGATACGGCAACCGAGCTCGACCGCCTGCGTCTGGCGTTGCCGGGTCTTGCCATCGAGCGCCTTCACGGCCGTATGCCAGCGGGGGAGAAGGATCGGGTCATCGATGCCTTCAAGCGTGGCGAGATTGACGTGCTCGTCTCGACTACGGTGGTCGAGGTGGGCGTCGACGTGCCCAACGCCACCGTCATGGTCATCGAGAACGGCGAGCGCTTTGGTTTGGCTGCCCTGCACCAGCTGCGCGGTCGCGTGGGCCGTGGCAGCGTGTCGGGCACGTGCCTGGTCATGACGCACTCCAAGGGCAACGGCGGCGCATCGGCGGCACAAGACCGTCTCCAGTCGCTCGAAAAGACCTCGGACGGCTTTACGCTCGCCCAGATGGACCTGCGCCTGCGCCATGAAGGCGAGATCCTGGGTTATCGCCAGCATGGTGGTGTGACCCTGCGCTTTGTCGACCTGGACGCCGACGAGGAGCTGATCGAGTGGGCCCATTTGGACGCGGTCGAGCTCTTGCGGTATGCTTGCAACCTTGACTCTGTGGCGACGCGTCCCTTGCGCGACGCGGTCGCCATGCGTTATCGACATATCTTTAAGGAGGTCAGCGGAGGATGAGAATCATCGGCGGCGAATGGCGCGGTCGTAAGATCGAGGAGCCCCGTGGTCGCGATGTCACCCGCCCCACGACTGATCGCGTGCGCGAGGCGTGCGCATCTATGGTCATGTCGGCATTCGATTTCGATTTGGACGAGGTTCGTGTGTTGGACGCCTTTGGCGGCTCCGGTGCCTTAGGGTTAGAGATGCTCTCTCGTGGGGCCCGCTCGCTCACGACGTTTGAGATCGATCGCAACGCCGCGCGGCTCATTACCAAGAATATCGAGTCGCTCTGCCGTGACCGTGCGCGTTGGCGCGTGGTCACGGGCGACATGCTGACGAGTGCCTCACGCGGTCGTGTACCGGGCGGCCCCTTTGATCTGGTCCTGCTCGACCCGCCCTATGCTTTTGGTGCCGAGCCGGTCGAGGAACTGCTGCAGAATCTGGCCCAGCAGGGTCTGCTTGCGTCTGGCGCTTACGCCCTGTTTGAGCATGCCGCCGCCGATGCGGGCGCGCATCCGGCAGACTTTGAGACTGTACGTGAGAAGCGCTACGGCATTACCTCGGTCGACCTGCTCCGTTGGGTCGGCGATAGCAAGGACGGCGGCACTGATGCTAACGAAAATGACGAGGCAGTATCCCCGGAGGACGCCCATGAGTGACACTATTAATCGCGTGATCGTCCCGGGCACCTTCGATCCCATCACGTTTGGCCATATCGATGTGATCCGCCGCGCCCGCCGCATCTTTCCCAGCGTGATCGTCGCTGTTGCCGAGTCGCAGGGTAAAAACGGTGTGGGCACCACGTTTATGCTCGATGAGCGCGTGGCTCTGGCCCGCGAGGCGCTCGGTGATATCGACGGCGTCGAGGTCCTGCCCTTTACCGGCCTCTTGGTCGACTTCGCTCGTGAGCAGGGGGCGGGGGCCGTGGTCAAGGGTCTGCGCGCCATGACCGACTTTGAGTATGAGCTGCAGCAGGCCGACCTTAACTATCGCCTGGATAGCGAGCTGGAGTCCATCTTTGTCATGAGTGCGCCGCAGTACGGCTATATCTCGAGCTCGGTCGTTCGCCAGATCGCCTCGCTCGGCAGTGACGTATCGACGTTTGTCCCGTCCAACGTGGTCGAAGCGCTCAAACATCGCTTTTCGTGACGTTTCTTATTGCCTGGTGGCATGTGGTAAACTAGCACGATGATATGTTACCTATGAAAGGAGACCGGATGCCGGGCGAGAATTTTCCTGGCGATAGGATCGTCAGCTTGGTCGATGAGCTCGAAGGGCTGATCGAGGAAGCCAAGCCGCCTTTCGGCAAGAACGCTCAGTTCAAGGTCATCGACGCCGACGTGTTCTTCAACATCCTCGACGAGATCCGCATGAGCTATCCCGAGGAGTGGCAGAAGTCCCGCCGTATCCTTAAGGAGCGCGAGGAGCTTATGGCTTCCGCCGCCGCCCAGGCCGATTCCATCATCGCCGACGCTCAGCAGCAGGCCCTCACCATTGCCGGTGAGCAGGAGATCGTCCGCCTTGCGCAGCAGCAGGCCGACGACATCCGCGATCGTGCCCAGCAGTACGAGCGCGAGACGCGTTATGCTGCCGAGGACTATGCAGAGCAGGTCTTTACGCATCTGGAGGAGAACCTCAAGAGCCTGACTGGCACCGTTACCCGTTGCCGTCAGCAGCTCAACGAGGGTGCCGCCCAACAGAATGGTCAGTGGTAATGGCTGAGTTCCCGAGCGTTACCGTCGATCTTTCCGAGCAGCTCGAGTTTCCCGGAGATTCGTATCCGCTGACCGGCAAGGTCGATGTCGCCACCTACACGGTGGGCGAGAAGGAGTACCAGCTACAGGACGGCATCGACTACGACGTTGTCTTTACCAATGCCGGTACCGGTGTCTTGCTCACGGGCATGGTCCGCGCGCACGCCACCGGCGAGTGCGACCGTTGCCTGGAGCCCGCTTCGTTTGATATCGCCGGCGAGATCGAGGAGTTCTATCTCTTCGAGGAGCCCGAGGATCCCGAGGCCTACGAGGATGGCTACGAGCTCCTGGGTGAGGACCGCATCGTCGATCTGGGCGAGCCCATCAATGACGCGGTCGTTATGGACACGCCGTTTGTGGTGCTTTGCAAGCCCGATTGTCGCGGTCTGTGCCCCACTTGCGGTTGCAATCTCAACGTCGAGCAATGCGATTGCGCCGCCCAGGCAGAGGCAGAATGGGCCGCTGCCACGGAAAATCCATTTGCAGCATTGAAGAATCTCAAGCTTGATGAGTAAAACTGTGGTAGTATCGCTACTTGCGCGTAATCGCCACACTGGATAGTTCATAAGGAAGGTCACTATGCCCGTACCTAAACAAAAGCAGGGTCGCATCCGCACTCACACCCGTCGTTCCGCCAACATGAAGATCTCGGCTGCGGCTCAGTCCACGTGCCCCCGTTGCGGCGCTGTTAAGCTTCCGCACCACGTGTGCCCCAGCTGCGGTTTCTACAAGGACCGCGAGGTTATCGTTACCGAGTAACGGTATACTCTGGATGCGATGCCGTTCCAAATGGAACCACAATGGCCGGCTCAATGAGTCGGCCATTTTTGTATAAGGAGCATGTATATGAGTAACGTTCGCGTTTGTGTAGACGTTGTGGGCGGAGACGAGAAACCTCAGGTCGTTCTCGATGGTATCGAGGCTGCGCTTGCCGCCGATCCCGATATCGAGGTCTTGGCAGCTGGCCCCGCCGAAATCGTCAATCCCTTTGCAGCTTCCCACGCACGTGTTGAGGCCCTTGAGGCGCCCGACGTTATCGCCATGGATGACGATCCCATTCGCGCCGTGATGACCAAGCGTAAGTCGTCGATCGTGCTTTCTTGCCGCGCCATTAAGAAGGGCAACGCGGATGCGTTCTTCTCTGCCGGCTCCACCGGCGCCATGACGGCCGCTGCCACAGCCTACGTGACGCCGTTTAGGTATCAGGCCGAAGGCAAGAAGCAGCCGGTGCGCCCCTGTCTGACCAATGCGCTGCCCAATCGCGCCGGCGGTCTGACGGTGCTGTGCGATATGGGCGCCAACCCCGATGTCGAGGTTGACGATATGGTGCGTTTTGCTCAGATGGGTAGCGCCTATGCCCGCGTCGTCCTGGGTATCGAGCATCCCCGCGTGGGCCTGCTTGCCAACGGCACCGAGGACGAGAAGGGCTCCAACTTTACCAAGGCCTGCTTCCCGGCCATGAAAGCCGCCGTTCCCGGCTTTGTTGGTAACTGCGAGGGAACGGACATCACCTCGGGTAACTTCGATGTCATCGTTGCCGATGGCATGTCGGGCAATATTGCGCTCAAGGCCACCGAGGGCGCTGCCAAGTTTTTGCTGCGGGAGCTCAAGGGTGTCTTTATGTCTTCGCTCGGCACCAAGATTGCCGCGCTGCTCATCAAAAAGCAGATGCGCGAGATTAAGGCCAAGCTCTCTGGCGACGCCAAGGGCGGCGCGATTCTTCTGGGCCTGCGCGGCGTGGTCCTGATCGGCCATGGCGCCACCTCAGTCGAGGCTGTCAAAAACGGTACGCTCGCGGCGGCCGAAGCCGTGCGCGCCGGGCTGGTCGAGAATGTCGCCAACTCTATGGACGGTATCGTTTTATAAGAGCGAGTTAGGGCGCTGTTATGTGCTTCGCGGCGCACGTCGTGGGGTAGAATCAGAACCGTGTCTTGGTACCGCCCGGGCGGTACCATTCTTT
>DAWEIC010000062.1:0-8549 GCA_052364855.1 Collinsella sp.
CGCCGATGTTCATCGAGACCACCATCGTCCAGACCGACCCGGGCTTTAAGGGCGACACCGTCCAGGGCTCTACCAAGCCGGCCACGATCGACACCGGTGCTGTCATCCAGGTCCCCATGTACCTCAACGAGGGCGAGGTCATTAAGGTTGACACCCGCGACGGCAAGTTCGTCTCCCGCGTCTAGCAACCAACTCTTCTAGGAGGACTCATGCCCCAGGAAATCAAGATTGACGGCATCGGCATTTCGCCCGATGTTCTGACCGCCATCGTCTCGCGCGCCGTGTCGGATGTCGAGGGCATCGCCTCCGTTGGCGTCAAGGACCTTGCCACCAACCTTGTCTCCATGATGCTCTCGTCCAAGGCCCCGGCTTCCGAGCCGGCGGTCGAGGCCGAGGTCGTCGGCGACAAGCTCGAACTCACCGTGCGTGTCGTGGTGTTCTTTGGCTATCCGTTCAAGAAACTCGCCGAGGCCGTTCGCGCCGCCGTGGTCGCCGCCATCGATGCCCAGGTGGGCGTCGAGGTCGAACGCGTTGACGTTTGCATTGACGGCCTCGTTTTCCCCAAGGAGTAACCTTTGAGCCTTAAGGTTTATCGCGGGCGCACGCTTGCCCGCAGTCAGGCGCTGCAGCTGCTGTTCCAGGCCGAGGCCACGGACAGTCCGCTCGAGCGCGTCCTCGAGGGCGATTTCCTGATCTCGAAGGGTCCCCTCGACCCCTATGCGCTGGAGCTTTGCCGCGGTGCCTACGAGCATATCGATCGTATCGACTGTGCCCTGCGCGCCGTCGCCAAGAACTGGGATCTTATGCGCATGCCCGGCGCCGACCGCAACCTGCTGCGTATCGCCGTCTACGAGATGCGCTTCCTCACCGACGAGGAGGTCTCGGACGCTATCGTGATCAACGAGGCTGTCGAGATCGCTAAGGCTTATGGTACCGACCAGTCCGCTTCGTTTGTCAACGGCGTGCTGGGCAAGATTGCTCGCAGCGAGGAGCTGCCGGGCGAGGACCTGTACCAAGAGCTGCTGGCCGAGGATCGCGCTCGCGAGGAGGCACAGGCTGCCGAGGCGGCCGCCAAGGTCGCCGCCGCTCAGGCTGCCGCCGGTGTACTTGCCGAGGATGCGGACGCTGCTGAGGCCGTCGAGGCCGACTCCGTCGAGGAGTAGCCATGCCAGAGGGTTCCGTCCGCAACTTCGATGAGATCTCGGATCGCCTGGACCAGATCATCGCCACCGTTCGCTCCAAGGATACGTCCTTGGAGCGTTCGCTCGATTTGTTTGATGAGGCGATTGAGCTGGGCTCCCGTGCGGTCGATATGGTCGACAAGTTTGAGCTGACGCCGCGTGAGGCCGACAAGCTCGAGCAGGAATACGATGAGGATGCGGCAAACGAGTCCCAAGATAGACAGACTGCATCCCCGGATACGAATGGTTGATGGCATTCATGAAACGCGTGCGTCTCGATGACGAACTGATTTCACAGGGCATCTGCGCCGATCGCGCGGATGCCCTTCGCACTCTTATGGCCGGCTTGGTTTCGAGTGGCGGTGAGCGTTTGACCTCCCCGGGGCTCAAGGTGACGCCGGGCCTGCCGCTGCACGTTAAGGGGCGCATTCCGTACGTTGGGCGCGGCGGGCTCAAGCTCGAGGGCGCGCTCGATGCGTTTGGGATCGATCCGACGGACCTTGCTTGCCTCGATGTGGGCTGCTCCACGGGCGGCTTTACTGATTGCCTGCTCAAGCGCGGCGCCGCGACCGTTGTCTCGGTCGACGTGGGCCGTGCCCAGTTTGACTGGTCGCTGCGCCAAGACGATCGCGTGACGCTCCACGAGCGCACGAATGTGACGCAGTTGCCCGAGCTCGGCTACGGCGGCGCTATCGACCTGGCCGTGTGCGATGTGTCATTTACGAGTATCGCGAATATCATCGACGCCGTGCTGGCGTGCCTGAAGCCTTCAGGTTCGTTTTGCACGCTCGTAAAGCCGCAGTTTGAGGCTCCGGCTGCGTTGGTGGGCGAGGGCGGTATCGTGACCGACCCTGTCGTGCGTGTCGACACGCTTGTTGCGGTAATCGAGTTGTTTGCCGCGAAGGGCCTCTTCCCGGTCGACGTGTGCGTGTCGCCCATTCATGGCGCCAAGGGCAACGTCGAGTTTTTCCTGTACGGCACGAGATTTGCCCCCGGCGAGCGCGCCGATGACGAGTTGCAATCCCAGGTATCGGCTTTGAGCGAGAAAGCGGCAACGCTATGAAGGTCTTTCTGGTTCCCAATTACTACAAGCAAGAGGCGGTCGAGAGCGGTCTGATGCTCGAGCTTTGGCTTTCGCGCCAAGGCTATGAGGTCGCATGGGCTGCCGACCAGCGCTCCAAGATTCAGAGCACGCCTGATGTTGACGATGCCGACCTGGTCATTACGCTCGGCGGCGACGGCACGTTGCTGCGCGCCGCCCGTATCCTCAATTACCGCGAGATTCCCATTTTGGGGCTTTCCTATGGTCACCTGGGCTTTTTGACGGCGGCCAGTCCCGAGGAACGCGATATTTTGCAGGTTGTGAGCGATGCCCTGTCCGGTGAGCTCCACGTAAGCCGCCGCGCCACCATCGCCGCGGATATCGTCTCGGTGCGCGATGACGGCACGAAGGACGTCGTGCGCACGTTTGCTCTCAACGATATGGCGCTCACGCGCGGGCCCCTGTCCGATATGGTCGAGTTTGACATCACGGTGTCCGGCCATCATATCGATCGCCTGCGCGGTGACGGTGTCGTCGTGTCGACGGCGACTGGCTCCACCGGCTACGCGCTTTCTGCCGGCGGCCCTATCGTGAGCCCCGATTACACGGGCATGGTTTGCGTGCCCATCGCTCCGCATACCATTCAGGCTCGAGCCTTCTTGACCTCGCCAAGCGATGTCGTCGAGATCTTTATGTCCGATGACCGCCCGAGCGTGCCGGCCATCGCCATCGACGGACAGTTTATCACCTGCGACGGCACGGTCGAGAGCGTGGCCGTGCGCCGCGGTCCCGGCGATGTGCTGCTGCTGGACTACGGCCCCGAGAGCTTCTACAACTCGGTGAGCCGCGTGTTCTACGGAGTGCGTCATGATCGATGAGCTGCAGGTTTCCAACATTGCGCTCATTCGCGAGGCGACGTTGGTGCCAAGCGCGGGTCTAACGGTTCTGACCGGCGAGACCGGTGCCGGTAAGACCGCACTACTCTCGGCGCTCAAGCTCATTTTGGGCGAGCGCGCGGATTCGTCGACGGTGCGCGAGGGCGAGGCGCTTGCCAGCGTCGAGGCGCGCCTGTTCGACGGACCGCACGACACGGAGGGCTTTACCGTACAGCGCAGCCTTTCTGCCGAGGGCCGCAGCCGCGTAAAAATAGACGGCCGCATCGCCAGCGTGCGCGAGCTTTCGGAGCGCGTCGGCGTGATGATGGACCTGTGCGGTCAGCACGAGCATCAGCGCTTGCTCGATCCGGCGCACCATGTTGCCATGGTCGATGCCTGGGCTGGGCGCGCGGCACTCGAGGCGCTGGAAAAGTACCGTGTCTGCTTCAAGGCGTCGCGTGCGGCTGCTAAAGAGGTCCGTCGCGTTGAAGAGGCCTCGCGTGCGCAGGGGAGTCGCATCGAGGAGGCGCGCTTCGCCCTGGAGCGCATCGCCGAGGTCGATCCCAAGCCGGGTGAGTATGAGGAGCTCGAGGAGCAGTTGCCGCGCTCCGAGCATGCCGAGGTTCTGGTGGCCACGGCTAACGAAGCCCATGCATCGCTTGCTGCCGAAGGGGGAGCGCTTGATGCCGTGAATGGCGCCGTGGCAGAGCTGTCGCGCATGGCAACTGTTGATCGCAAGCTGGGCGACATCGCCGATGCCCTTTCGGATGCCTGCATCTCACTCGAGGATTGCGCCAACGAGTTGCGTGCTTATCGCGATGGCGTTGCGTTTGACCCTCGCGAGCTGGCTCGTATGCGCGAACGGTATTCCGACCTCAAGGGTCTGCTGCGTCAGTGGGGTCCCACCATGGACGATGTATTTGCCATGCGCGATCGCTCGCAAGAGCTGTTGTCGCTGGTAGACGATGGTGATGAGCAGATCAAGAAGGCTCGCGAAGCGCTTGGCGCGGCGGAGCGTGAACTGTTCGCCGCCGCCAAGGCGCTTAAGCGTGCACGCAATACGGCGGCCCCGCGTTTTTGTCATGAGGTTGGTCGTCAGATGGCACGCCTGGAGATGGGCGGCGCTGAACTGTTCTGGGAGTCCCGTGATCTCCCTCGCGCTGAGTGGACACCAGCGGGTCCTTCGAGCTACGAGCTTTTATATCGCAGCGGCGCCGGCTTGACACCGCGTCCCTTGCGCCGCATTGCGTCGGGCGGCGAGCTGAGCCGCGTGATGCTGGCGAGCAAGGTTGTCCTCGGTAATGCGGACGGCGTCAACACGCTGGTGTTCGACGAGGTCGATGCCGGTGTCGGCGGCTCCACGGCTCGTGCTCTTGCTGGTGTGCTGGCCGATCTTGCCGCCACGCATCAGGTGATTGTCGTAACACACCTGGCGCAGGTTGCGGTCATGGCCGACAAGCATTACGTTGTCAGTAAAGAGCCCGGCGACGTTCCTCAAACGCACCTGGACGAGGTGACCGGCGATGCCCGTACCGCAGAGATCGCCCGTATGCTGAGCGGCGATCAATCCGAGGCAAGCTTGGCCCACGCAAAGCAGATGCTCGAAGAAGCGCGTGCTTAGGCCGAGCCGCCACATGCATGTCCGACCCTCCCGCCACGAAACCGGCCCATCTACTACGTTTGATAGGCTATCGGCAAGCAGGTCAAGAATTGCAAAAAGAAAACCGCAGGTAGAATGCCTGCGGTTTTTTCTATTTTTGGTATGTGGTTGGGCCATACGGATAAAACGTAGTAGATGGGCCGGTTTCGTGGCGAGAGGCGTCTATCGGCTCCCCGATTAACCTACTCCACGACCTTATCCGGTTGGATGAGCTCCTCGTAGTAGCTGATGTGCTCTCGGGCGTCCTCGATTTCGGGCAGCAGGAAGTTGTAGATGACCTCTATGATCATCGTGGCGCTTATTTTGGAGAACGCGAAATCGCCCGTTGTCAGCAGCGCCTCGTGATTGACGGTATTAAAGGTGTAGTCGGCCAGGCGAGCAAGTGGAGACTTGCTGTCGCTGCTGATGACGACCACGGTGGCACCGCAGTCGCGAGCTGCTTTTGCCATGCGATTCAAACGGCGCGACTTGCCGGAGTTCGAGATCAGCACGATAACGTCGCCGGGGCGCAACGTGAGCGCGAAACCAATCGAGGTCTCGCTGATGGTGCTCGCCATGCAGCGCAGGCCCAGCTGTGAAAACTTAAACGTCGCATCGAGCGCGACCGCGTTCGTATTGCCCACGGCGGCGAACTCAATAACGCCGGCATTCTTAAGTGCGTGCACAACTGCGGCTAACGTGTCGTGATCAATGCCGTCGATGGTCGCATTAAGCTCGCTCACCTTGGCGGCGAGGATATTTTTAAGGCTCTGCTCCATGTTGTCGAGCGAGACCTCGTCGGTCAGGCCCTCGTTGCGTTGACTCTCCAAGTCGCGCGCCAACGAAAACTGAAAACTGCGGAAGCTGCCAAAGCCCAGCTTGCGGCAAAAGCGCGAAACCGTCGCCTCGGACGTGGCAGCGGCTCGTGAGAGCTGGGCGGCCGTAAGGCGCGGCGCCTCGGACTGGTGCTCCAATATATAGTCGACAATGCGCTGCTCGGAATCGCTGTACCCTTTGTGCGTGCTAATAAGGGAGAGCGCGCTCTTGCTGCTATCGGTCATGGATGGCTCCTGGTTGGCATGAAAATCGGACTCGTTTTTCATGCCATAGTATATGGGCAGTTTCAATTACAAGATACACCTTGCCGTTTCAAGTGTTGATGGTAAACTTTCACTTACCGTTTACGGTTATGAAAGAACCTTTCACCGGAGAATTGCGCCTTGTCTCTTCTCACGCGGACGGTAGGTTGGTATCTTTCAAGTGTGGAAAACGCGCATTGAAGCGCGTATAGGGGAGCGCCCGCGGGCGCTGTACTCAAGAAGGAGGGACACATGGCTAAGTTTGACATCATCGCCGCGACCGGTTGCCCGACCGGCATTGCGCACACCTTCATGGCGAAGGAGGCGCTGGAGAAGGCAGCTGCCGAGCGAGGTCTGACCATTAAGGTCGAGACTCATGGCCAGGTCGGTGTCGAGAACGAGCTCACCAAGAGTGAGATCGCTGGTGCCAAGGCCGTCGTCGTCGCAGCCGACAAGGATGTCCAGGCGGAGCGTTTCGCCGGTAAGCCCATGGTTTCTGTTGGTGTTTCCAAGGCCCTGTCCGTCGAGGCCGCCGGTAAGCTGATCGACCGCGCGCTCGCCGCCAAGGGCGACGACACGGTTGCGGCTGCTGCCGATGTTGAGGACGAGGTCGAGGAGAAGGAGTCCATCGGCCACGTCATCTACAAGCACCTCATGAATGGCGTCAGCCACATGCTGGTTTTCGTCGTTGCCGGTGGTGTTCTGACCGCCATTTCGTTCCTGTGGGGCATCACGTCCTTTGATTCGACGGCTGCCGACTACAACAGCTTTGCCGCGATGCTCAAGATTATCGGCGGTATCGCCATGAACCTCATGGTTCCGGTGCTCTCCGCTTACATCGCCGAGTCTATCGGCAAGCGCCCGGCGCTCGTCCCCGGTTTCGTCGCCGGTATGATTGCCATCCAGGGCCTGCCCGTTAACGCCGATACCGGCATGATCGACGCTGGAGGCTCGGGTGTGGGCTTTGGCTTCCTGGGCGGCATCGTCGGCGGCTTCCTCGCCGGCTATGTCATTTTGCTGCTCGAGAAGGTTTTCTCTAAAATTCCCGCGAGCCTTAATGGCCTGAAGGCAATCTTCCTGTATCCGCTGTGCTCCACCGCCATCGTCGGCCTGGTCATGCTCGGTATTTCCGGCCCCATGGCTGCCATTAACCAGGGCATGATGGATTTCCTGCAGAGCCTCGGTAACTCCGGTCCGGTGATCCTTGGCCTGGCCATCGGCTGCATGTGCGCCTTTGATATGGGCGGCCCGGTCAACAAGGCTGCTTACGCCACTGGTACCTTCCTGCTCGGTACCGCTCTCGAAGCTGGCGTCGGCACCGAGACCTACAACTTCGGCACCAACTTCATGGCTGCCGTCTCCGCCGCCTGCATCGTTCCGCCGCTGATCACTACCTTCGCCGTCATCGTCGGCAAGAAGTACTTCAGCCAGGAGGATCATGACGCTGGTATCGTCAACCTCATCCTTGGTTGCACCCACATCACCGAGGGCGCCATTCCGTTCATGACCAAGAACATCTGGCCCGTCATGCCCATCATGATGCTCGGTTCTTCCATCGCTTCCATCCTGACCATCTTCTTCAACGTTCACGATCCGGCGCCCCACGGCGGCTTCCTGGTCCTGCCCGTTGTCGAGAACGGCCCGCAGTGGGTCCTCGCGATCCTCATCGGCGCCGTGGTCGGTGGCATCCTGTTCGTCGCCTTCAAGAAGTATGACTTCGAGAAGAACCAGAAGGCCGCTCCTGCAGCCAAGCCGGTCGAGGCTCCCAAGGCCGCCGCTGTCGAGGCTCCGAAGGCCGAGGCCGCCGACTTCGTGAAGGTCGAGAACGTCTTTGTCGCCGAGGACTTCGCTTCTCGTGACGAGGCTCTGAGCTTTGTCTCCAACCAGGCCGTTAAGGCCGGTATCGCCGGCGATGCCGACGCCGTGATGAACGCCTTCCTGGCCCGCGAGGCCGAGGGCACCACGGGCATGATGGAGGGCTTCGCCATTCCGCATGCCAAGTCCGACGCCATCACCGAGGCTGCCGTCATCGTCGTCAAGGACGACTCTGGCGTGACCGGTTGGGACACTATGGATGGCGCTCCCGTCAACGTTGCCATCGCCCTGCTCATCCCGGGTGCACAGGCTGGCACCACGCACCTCAAGATCCTGTCCAAGGTCGCCGAGGCGCTCATGGACGAGGACTTCCGTGCCACCGTCAAGGGTTCCACCGACGCCGCCGAGATCGCCAAGACGATCAACGCCCGTCTGGTCTAACCCCACGGCTAGCGATTAACATCGCCCCCTGTACAAAAGGCGAGGACTCCACCAGGAGCCCCCGCCTTTTTTCTTGCCCCTCCCATAAGTTGCGGTGAAATAGGGACTGTTTAACCGTTTCAACCCCAAATCCAGTCCCTATTTCACCGCAACTTACATAAGGGGCATAGAGGGGACCACCTATCGAGTCTTTGTCGCGAACAGATCATCAGCCAGAATTTCGTTCGCACGATATTGCTCTGGACCGACCGAGTTTCCGCAGCTCGCCCGCCGGGCGGGGCGGTTAAGTTTGTCGCGAGTTCCGCACGCAAAGGAAAGCACTTAATGTGCTTTCCGTCTTGCGCAGGACTGTAGAGCAGCAAACTTAACCGCCCCGCCCGGCGGGCGAGCGTACAGGAACGACATCTGTCCAACAATTCGTGCGAAACATAATGAAAAACCGTTTGATGTGAGTTAATATAAACAACGTCGTGAATC
>DAWEIC010000063.1:0-6791 GCA_052364855.1 Collinsella sp.
GGGCGGAGGGCGGAGCATGGCCACCGGACCCATCGAAACACATCTCCACCGTTCCATCAACTGGGAAAACGGCGCCCCCGGACCCCAGGAGGGGCCGCGGGGGCGTTCAGCTAACTGCGGGAATGGCCTATTTGCTCAATGTGTTCGGCTGAGATCGGAAATCAACCCTCTTCACACTCACGTCAAGATAGTGTGACCCAGCCATGTCAATCCGGAAGCCACTCGAGGTGACTGAGCCGTTGAACAACTCGTCATTCGTCGCAGTGTCGAAGAGGAACATCATGGTGTTGCTGTTGCGCACCTTGAACTTGAAGAAGATGCGATAGTTGTTGTAAGCCGGCCTGAACGGCAGGAGGCCTGGCGACTCGATCTCGTAGTCGAGAGCCACCTCGTAATCGCCCTCCTCATACATGTCGATATGGGTGTTGGCGCCGACTTCTATGCTCGAAAGGTATTCAGTGCTGACGGTGGGCTCGGTTGAGGCGTTCTGGTAATCGGTATGCTTGGTTATGAGGGTACCGTGACCGAAATCAGTCTTGGGAATGCCGAAATACTCGTCGTACCCGTTTTCGTCGCCGGAGATTTTTCTTTTATTGTCCCCGTTCAGGGAATCGATATTCTGATTGAGCTGAAAGCTGAGCTCAACCTGATCGCCACTGTTTTTAAGAAACACAGGAACATCGTCGCCCGCTCTGCTCGTGAAGCCGCTGACGACGAACCTGCCGAGCTTCCATCCGAAGTGGGGGTCGCCCTCTTTGATGCTATTGGATTCCGAATAGCCATTGTCCAGGCCCGTGTTAACAACCTTGTCATAGTAGTACTTGTTGTCCTTGGAACCGTTGCTGCTTGAATCATCCGCCAGTGTGATTGTGGGCAATGCAACCGATAGAGCAGCGACGGCGCACAGCACAGCAAGCAACGCACGTTTTATTCTCATTCAAGCGCTCCTAGCACCCGTTTCGACAATAAATGTCATTATACAGAACGCTACTAACGCATCGAAAGGGTGAGGGAGACGGCGGCCGAATAATACCGAGCCCCTGATTACCAACTAGACCGACACTGCCCCAAACACAAATCAATAAATCAGACGCGTAAAATGGGACCGAGCGATTACGACGCGATAATCGAAACGATGAGGTCTTATAAAGGAGCCGCGGCATCAAATGGGAAAAGCTGTAGACTATGACTCCTTTGGGGTCGACGACCGACCTGATAGGCTCTCCAACGTTCCCGATGAGGCTCTCGAGGCTCTGCTCGAGGAAGAGCGAGAAAAACCCGCCGAAAACGTGGGAAGAGGCATGGAAGCGCAGTATCGACTGGGAAATCGAGCACGGCGTCAGGAGCGTCAATGGCTAGGAACGACCACCGCGCTATCGTCTGCCGCATACTCCCAAAACGATGATATGCTGAACCAGCTGAAAAGGAGCTGAGATGTACATCTACCTCAGCAAGGAGGACAGCGCGAAGCTGGACCGCCTTATGCGTGAGTATGAGCAGACCTTCCATGAGAGGTGCTACGCCTACTGCATGAGCGACCCTATCGCCGAAATAGAGAAGTGTTTGAAGACCGGTAAGCCATCCAAGATTAAGCCCGAGCCCGGAGCGGTCTACTAGAGCAGCTTCAGAGTCCCTCTTATTTTGATGCCGCCACCGTGGGCAGACAATTTTAGAAGACCTCGACAAGCATAATATTGCTCAACGCTAACGCTCCGAGCGAGGGCATTTAATGAAGTGCCCGGCACTTCCACGCAGCGCAAAAACGGGGGCAGTTCGCACTCCCGCGAGCTGCCCCCGTAACCTCGGCTTTCGCGTCGCAGTGCCAACCGGCACCGCTCCCCTACTTTCCAAAGATCGCAGCGAACAATCCTTTGCGCTTGGGCTTTTCCTCTCGGTAGGAGCCCTCGACTGCGGCTGCCACCTGGCGCGGTTGCTCGCCGCCTCCGCGGCGGACGATCTGGTATAGGAACGGCGATTTGACGTATTTGACCTCGATGGGCGTGGCGTGCACGGTGCTTTCACTCGACAGCATCACACTTGGATTGAGCGGCGCCACGATATGCGTCTCGCGCTTGTCGCTAAACACCACCGCGGCTGCGCGGCCCGTCTGACCGTTCACGGCAATTCGCACCTGCTCGCCATCACGATCATCCGACGCCGGGCGATCGACAAAGTAGACCGGCACCATCACCAGACCGTCCTTATGCTTGCGAGCCTTGCGCGCCCACGTGCGGATGCTCTTTTTATTGAGCCCCAGGGTCGCCTCGGCATCGTTGCCCGCAACGTCGAGCGCCAGCTTGTCAATGACCACCTGGTCCTTGGTGGACGCATCGACGGAGACGACGCGGAAGTCGCCTTCCTGCATGGCAGGATCGAACGGCCCCACCTTGGCAAAGTCCCACGGCTCCAAAATGCCCATAAGGCGAACGTCCAGGTAGTTGGCCCTGGGGTATGCCCAATCGAGCACCTCGTAGTACACCAGGGTCTCTTTGCTCAGGCCCTTGCCCGGGAAGGACGCCATCATACGCAGGTCCGCCAGCGCCATGGGGAAATAGAAGAGCATCATGTCGTTTTGAATCGCATCTTCTACATCGTGTCCGGCAAACGCGTCCGGATACTGGCGCACCAGTTGCAGCGCGTTGGCACGCGCCTGCTGTGGGGAAATCTCACACGGAATGCCCTGCTCTGGCACATACTCGGCACCCACGCCCATGGTCAGGCGCTTGCTAAACGTGCCGGGTTTGAGCAAGTCGGCCACACCAATCTTGTTGCCGCACGACGGGCATTCAAATACACGCTGGGTGGACTCGCCCTCAAAGGACGCGCCGCAGAAGGGGCAGGGAATGCTCACGTGTGTGGCCTCTTGGAACTCCTGCGCGGTACCGCGGTCCTCCCACAGCAGATGCTCAAGAACCGACTGATTGCGCCAGTGCGAATTGAAGAAATACCAGTCCGGGTCCTCCGGGCGCTCGAGCTGCGAGACATGCGTGAGCTTGAGCAGCCCGTCCACCACCGTCAGCGGCGTATGGCGAATGCCCAGGGCGCTCTTGGGCTCCCCCGCATCGGCCTCCCACGGAATGACTGTTCCGCAATAGGCACACTCAAAGCTGCGCTTTGCCTGGTGCGAGTACATAGGACCGCCGCAGTTTTGGCATTTAATGGCAAACATCTCGTCCATGGAAACGTCCTCCTTTGCACAGGGACTGTCGACATTAAGTATGTCGAGCAAACAGACGCATGCCCATACCCATGTGGCCCAAAATTGGACGCTAGGACAAACGTTTAGGGGCGGCAGCGAAAATCCGCCGGCAGCCCGCCCCACGTCACTCGTTAGCGCAGGTAGACCATTACTGCATTTTCTGAACATTGGCACGCAATGCGACCGCTCGAGCTACACTATCCCCTTAACCATGATTGTGAGGAAGACCGTTATGCTATTTGTAAATCAGCTGGTACATACGCTTGTTCCCGGCAGCGAAAGCGAGCCGGTCGATACCTCCTGCCGCACCAATGCTGGTTTTGCCGCAAGCCTCATCTGCATCGGCCTCAATATCACGCTGTGCTTGGCCAAGGGCATCGCGGGCTTGCTCGCCGGTTCCGTGTCGCTTGTCGCCGACGCCTTCAACAACCTCTCCGATGCCTCGAGCAACATCGTGAGCCTGCTCGGGTTCCGGCTTGCCAGTCGCCCGGCCGATGAAGGTCACCCTTATGGCCATGGTCGCTACGAATACCTCGCCGGCCTGTTTGTCGCCGTCCTCGTTTGCGCCGTCGGCATCAACCTGGTGCTCGAATCCATCACCAAAATCATCAAGCCCTCTCCCACCGCCTACACGTTCATTTCCGTTGCGGCGCTGGTCGCGTCCATGCTCGTCAAGTTCTGGATGGCCGCGTTCAACCGCGCGCTGGGCGACCGTATTGATTCCGAGACGCTCATCGCCACGGCGCAGGATTCCAAAAACGATGTCATCACCTCGGGCTCGGTCTTGGCGGCGGCGCTCATCTCACAGACAACCGGCTTCGACCTCGACGGCTGGGCCGGCCTGGGCGTGGGCATTTTTATCTGCGTCAGTGGCATGGGCCTGGTGCGCGATGCCATCAGCCCGCTGCTGGGACAGGCGCCCGACCCCAAGCTGGTGCAGGAGATTCGCGACAAAATCATGTCCTATCCGCAAGTGCTAGGCACCCACGACCTCATGGTGCACGACTACGGCCCCGGTCGCCAGTTTGCCAGCGCACACGTGGAGATGCCCGGCGAGAGCGATGCGTTTGAGCACCACGAGATTCTGGACACCATCGAGCACGATATCAAGCATCAAATGGGCATCGATATTACGCTGCACTGCGACCCCATCGCGACAACCAGCGACGACCTGCGCGGCTGGGTCAAGCGCGGCATCATGCAGATCGACCCCGCACTTTCCATCCACGACCTGCACGAGCACGACGGCTTCGTCTCGTTTGACCTGGTGCGCCCCGACGGTTTTGACATATCCGACGAGGAGCTGCTGGAACTCGTCACGCGCATCGTGCACGAGCGCCGGCCCGACGCCTCGTGCGTCGTCACGTTTGACTCGGGTTTTAGCTCGCCCGAGCGCCCGGCCGAGCAACTGTAATCGACGGCAAAACGGGACGCAGGACCGCCGACCAGCGCGCACATGCGCCCGGTCACGCGACACTGCGTCCCGTTTTTGTTTGCACCGCTAAGGCTCTAGCAGCTCAGCCGCTAGTTCCCCTGTGCGCCCGAAATGCCGTTTTGCAGCGCGTTCCAGGCATCCGTCGCCATGTCGCCCAGGTTCTGCGCGGTGTCGCCGAGGTTTTGGGCCGTATCGCCCAGCTCTTGGGCCTTGTCTCCCAGCTCCTGGGCCTTGTTGCTCAGGTCTTCCAGCGTATTAGAGCTCGAACTGTCCGTACCGCTCTGATCGCCGGACACATTGCCCGACGAACTGTCCTTGCGCGTAAGCTGAACCTCCAGGTTACCGTTGTCGTTATAGTAGGCAGACGTTACGACCCAATTGGCATCGACAACGGGCGTCGAGCCATCCTCGGTCAGAATCACGGCGTTCGAAAGGTCGGCCCCGCGCGACTTGAGGAGCTTCTTGGCGTTAGACCAGTACTGTCCCGGGATATCACTCAGGTCCACAGCGCCGGACTGGGTAGCCTCGGTCTGCTCTGCCGTCGTATCGGTTGAAGCGCCTCGTTTATTGAGCATGCCCGACACGATGGCAAACACAACCGATAAGGCAAAGAAGATCGCCAGTACGATGAGAATCTTCTTAATAACGCTCGACGAACGCGAGGGCTTCTCCCCCTCGTCCTCGCCATACTGCGGAATCGATTTGGGATACTCGCGATAGGGCTGGCGCGCACGCGAATCGCGCGAGTCATAACGAGGCTGGGCCTGTGCCGTACGCGGCATATACGTCGTCTGCTGAGGCTGCGGAATGGAATTTTGCGACAAATCGCTGTAAGGGTCCGGCGCGGAACTGGCATAGGGGTCCTGCGGCGCGTAATCAAACGGGTCTGGTGCCACGTTGCCGTAGGGGCTTTGCGAAGGGACAGCGTAAGGGTCCGGCGCCGCGTTGCCATAACCCATAACTCGCGTGGGCTCGGCCGTGGCCTGGGTCGCGTCGGGCGCGACGCAGCCGGGATTTGCCACAACGCGGGTCGCATCGGCGCTATTACCCGCCTGCGCGGAGCCGTAGCCACCCATTACGGTCGTCTTATCCTGGTCCATGCAACGTTTCCTTTCCGTCGCCTGCAAGCATCGAGTTATCCATGCATTCTACCCGCGCAAAAGCCTATGATGGGCAGTGCCCGCCGGTATCTACAAGACATGCGCGGTCCTCGGGATAAAAAGCCCCGCCGGGCCTTGGTGGCGCGGCGGGGCGGGCAAGCGGCTATGAATAGCGGGCTTAGAACAGGCCGGTGATGTTGCCGTCGTTGTCGACGTCGATGTTCTCGGCCGCGGGAACCTTGGGCAGGCCCGGCATGGTCAGAACGCTGCCGGTCAGCGCGACCACGAAGTGAGCGCCGGCGGAAACCTTGAGCTCGCGCACGGTGATGCGGAAGCCCTCGGGGGCACCGAGGGCCTTAGCGTTGTCGCTAAAGCTGTACTGCGTCTTGGCCACGCACACCGGCAGGTTGCCAAAGCCGTTCTCGCGCAGCTCAGCGAGCTGGCGCTTGGCAGCCGGCGTAAAGTCAACGCCGTCGGCACGGTAAACCTTGGTGGCAACGGCCTCGAGGGCGTCGGCCACATCGGCACCGTCCTCGTAAGCAAACTTGAGCTCGCTCGGCTGCTCGATCAGGCGCATGACCTCATCGGCCAGGTCGAGCGCGCCCTCGCCGCCCTTGGCCCAGACCTCGGACAGCTTAACGTTGACGCCAAGCTTCTGGCACTCGGACTCGATGAGCTCCAGCTCGGCCTCGGTGTCCGTCGGGAAGCGGTTGATGGCGACCACACAGGGCAGGCCGTACACGTTCTGAATGTTGTCGACATGGCGCAGCAGGTTGGGCATGCCGGCCTTAAGGGCCTCAAGGTTCTCCTCGTTGAGGTCGGCCTTGGCGACACCGCCGTTGTACTTAAGCGCGCGGGCAGTCGCAACGACCACGACAGCGCTGGGACGAACGCCCGTCATGCGGCACTTGATATCGAGGAACTTCTCAGCACCCAGGTCGGCACCAAAGCCGGCCTCGGTAATGGCAACATCGCCAAAGCGCATGGCCATGCGGGTGGCCATGATGGAGTTGCAGCCGTGGGCGATGTTGGCGAAGGGACCGCCGTGGACAAACGC
>DAWEIC010000063.1:6801-8379 GCA_052364855.1 Collinsella sp.
GAGCGCGTCCTTGAGCAGAGCAGCCATGGCGCCCTGAGCCTTAAGGTCGCGAGCGCGGACGGGCTCGCCGGCAAAGCTGTAGCCGACGACGATCTCGCCCAGGCGCTCCTTGAGGTCGTTAATGCTCGTGGACAGGCACAAGATTGCCATAATCTCGGAGGCGACGGTAATGTCGAAGCCGTCCTCGCGCGGCACGCCCTGGGCCTTGCCGCCAATGCCGTCGATGACGTGACGGAGCTGACGGTCGTTCATGTCGACGACGCGCTTCCAGGTGATGCGCTTAACGTCGATACCGAGCTGGTTGCCCTGCTGAATATGGTTGTCGAGCATAGCGGCCAGCAGGTTGTTGGCGGCACCGATGGCATGGAAGTCACCGGTAAAGTGCAGGTTGATGTCCTCCATGGGGATAACCTGGGCCCAACCGCCACCGGCGGCACCGCCCTTCACGCCAAAGACGGGACCGAGCGAAGGCTCGCGCAGAGCCACGGCGCTCTTGACGCCGCGACGGCGCAGACCGTCGGCAAGACCGATGGTCGTGGTGGTCTTACCCTCGCCGGCGGGCGTGGGGTTGATAGCGGTCACGAGGACGAGCTTAGCCTGATGATCAGTTGGCTCATTGAGCAGGGAGTAGTCGACCTTAGCCTTGTCGAAGCCGTACGGAATCAGATGCTTAACGTCAACGCCGGCGTTCTTAGCCACCTCGGTAATAGGCAGCGGCGTGACGGAACGTGCGATTTCGATGTCAGTAGGCATGGGCGGTCCTTTCGTTACCGGATGAGAAAAAGACCAATCCAGCATAGCACGGGCGCGCAATAGAAAAACACCCGTAACCGATGAATGGCGATATGTTTATCCAATGCCCAGCGATAGCCTAACAGCCTGCCAAAACAAAACCATCCCTAAACGGTTGGCTCGATCCCCAAATGCTCAAACGTGCGAAGGGTTGCTTGGCGGCCCTGGGGCGTACGGATCATCAGACCGCACTGCAGCAGATAGGGCTCATAGACATCCTCAAGCGTGCCCGGGTCCTCGCCTACCGCGCTGGCAAGCGTGGTCAGGCCCACGGCGCGACCGGAGAACGTCTTGGCAAGCGTCTCCAAAATACGGATGTCCATCCAGTCCAGGCCAAGCTCATCGATCTCGAAGAACTCGAGCGCTTGACGGCAAATGTCGAGTTCGATGGGACCGTTACCGCGCACCTGCGCATAGTCGCGCACGCGCTTGAGCAGACGGTTTGCAAGACGCGGCGTGCCGCGCGAGCGCGAGCCTATCTCGAGCGCGCTGGGATGGTCAATCGTCGCGCCCAGGATGGTCGCTGAGCGCGTCACGATCTGGGCGAGCTCCTCGACGGTTAGTAATCCAGGCGATACGAGATGCCAAAGCGGTCGCGCAGCGGACCGGTCAGCATGCCCGAGCGGGTCGTCGCCGCCACCAGTGTGAACTTGGGGATGTCAAGGCGAATCGAGCGAGCCGCCGGACCCTTGCCGATTACGATATCGAGCGCAAAGTCCTCCATCGCGGGATACAGGACCTCCTCGACCGAACGGTTGAGGCGGTGGATCTCGTCGATAAACAGCA
>DAWEIC010000064.1:0-8167 GCA_052364855.1 Collinsella sp.
CGCTTGGTGCCCGTGCCATTGGCAAGCAGATGACCTGCGTGTTTATTAATCACGGCCTGCTGCGCAAGGGCGAGCCCGAGCAGGTGGAGGAGGTCTTCACCAAGCAGTTTGACGTCGACTTTATCCACGTCCACGCCGAGGACCGCTATGCCGAGCTTCTGGCCGGCGTGACCGAGCCCGAGGAGAAGCGCCGCATCATCGGTACGCAGTTCTGGAAAGAGTTCTTCGCCGTGGCGCAGCAGCTCGAGACCGATGGCAAGCCGGTCAAGTACCTGGCTCAGGGCACCATCTACCCCGACATCATCGAGTCCGGCGCTCGCAAGACGGGCGGCAAGACGGCCACCATCAAGAGCCATCACAACCTGATCCCGTTCCCCGAGGGCGTGCACTTCGACCTTATTGAGCCGCTCGATCACTTCTTTAAGGACGAGGTCCGTGCACTTGGTCTGGCGCTGGGCCTGCCGGGTCACATCGTGTTCCGTCAGCCTTTCCCGGGTCCGGGTCTGGCCATCCGCATCATCGGCGCGGTCGACAAGGAGAAGCTCGAGATCCTCAAGAATGCCGACGCCATCGTGCGCGAGGAGCTCGACGCCTACAACCAGCGCCTGTATGAGCAGACCGGCGAGCGCAACTCCGAGCACAGCTGCTGGCAGTATTTTGCGGTTCTGCCCGACATTAAGTCCGTCGGCGTTATGGGTGACGAGCGCACCTACCAGCGCCCGATCATCCTGCGTGCCGTCGAGTCCAGCGATGCCATGACCGCCGACTGGGCCAAACTGCCTTACGACGTCCTGGCCCGCATCTCCGGCCGCATCGTTGCTGAGGTCCCCGGCGCCAACCGCGTGTGCTACGACATCACGTCTAAGCCGCCCGCGACGATCGAGTGGGAGTAGTAAATAGCCCTTTGCGAGGGAGGTCGGAAACGGCCTCCCTCGTTTTTTATTTGCGTGCCATGGGTGCTTGTGCATTGTGGTGTATGTGGTACATACAAACCAGCCGCGCAATCTCTCAAGCTGTTTAGCTGGGATTATTGTTTGCTGGTATGTTTTAAAGTGCTTTCAATTACCGAAGCAACGCCATCAATTTATTTCTTATTAATGCTGACCGGCAGATTGCGTCCGCCCGCAAGAGGCCGCTCGGACTGGTACTCAAAATGTACTCACGACGTTTTGAGTATCGATTTGCTGGTACTCACAGACGGTAAAAACGGCTGTCTACCTCGATATATTCGTTATCCCCAACGGCTTGTCAACGAATACTGACTAGTGATTGAGTGCTGCATGGCTCAAATTAGCCTACGTAATTACGTAATTACGTATAAAATCAATTCAACTGAACAAAGGAGGCCCGCATGTCCGAAGCGCAACTCAAGGAGAACGCGAAGGAGCTGGATAAGTTCACGCTCTCGATAACCCGCGAGGATAAGCGGGCTCTTAAGTCCTATGCCGCGCGCCAGGATAAGACAGTGGCTAAGGTCCTGCGCGAATGGATTGACGAGAAGTGTAAGGGGGAGAAGTGATGTCTCAGACGGCGCAAGCAGTCGTTCAGAACCTTGTTGATCGTGCTGTCAAGCTGGGCGATCGTCAGCTCGCTGCCGACATCCGTGCCTTTGCGGCGCAGCGCCAGTTTGGGCTTGTATTTGAACACAACCGTCCAGAACGACTTCGCCTTTATGGCAAACCTATCATGAAGGGCGATGTCGTACAGGTGCTTCCCGAGCGTGGTAAAAAAGAGGATTCTAACTCCCAACTGCTATGGTTTGTAAATACCGTTCGGGGGGGGGTTGCTGATCTAAAGCCATACCAATCGCCCTCATATGACGAAAACGAATGTGAGCCCCGCTCCGTTGCTGTCGATGATGTCGTGCCTGTTGCTGAATATGACCAGCCGATTTATGCTGGCCTCAAAGAGACTGGGCGTGTCGAGCGCGGTGGCGATAAGCCCTATCAAGTAGTCATTAACGGCGAAAACTACCATGCTCTTGAAACCTTGGCCTTTGCCTATGCAGGCAAAGTGGACTGCATATATATTGACCCGCCCTATAACACTGGCGCCCGCGACTGGAAATATAACAACGATTACGTCGACGGCTCCGACGCTTATCGCCACTCCAAGTGGCTTGCCTTTATGGAGCGCCGCCTCAAGCTTGCCAAGCAGCTGCTCAACCCCAACGATTCCGTGCTCATCGTGACGATCGATGAGAAGGAGTATGCAAGGCTTGAGCTTCTTTTAGAGAGCGTTTTTCCCAACGCGACCGGTATCCAGACGGTTTCAATCACCATAAACAAGAACGGGGTTGCCCGCGGCAACCAGTTCAAGAGAGCTGACGAGTACGCTGTCTTTTGCTTTTTTGGTACCGCCGCGCCGTGCCAAGTGGACCGCAGACTCTATTCCGTTGAGTTCGGAGAACTTGAGGAAAAAGTGGCTGATGACGCGTCGAGCAGCCGCTCCCAACGTAAGGTACGTTGGGAGCGGCTGCTGAGGGGCGGTCCCAATGCCGCTCGCACCGCAAGGCCGAACCTCTTTTATCCCATCTATATCGATGAGGAGACCGCGACAATTAAGGAGCTCGGCGCTTCTCTCCCCCTTGAACAAGACTGGACAAAGATACCGACAAAAACGGGTCTCAGGGCAGTTTGGCCTATTAGGACCGATGGCCGAGAGGCGACTTGGAGGATCTCCCAGAATGCTCTACAGGCCAAGCTTGATCGCGGGTGCGCAAAAGTAGGTGAGTACAACAAAAAGAGTGATCGGTACTCCCTCCTTTACCTAGGAGATTCCCAAGAGGAGCGTCTCAAGAATGGAGAAATTAAACTCATCGGCAAGGCTGAGGATGGGTCCCTGCTTCTCGAAGAGCAGGGAGAACGCTCTGCCATTCCAACAACCGTTTGGAGTGGCACGCAGTTCTCTGCCGGTGAATACGGGAGCCGATATATCAAAAAGTTTATCGGCGATAGGCGCTTCACATTTCCAAAGTCCCTATATGCGACCGAGCTCTCAATCGCTTCCGTTGTCGCCGACAAGCCCGATGCCCTTATAGTCGACTTCTTCTCAGGGTCGGGCACCACGGCGCACGCCGTCATGCGTCTGAACCATCAGGACGGCGGGCGCAGGCGTTCCATCAGCGTAACGAACAACGAGGTCTCCGAGGACGAATCCAAAAAGCTCACCAAGCGCGGTCTTCGCCAGGGCGACCCCGAATGGGAGGCACTGGGCATCTGCCAGTACGTTACCAAACCTCGCGTCACGGCGGCCATCACGGGCAAGACGCCCGAGGGCGATCCCATCAAGGGTGACTACAAGTTCACCGACGAGTTTCCCATGGCCGACGGCTTCGAGGAAAACGCCGTCTTCTTTGACCTCACCTACGCAGACCCAGACGCCGTCGAGCTGGGCGTGGCCTTCGAGGAGATCGCGCCCCTGCTCTGGCTGCGCGCTGGTTCGCGTGGCAGCATCATCAAGCACGAGCAGCCGGGCTTTGCCATGGTCGACGCCTACGCCGTCCTTTTCGACTTTGCTTCGGTCGGCGCTTTCATAGACGCCGTCAAGCAGAATGCCAGCATAGGGTGCGCTTATGTGATCACGGACGACACGGCTCGATACGCCTCCGTCAAGGCACAGCTGCCCGGGGTCGACGTCGTCCGCCTGTACGAGAACTACCTGCAATCGTTCAAGATTGCCGCCGAGGATGCGGTGAGGTAAGCATGAGAGTCGAACTTAAGGATTTCCAAGCCGGGGCAGTCGCGACCCTGGCAAACAAGTTGCAGTCGATGCGCCGACGCTATGAGCAGGACGGCGAACTGTCTTCGGTGTGCCTCGCATCTCCCACGGGCTCGGGCAAGACGGTCATGTGCGCGGCGACGATCGAAGCACTCTTCTTCGGAGACGATGATCTGGGCCTCATGCCCGACGAGAATGCCGTTGTTCTTTGGCTCTCGGATTCCCCGAGCCTGAACGAGCAGACGAGCGTGCGTTTTTCCAACGTGGCGGACAAGCTGGCAGACAGCATCCTCGACAGGCGCCATCTGGTCACGATTACCAACGACTTCGGAGCCGCGCACGACATTCTCGAACCGCGCCATGTCTATTTCCTCAGCAAGGACCTGCTTAGCAAGAATGGCCTGCTCACCAAGGGTGGTGAGGCCAACTCCGGCCGCGTGTTCTGGGATATCCTTGACCGCACCATCAGGGACCCGGAGCGTAACCTCTATCTGTTCATAGACGAGGCCCACCGCGGCCTGGGGGCCAATGCATCAAGTGAGCGCGGCACCGCGACGATCTATGCTAACCTCATCGACGGCCTGGACGGCCGCGCGGCGATGCCCGTCGTCGTCGGGGTCTCTGCTACGCCGCAGAGGTTCGAGGCGGCCATGGACCAGCGCGCCGATCGCGTGCGTATGCCAAAGGTCGCTGTGACCCCTCGCGAGGTCCAGGAGTCAGGTCTGCTCAAGGACATCATCGAGTTGCGCGTGCCAGAGAAGGACGACCCAGTCGAGCACCAGTACCTCACTATGGCGTGCGAGCGGTATGCCCTGGCCTGCCGCGAGTGGGGCGAGTACTGTGCCCGTGAGGGCGAGAGTCCCGTCAACCCGCTGCTGCTCATCCAAGCGGCGGACAACGTGAGCAACTCGGCCCTGGCTGAGATGTGCGACCAGATCACGGGCCTGGTCCCCGGCCTTTCCGAGGCGATGTCGTTCGCCAACGTCTTCGGCGAGCATAAGGACATCGCGGCGGGAAAATACCTCATTCCCTATGTCGAGCCCGAGTTCGTTCAGGACACCTCGCGCATTCGCGTGCTCTTCGCCAAGGAAGCTGTCTCCAACGGATGGGACTGCCCGCGAGCGGAGGTTATCTTCTCGCAGCGCAGGCGTTCGGACTCGACCTATATCGCACAGCTCGTGGGACGTATGGTACGCACTCCGCTTGCGCGGCGCATCGAATCCGATGATCTTTTGAACTCCGTCGCCTGCTACCTGCCCCAGTTCAATCCCGAGAGCACTCAGGACGTGGTCGACTACCTCATGGGTCGCAAGGACGACATGGGTGAGAGCTCCATCGGCAAGCAGAACATCGTTCTCAACCCCGTGACCATCACGGCGGCTGCGCCCAAGTCCGAAGCCGACTACCAACAGGAGCTCAAGGCGTACGAGGAGAACGAGAAGGCCATCGAGGCGGCGCGGCAGGCACAACCCGGCTACCAGGCGCCGCTTGCCGGCATCGCGATTCAGGAGCCGTTGGACATGCAGGGAACGCAGCCCTCGCTTGCCTCGGCGGTCGGGCCCGTCGACGTCCCGGCGCCAGAAGCGGAGCCGGCGCCTCAGCCTGCAACGGGCAACTACGTTGCAGCGCCTGCCCCGCAGCAACCTGCGACCCCTGAGCCAAGTTCCACACAGACCGAGCCGACCCAGCCCGTCTCGGTCGTAAAACCCGTGCCCATGGCAAAGCCCAAGCCGCCCACCAAGCGCGAGCAGTCTTTCACGCACCAGGAGTGGCAGGGCATCCGCACAGCCTTCGATTCCATCCCCGTCCAGCGCATTCCGAAGAAGGCCAGAAACGAATTCCAGAGCCTGGTTAAGACGGCGACTCTGCTTGTCGAGACCGGCCTCGATGTCAATGCCGCAGCCGACGTGAAAAAACAGTTCGTCCAGAAGCTCAAGGGATACATCGTTGCTAACGAGGACGAGTACCGCGAAGCCAAACACGACGTAGAGGTTGCCGAGACCGTCAAGATCACGCTCGACAAGCTCAACGAGACCGAGGACCAGGAGCAGGAGGAGGCTCGCACGGACGCCGAGGGCCTCAGGAAGGCCGCCCGCGACGCCGACATGCATTTCACTAAGGAGTTTGCGAATGAGTATCGTCGCGCCAACTTCAAGGAGCTTGGGCGGCCCGAGTGCGACCTGCGCCTTGCCGCAGCGGTTCGCACGCAGGCCATCGTTGATGCGCTCGAGGGCTGGGCGGCTCAATGCCGAAAGGGATACTTCGATAAGGTCGATGGATCTGGCGATTATGACTACCTTAACGACGCGGCAAAGCAACGCTACGACGAGCTGGCCCGTGAAACCGAGGGCAAGCGTCTCACAAAGATAGAGTGGCCCACGTCTACCAGCACGTCGGACGACTTCGCTAAGTATCCGTGCCATATCGTGCAGAAAGAGGACGGCTTCTGCCCGCTCGACCTGAACCCGGCGGAAGACTATATCGTTAGGAACGAATTGGCAAAGAATCGCACGGTTGCCTTCTATCGCAATCCGTCGGGCAGCATGTCTGCCAAGGCGTTTTCGATCCCGTACATGTCTTCGGTGGGACGCAAAGCCCTGCATCCAGATTTCCTCTTCTTCGTGAAGGATGCAGAGGGCGTCATCAGGCCGTCCATCGTCGACCCCCACGGCGAGTTCCTCGGCGACACACTGGCAAAGCTCAGAGGTTACGTGACCTACTTGCGCGAGTACCCTGATGTCTTCAAACAGGTGCTCTTTGTGGGGGATATGGGAAACGGTGAGTACAAGGTGCTCAACCTCCTGCGCCCCGAGGTCCAGGATGCCATCATGTCCTATAGCGATGTCGACTGTAAGGCGCTCTTCTACGGCTCCTTCGCAAACGACTATCACTAGTATCGTCGGGATTTGCCCAGCGGGCATCTCGGATCATATACCAGAACCGAATTAGTAAGGCTTGCTAAGGCGGCCGTCCGTTAGGGGCGGCCGCCTCTCTTCAGGCTTGACCCATGATTTCCAACGTTTCGGCGGCATTCGCCGGTCATGACCTTGTATCCGTTACGTGGGTGGCACCTCCGCTACGCCGCGTCAAGGGGCCCATGAGACCCCGCACAAACCTCCGCTCCGCTCCGGTTGGTGGAGGTCGTCATGGACTCCCTTGACCCGTCTTCGCTCCGGTGCGGCTTTGCAGGGAGCAAAGCCGACGACGACGCGCGGCGTCGCCATTCGGCTTTGCCCGCAAGGGCGAGATGTTCAGGGCAGCGTGCCCGGAAACGGAGGAAGACATGCAGGAGCTGATGACGAGGGAGATTGCGGAGGGGCTACCGAGGCTCTACGAGCAGGACGGGGCGGAGGACCCCTCGGTCTACGTCCACTACTTCTCGTGCGTGAACGGATGGGACTGGTGGCTGCTCGAGTTCGATGGGACGGACGAGGCGTTCGGCCTCGTCGAGGGCTACGACGACGAGCTCGGCTACTTCAGCATCAAGGAGATGGCCGAGCTGAACCGCCAGATGGGGTTCGCCGCCATCGAACGCGACGAGCACTTCGAGCCGAAGTTGCTTAGCGCCGTCAGGGGGAGGTAGCTCCATGGAGATGGACGAGTTTGACGCCGCGGGCAGATTCGGCAAGTCCCCGGGCGGAGCCGTCGGGCTGACTGTCGTCGTCGAGTTCGAGTCGCGCGGCGAGGGCGGGGCGTTCGAGATAGGCACCGCTCCGGAGGGGTCGCCAGAACTCGGGCGACTCGTCTCGGAAGCACGCGACGAGGCCGACGCCTTGGTGGAGGACGGGGGCGGATGGGCTGCCGTCCGCATCGGATTCGGCGACGTGGAGAGCATCGACTGCGGGAGCGGCCGGACCGCGTACGTTGCCGGAGAGGGGTGAGGCGCATACAGAGAACGCGGGTATGCCATCGGCGTGCCCGCGCCAGCTTTTTCGGGGATGCCTCGTGCCATCCCCGAACCTCTGCACGCCAAGGGGCGGCGCCCCTTGGAGCCTTGGCCAAGGCGACTCGGGAACATGGAGGATACTGAGACCCATGCACCCGGCGGCATCAATAGATCTCAACCTGATGCTTGACCGCTACGGCCTAGAATTCGGCGGCTTCCGCTACTTCGTGGCACCGCAGCCCGAGCACTTATACCCGGTGGTCACGGTCTCGTTCCATGCCGCGCTCAGCTGCACCTGCTCGTCATATGCCGCCTTGTCGGTTACGGTTTCATAGTAACCCTGCTTCACAGTCACATAGGAAGAATGATAACCACCGCAGTTGCCGCCGTTCAGAAGGGAGTTGTCAATGTGTCCCCAAGGGTCAGACGTGATATCCGCACCACACTGATTGCAGATATAGTGCTCCTCCGTCACCGGGTCATGCCACACCTGATGCGTCACCGCATCGTGGTGGACGGTCTTGTACTGAGCGTCGTGATGGACGGTTTTTGTCTGGGCAA
>DAWEIC010000065.1:0-3188 GCA_052364855.1 Collinsella sp.
ATTAATGACGTCGACAGGCGGGGTGGTTCCCCGCGTACGTGCCATCTGAGTAACCGAGGGGAGGGCGCACATGGGAATGACTGGTGCATACGAGCGCAATCTCGATGCAAAAGGTCGTCTGTCCCTGCCTGCACCCCTTCGCGAGGAACTTGGAGAGCACGTTCGCGTGTTCAAAGCCCTGGATGTCGATGCTCTGTACGTGTTCTCTGCCGAGGCCTTCGATAAGTGGGTCGAAGGACTCTTCGCGGGTCGTGAGGGCCACGAGGGTTTTAACCCGCGTGACATTAACGACCAGAAGCTCATGAGGGCGATCAACAAGCGCACCACGTCGATGGACGTGGACGGCGCCGGTCGTATCGGTCTTTCCGAGTCTCTCCGCAAGCAGGCGAACCTCGACCGCGAGGTCACGGTTGTGGGCAACTACGACCACCTTGAGGTTTGGGATCGCGCCGCGGCCGATGAGGACGATGACGATGAGGCCCTGCTGGACCTCTTCTTCTCGTAAGGGCAAGGCACGGGTAACGGATGGAGCGTGGGATCTTGACACAAGAATATCGGCATGAACCTGTCATGCTCGGCGAAGTGCTTGAGTCGCTGCGGCTAAAGAGCGGCTCCGTTGTCTGCGATTGCACCCTTGGCGGTGCCGGCCATTCGGTAAAGATGGCCGCGCAGGTGGGGGAGACGGGCCTTTTGCTCGGCGTCGATCAGGACGACATGGCCCTCGAGGCCGCTGGCGCCCGTCTGGACCGCGAGGTTCCCGGAGTTCCGCACCAGCTGCTGAAGGGCAACTTCGGCGACTTGGACGAGCTGCTTTGCTCGGCCGAGGTGCCCGGGGTCGATGGCTTCCTGTTCGATTTGGGCGTTTCGTCACCGCAACTCGATATCCCTGGCAGGGGCTTTTCGTATAACGAGGACGCCCCATTGGACATGCGGATGGATCCGGGTAATAACACCTTAAACGCAGCTGAGGTCATCAACACCTATAACGAACACGACCTCGCCCGGATTCTACGCGTCTACGGCGAAGAGAAGTTTGCCTCGCAGATCGCGCGCGAGATCGTGCGCCGCCGCGAGCAAGAACCGATCGAAACCACCGGCCAATTTGTCGAGATCATCAAGGCGGGTATCCCGGCTGCCGCTCGTCGGCATGGCGGACACCCGGCCAAGAAAAGTTTCCAGGCCATTCGCATCGAGGTCAATCACGAGCTCGATGTGCTCGAGAGAGGGCTTGATGCCGCCACCAGGTGGCTCAACCCGGGCGGACGTATCTGCGTCATCTCGTATCACTCGCTCGAGGACCGTATCGTAAAGAACCACTTTAAGGAGATGAGCCAGGGGTGCACGTGTCCGCCGGAGATTCCGGTGTGCGTGTGCGGCAACGTGCCGATACTCAAGGTCATCACTCGCAAACCCTTGGTTGCCCAGCCTGATGAGGTTGAGCGCAACCCTCGGGCGAGATCAGCCAAAATCCGCGTGGCGCAGCGTCTGTAGGCGCGACCGCGCGATATTGGACCTCCCGCTCGCACCATAAACGAAGCTTAAACACACTACCAACGTACTCGGGATGGGAGGCGGCATATCATGGGCTACAACACTTCAAGCGCAGCACTCGCCTATGATATGAACGCCATGCCCGCCTATCGTGAGACGCCGCAGGCCCCCGTTGCTCCCCGTGAGCAGCGCACGCCGCGCTTTGATGTCTACACGGGCGCGGGCCGTCAGGCAAACCAGGCGGTAAGCCCGGTTTTCATGAGCGTTCTTAAAACGTTTTGCATCATTGCGGCTATCTTCATGACGATCGGCGTCGCCCGCGTGGCGCTCGCCGGCGTTACGGCCCAGGTGCTCAACAGCAACGCCGAGCTTACCAACACGCTCGAAAAGGCGACCGATGAGAGCTCCGACCTGGAGGTCATGCATTCGGTCTATGGCGCCGACACGCGCATTCGCGACCTTGCGGGCGCTTATGGCATGGTGGAGCCCAGCGAGAGCGTTACACTTGACTTTTCGCAGGATGCAGCCGCGGGCGCCAACGCGACCGCGACCGCTCAGTAGCAAGACGGTAGCTGAGTATGACAAATGACTATCGCCGCGGTTCCGATGGGGGCCGCGGTTCTGGACGTCCCTCGTCGCGGGGACGTTCTGGTTATCAAGGAACGGGTCGGCAATCTTACAACGCCGGGCAGTCCCGTGGCAACGACCCGGCGTCGCGACTTCGCGGCTCGGGCGGCCCTCAAGTGCATAACACCAGGTCGCGCAAGAGCTCGTTGACCGAATGGCTCACAGGCGCGCCTCTGCCTCGCCGCAAAGCCGTCATGGGATTCATTGGGCTTGGCTTGGGCTTGGGCGTCTTTCGCCTTGCCGACTATCAAATTGTCGAAGCCGATAAACTGCGCGAGCGTGCCGATGCGCGCCGCCTGCTTGCGCAGACCCTCTATGCCAAACGCGGCACCATCTACGACCGCAACGGTAACGTGCTGGCGTCGTCGGTCGAATGTCGCAACATCGCCGTGAACCCGCAGCTTGTCGAGGATGTTGACAAGACGGTGTCGGCGCTGGTCAAGGCAACTGGAATCGATAAAAAGACCTGCCGCAAGCTCGTCGAGTCCGATGGCACCTGGGTGTATATCAAGCGCCAAGTGGACGAAGACGATGCTGCGGTGCTGGAGAAGAAGAACCTGCCCGGCGTGCTTTTTGAGCAGGCCATGAAGCGCGTATATCCATACGGCAATCTGGCATCGCAGGTGCTGGGTGTAGTGAATGTGGACAACGACGGCTTGACGGGTCTCGAAAAGCAATACAACAAGCTTCTGACCGGCACGAACGGTTCTCTCGTGCGCGAGCGCGCGAGGGACGGCAGCTATATCGCGGGCGGTGCCTATAAAAAGGTGGCCGCGGTCGACGGCGTTGATATCGTGACGACGCTCGACGTCAATATCCAGCGTGCGGCTGAGGATGCTCTGGCAGAGGCTGTCGAGAAGACAAAGGCCAAGAACGGCTCGGCTTTGGTCACCGACCCCACGACCGGTGAAATTCTCGCAGCCTGCTCGTACCCGACCTACGACCAGACCGATCTGGAGAACGCCAAGACCGAGGATATGAACCTGCGCCTGGTCACTGACGCCTACGAGCCCGGCTCGGTCTTTAAGACGCTCGTGGCGGGCGGCGGGCTCCGCCTGGGGGGCGTTCGG
>DAWEIC010000065.1:3198-7942 GCA_052364855.1 Collinsella sp.
GGGTCGGTGGCCGCGGGGCCGGCTCCGGCCTTGCCCTTGGCGTTGTACGATCGAGTACGTCGTTTGAGGTGCCGGCGAGCATCAAGGTGGGCGACGATACCGTTACCGATGCCGATAAGCGCGACTATGGCATGACCATGGATGTGCGCGAGATGATGCGCCGTTCGTCCAATGTGGGCTTTGTCCTGGTGGGGCGCAAGATCGGTGCCGACGACTTTGCCGCCTATGTGGACAAGTGGGGCATCGGTCAAAGCTCTGGTGTCGATTTTCCGGGCGAGAGCCTGGGCATCGTCAAGGAGCGTGACCAGTATGACGGCGCCACGCTGGGATCGATGAGCTTTGGACAGGCGCTGTCCGTCTCGCCGATTGAGATCGCACGTGCCGTGGGCGGCATCGCCAACGGCGGCGTGATGATGACCCCGCACTTCTATAAGTCCAGCAAAGGCGACGAGAAGGACTGGGGCGAAGGCGAACGCGCGATTTCTGAGGACGCCGCATCCCAGGTGACATCGTGCATGCAGACGGTCGTGTCCGAGGGAACGGGCGTTGGCGGCGCGGTTGACGGCTATGACGTGGCGGGTAAGACCGGTACGGCCGAACGAGCCGACGAGAACGGCGGCTACCTCAAGGAGAACTACATGTCGTCCTTTATGGGCTTTGCGCCGGCACAATCGCCCAAGGTGCTGTGCTATATCACGCTCGACGGAACGCCGAGCGGCTCAGATGCCGCTGCGGTGCCGTTCCAGTCCATTATGGCCAACGCGCTCGACGTGCTGGGTATCCCGCACACGAAGTAGGGGGTTACAATCTTTGGGGCGTGGTTTGTTGTCCCATATGAGGGTGTTCACATGCCCTGCACCACGCATGTGCGGCGCTGGGATACAATACGCCGATAGCATTATTAGGTTTACAGGGGAGCTGCAATGATAGAGATCGCCGTCAACAACCTCGCGGCCGCAACAGGGGCCCGAACCGTGACGGGAGAAGCCGATCGGGTATGCCGCGGGTGCGTTATCGACTCGCGTCAGGTCGAGGAAGGGACGATTTTCGTCGCCTTTCCCGGTGAAAACGTCGACGGCAATGATTTTGCTTCCCGTGCCGTCCAGTCGGGTGCCGGCGCCGTCGTGATGACGCGTGAGCCCGAGGCCGAGCTGGTCTCGCTGGCGCAGGACAAGGGCTGTGCCATCTTGCTGACCGATGATCCCGAGGACTTTCTGCTGCGTTTGGCGAACGCGTACCGTCTGGAGCTTGGCTGCCTGGTCGTTGGTATTACCGGTTCCATCGGCAAGACGACGACCAAGGACGTGCTCGCCGCCGTGCTCGCCAAGCGCTATCGTGTCTGGGCCACCAAGGGCAATTTCAATAACCTGATCGGCATGCCGCTCACGGTGCTTTCTGCTCCGGCCGATACCGAGGTCCTGGTGCTCGAGATGGGCATGAACCATTTCCACGAGATTGAGCGCCTGTCCCAGTCCGCCAATCCCAACCTTGCCATCGTGAGCAAGATTGGTACCTCTCACATCGGCATTTTGGGCAGCCGCGAGAACATCGCCCGCGCTAAGGCCGAGATTGTCCAGGGTATGTGCGCCGCCGGCGACTTCTTGCCGCTGCTGGTTTTGGGCGGTGAGGACGACTTTACGCCGTTCATTCGCGATACGTTCGCCCAGCCTGCTGGTATCGATGTGATGCTGGCCGGCGTCTCGGACGATGATGAGGTCCGTGCCCGCGACATTCGTGTTGATGACGAGGGCCGTCCGGTCTTTACGCTCGATTTTGGCCAGGGTGAGACGACCGATACCATGCTTGCCATCCCCGGCGTGCAGTCCGTCCCAAATGCCGTTAAGGCCGCCGCAGTTGCCTATCGCCTGGGCGTGACGCCCGAGCAGATCGATGCTGCCTTTAGGGGCCTCACGATCACCGGGCACCGCCAGGAGATCAAGCGCGCCAAGAGCGGTGCCCGCGTCATCGACGACTCCTATAACGCCAGTGCCGAATCGATGGCTGCTGGCCTCGATCTACTGTGCTCGCTTTCGTGCACGGGGTCTCGCATGGCGATCCTGGGCGAGATGGGCGAGATGGGCGATGAGGCTCCTCGCATGCATGAGCTCGTGGGCGCCTATGCCGCCGCCAAGAAGCTCGACATGCTGGCGTGCGTGGGTGGTGAGCTGGCCCAGCTTATGGCCGATGCCGCGCGCATGATGGGCATGGACGAGGACCGCATCCAGGTGTTCTCCGATTATCAGCAGGTGCTCGACCGCATGGGCGGCGCGCTTGAAAAACATGATGTTGTACTGGTCAAGGGTTCCCGCTTTGTTGAGCTCGACCGCTTTGTGGAAGGTGTGTGCTAGCCCATGTTCGGCAATCCCTCGTATCCAACGTATCAGGCTTTTTTGGGGCTTGGCATCGCCGCTGCCATTGCGCTGCTGCTCATGCCGTGGTGGATCAAGCTACTTAAGGTCGAGGGTATCGGCCAGCAGGTTCGTGCCGACGGCCCCAAGCGTCATTTGGTTAAGCAGGGAACGCCCACCATGGGTGGCGTTGTCATTCTCGTCGCGATTTCGCTGACCTGCCTGCTGATGGGCAAGCTCACCACCGAGCTCGTGCTCGTGCTGCTCGCCACGCTGGCGACAGGCGTGCTGGGCCTGATCGACGACCTGACCTCCGTTACGCATGGGCGCTCGCTCGGTCTGACGCCTCATGCCAAGATGATCGGCCTAACCATTATCTGTGTCACCTTTACGGTACTTGCCGTTAACTGGTGCGGCGTCGCCCCCGAGATTCGTTTTCCCGGCGGCCTGACGATTGACCTTGGCGTGCTTTCGACCACCATCTGCGGCCTTTCGTTCCCGTGGCTCTACATTGTCTTTTGCTGGCTGATGATCGCCGGTCTTTCTAATGCCGTGAACCTGACCGATGGCCTTGACGGTCTTGCTGGCGGCACCTCCATGATTGCCATGCTCGCCATGGCTGCCATGGCGTTTTTGCACGGAGACGTGAACCTGTCCATCTTCTGCACCGCGTGTGCCGGTGCCTGCTTGGGCTTTCTGTGGTTCAACTGCTATCCGGCGAGCATCTTTATGGGCGATACCGGCTCGCTTGCCCTGGGCGCCGCGTTTGCCTGCACGTCCATCATGACCAACACCGAGGTCGTCTCCCTCATCATCGGCGGCCTGTTTATCGTTGAGACCCTGTCGGTCATGATTCAGGTTGTCTACTTCCACTTTACGCACAAGCGCGTCTTCCTTATGGCGCCCATCCATCATCATTTCGAAAAGAAGGGCTGGGCCGAGACCAAGGTCGTCATCCGTTTTTGGATTATCGCTGCTGCCTTTGGTGCCGTTGGCCTTGCCCTGTTCTTCCAGTTGGGATAGTGGTCTTTCATGCCTCTTGCTGATGTCTTTAGCCTGCTCGTTTTGGGTCAGGGCAAATCCGGTCTCGATGTCGCCCGCTGGGCGCTGGCACATCCCGAGCGCGTAAGTGCCGTTACCGTGTATGGCGGTGGCACCTCTGAACCCAATGACGCCACGCGTGCGCTCGAGGCTGCTGGTGCGTCGTTTGTCTATGGGACCGAACAGGTCGAGGGCGCCTATGACGTATGCGTGACGTGCCCGGGCATCTCGGAGTTCTCGGGCTTCTTTAAGGCCGGGCGCGAACATGCCGCCCAGATTATGGGTGAGCCCGAGTTTGCCTATCGCCTGTCGCCCGATAACTGGATTGCCATCACGGGCACCAACGGCAAGACGACCACCACGTCGCTGACTGATTATCTGCTCAAGGCTGCCGGCGAGGCCAGCGTCGCTGTCGGCAACATCGGCGAGCCGCCGGTCAACGAGATTGACGGCCGAGCTCACAACGAGTGGTTTGTGGCTGAGCTCTCGAGCTATCAGATTGCTACGACCACCGAGCTCCACCCCCGCGTGGCGGTGCTGCTCAACATCACTCCCGACCACTTGGGCTGGCATAAGAGCCATAAGAACTACGCGCTTGCCAAGATCAAACTGTTTGACAATATGGTCGATGACGATCTGGCGGTTGTCGACGTCGAAGACGCCGGCATTCACGAGTTCGATGAGTACATCTACACGCCGGGTCGTCGCATCTGCAAGGTTGCCTTTGACGAGCCTGAGGGCGAGGATGCCGCCTTTGTGCGCGACGGCAAGATGGTCGTGCGCCTGAAGGGCGTCGAGACCCCGCTCATCGCTACATCCGAGCTCAAGATCTCGGGCCATCACAATGTTATCAATGCCCTGTGCGCCGCCACGGCTGCCTTGGCGGTCGGTGCCGATGTCGATGGTGTCTGCCGCGGTCTTGCCTCGTTCCAGCCGCTCGAGCACCGCGTGGAGCCGTGTGGCGAGATTGACGGCGTGCGCTACGTCAACGATTCCAAGGCGACTAACACCGATGCGGTCGAGAAGGCGCTGACGGCATTTCCCGATGACGACGTGATCTTGCTGCTCGGCGGCCACGATAAGGGCACGCCGCTCACGGACTTCGCGCGCGTTGTTATGGATAACGTACGCTCGGTCGTCTGCTTTGGCGATGCGCGCGAGCGTTTCACCGCCGCTATGGACGAGGCCGATGTCGACGGCGATGTGGATATCGCCCAGGCGGATGACCTGCGCGATGCCGTGGACGTCGCCCGTTCGCTGTCGAGCCGTGGCGACGTGATCTTACTTTCTCCTGCCTGCTCTTCGTTCGATGAGTTCTCGGGCTATGAGGAGCGCGGCCGCGTGTTTAAGGACTA
>DAWEIC010000066.1:0-7779 GCA_052364855.1 Collinsella sp.
GAAGCGCGCGCCGTTCGTGTTAGGGTAGTTCCACCACATAAGTAGTCGCAGACGCACGTACCACGGGCGGGCGAGATGAAGTCCCAACAGCTCCATCTTGCCCGCCCGTTTTTGTTGCGTGGTGCCGCGGCGTAACACAGAAAGGACAATGCCCTTTATGCCTATCAACAAACGAGAGAGCCTGCTGTTCACCTTTATCATGTGCTTTTGCATGGTGCTCTGGATGAGCATCTACAACGTTGCCCTGCAGCATGGGGCCATCAACGGCGAGGTTGTTGCCGCCGCGTGGCTCGGCTTCCCCGTTGCCTACATTTTTGCCATGTGCTGCGACTGGTTTGTTGCCAGCCCCCTTGCCAAGGGTTTCGCCTTTAAATTCCTGGTCACGCCGGGCAAGAGTTCGCCGCTTGCCATGACGCTTGCCGTCAGCTCCTGCATGGTCGTTCCCATGGTCATCATCATGTCGCTGTACGGTGCCTGTGAGGGTCTGACGCACATGCCCGGCGGCATCCTTGCGAACCTGTATTCCGTGCCCGCGATCTGGATGATCAACATCCCGCATAATTTTGTGATGGCGCTGCCGTGGAACTTTTTGGTAGCCGGTCCGATTTCCCGCTTCGTCTTCCGTCGCGCCTTCCCTGTGGGGACGGTTTTCGAGGAGGAGCATGCCGAGCTCTTGGAGCAGGCTATGGCTCCTGAGTGCGAGTAGCTCGCTTAGGGATCTGCTGAGCGCGGGCGACTTGCTTGGTTGGAGCCCAAAGCGTGGATAGCTCTCTCGGCGACATCGCGGGCGTGAGCGGTGCGCATGACCGGAGGGCCCGTGCTGCTCCGTTGCCCGACGTGCTAGCGCGCAGAACAATCTGTTGGTGCATTCGGCGGCTGCTGAAGCGTTTCGGCAGCCGCTTTTTATACGGAGTTTAAATACAACAGTCTGTTGTATTACGTAGAGTGGTATATCTCTAGCGGGAAAAATGCGAGAGACGGAGCATTATGGCGTTGCTAGTAGGACTGGACGTAGGGTCGACGACGACCAAAGTTTACGCGATGCACGAGGATATGACCGAGGCGTGGTGGGGATATCGCCGCCACGGGGCGTGTCAGACAGCGAGCGTGCGCGCCATGCTCGGCGAGCTCGCCGAGCGCTTTCCCCATGAGTCACTGCGCGTTGCGGTGACCGGCTCGGGTGCGCGCGATATCGCGACCGCGCTGGGCGCCTCGTACGTTCAGGAGGTGGTCGCCAACGCGCTCGCGATCAGCAGGTTCTATCCGCAGACGCGCTGCGCCATCGAGCTGGGCGGCCAAGACGCCAAGATGATCTTCTTCCGCACCAACGATAAGGGAGACATCGAGGTTGCCGACATGCGCATGAACGGCTCGTGCGCAGGCGGTACCGGTGCATTTATCGACGAGATGGCAAAGCTCATGGGGGTCGGCACCGAATCGGGCGAGTTCGAGCAGCTCGCAAGCCGGGGAACGACCGTCCACGAGGTCTCGGGCCGCTGCGGCGTGTACGCAAAGACCGATATCCAGCCGCTGCTCAACGAGGGCATTCCTACCACCGACCTGGCGCTTTCGGCGCTTCACGCGGTCGCCCGCCAAACGATCGGCGGTCTGGCCCAGGGTATCGACATCGAGCCGCCGGTAATCTTCGAGGGCGGTACGCTCGCCTACAACCCCACACTGGTCCGCGTGTTCCGGGAGCAACTGAATCTATCGGACGATCAGGTTATCGTCCCGCGCGATCCGCAGATCATGGTCGCGCGCGGTGCCGCCCTGTCGCTGACCGACATGTTCGCATCGTCCCAACCGATCGACCTTCCCGACGCTTTTGTCCGGCTGGATAAGCTCGAGACGGTCGCGCCCGCAAGCGGGGAGGGACGTCTTGCCCAGCCCTTTTTTGCCACACCTGCCGAGCAGGCGGATTTTACGGCACGCCATGGCAAAGAGACGCCGGCAAAGGGTCCGGATGCGTATGCGCCCGGAGAGACGGTGCGTGTGGCGCTCGGTATCGATTCGGGGAGCACGACGACCAAGTTCGCCCTGGTCGATGAGGCGGGTGAGCTTGTCGATTCGTTCTACGCGTCTAATAACGGCAGACCGCTCGACGTCGCCCAACAGGGTCTTGTCAGCTTGAAGAACCGCTGGGAGACAGCGGGAGTCACGCTTGCGATCGATGCCGTGGGCACCACGGGATACGGCGAGGAGCTTTTCGCGCGCGCGTTCCACGCCGACTACCATACGGTCGAGACGGTCGCGCACGCCCGCGCCGCGTGCGCATGCGTTCCCGATGCGACCTTCGTGCTCGACATCGGCGGACAGGATATGAAGGCCATCTGGCTCAACCACGGCGTGCTGACCGATATCGTCGTCAACGAGGCGTGCTCTGCGGGCTGCGGCTCGTTCCTCGAGGGTTTTGCCAAAAACCTCGGAATAGCCGTTGAGGATATCGCGACCGAGGCATTTTCGTCCAAAGCCCCCGCCGTTCTCGGCAGCCGCTGCACGGTGTTCATGAACAGCAGCGTCGTTTCCGAGCAGCGGCGCGGTAAGGGTCCGGGCGACATCATGGCCGGTCTCTGCCGTTCGATTATCGAGAACGTGTTCACCAAGGTCATTCGCGTTTCAAATCTCAACCGTCTGGGCGACAAAGTCGTCGTCCAGGGCGGCACGTTCCGAAACGACGCGGTGCTGCGCGCATTCGAGCAGTATCTGGGCAAACCCGTCACGCGTGCGCCCCACCCGGGGCTGATGGGCGCTATCGGTATCGCCCTGCTCGCGCGCGAGGAATGCCGCAAGGGCGACGCCGGCACGTCGTTTATCGGGCTCGATGCCGTGGAGCGCTTCGAGCATCGCGAGTTCGGCGGCGTTACCTGCCGTCGGTGCAACAACCGCTGCCAGCGCGCGGTCGTGGCATTTGGCGACGGCTCGCTTTACGTCACGGGCAATCGCTGCCCGCGCGGCGGCGCCATCTCATGGGATGAGCTCGTGCGCGAGGTTCCCGCGGCGGAGGAGCTGCGTCCGCAGGGTGCTTGCGAGGCACAGGCACCCGGCACGGGGCGCGACCGGACCGCGGCTGCCCCCAATCTCTTTGTCGACCGCGAGAAGCTGCTGTTCGAGTCGTACCCCACGGTTCCCGTCAGCGGGGGGCGCGATGTCACGATCGGCATTCCCCGTGTGCTCGAGTTCTGGGACACCATGCCGTTCTGGTCGACGTTCTTCAGCACGCTCGGCTTTAAGGTGCGCGTCTCGGGACGCAGCACCAAGGCGATGTACGAGCGCGGTCTGGCGCACGTCACATCCGACACCGTGTGCTTCCCGGCCAAGCTCGTCCACGGGCACATCCGCAATCTCGTCGACGCCGGCGTCGACCGCATCTTCATGCCCATCATCACGACGGTGCCCACCGAAAACACCGCCTCTACCAGCGAGTGGATGTGCGCCGTCGTAAAGGGATACCCCTACGTGATGCGCAATTCCGATAACCCGGAGGAGCGTTTCGGCGTTCCGTTCGATACGCCGCTGTTCCACTGGTACGACGAGGGCGACCGAAACCGCCAGCTCAAGGCGTGGTGCAAGGAGACCTTCGATATCGATGCCGACCTGGTTGCCAAGGCGACCGAGCAGGCGGACCGCGCGCAGGAGACGTTTGAGAACCAGCTGCAGCTGCGCGGCAGGCAGGTGCTCGAGAACGTGCGCGAGGACGGCGGCTACGCGGTGGTGATCGCTTCGCGCCCGTACCACAACGACCCGCTGGTCAACCACGGGCTGCCCAAGCTCTTCTCTGAGCGCGGCATCCCCGTGCTGACGCCCGATGCGGTGCCGGGGGTCTGCAACGTCGATCTTTCCAACAGCCGCATCGACATCGTGAACAACTACCATGCGCGCATGCTGTCGTGCGCGGTCATCGTCGCATCGACGCCCGAGCTCGAGCTCGTGCAGATGGGCAGCTTCGGCTGCGGCCACGATGCGTATCTCACCGACGAGATCGCGCGCATGATGGGCGAGATGGGCTCCAAGGTTCCGATGATGATCAAGCTCGATGAGAGCGACGTCGCCGGTCCCATGGGCATTCGCGTGCGTTCGTTTATCGAGTCGGTCAACCGTCGTCGCGCGGAGGAGCGTGCCGAGGGCGCCCGGGTGCACGCGGTCCATCCGCTCGACGACCCGTATAAGGTCAAGTACACCAAGCGCGACCGGCACGACAAGATCGCGCTGGTCCCCAACACCTCCCATGCGTTCTGCAGGCTCATGACCGCGGCGATGCGCAATCAGGGCGTGCGCGCCGAGGCCCTTGATATCGGGCGCGAGGATGCCATCCGCCTGGGCAAACGCTATGTGCACAACGACATCTGCTTCCCCGCGCAAATCGTGATCGGCGAGGCGCTCGCGGCACTCGAGAGCGGTAAGTACGACCCGCACGACGTCGCCGTGGTGACTGGCAAGTATATCGGCGACTGCCGCCTGACGCACTACATGCCCCTGCTGCGCCGCGCGCTCGACGACGCGGGATACGACTATGTCCCGGTGCTCACCAACGACGACGTCGATGCCCACAATGCGCATCCGGGCTTCAAGCTCGGCCTTGGCCCGAGCATCCAGATCGCCTACGGTCTTCCCATGATCGATGCCCTCGAGGCCATGCTTAGGCGCATCCGTCCCTACGAGCTCGAGAAGGGCGCGGCGGACGCTGCGTTCGACCGCGCGCTCGATGAGGTTATCGAGGGCATGGAGCGCTCCGGGCTGAGAGGCCAGGCGACGGGCTTCAAACGCGCGCTTGCGATCATGGACGCCGTTCCGTACGACCGCTCGAACCCGCATCCGACCGTTCTCATCGTGGGCGAGTACCTGCTCAATTTCCATCTCGGCGCCAACCACGAGATCGAGCGCTACCTCGAGGACAACGGGCTCGAGGTCATCGAGGCGCGCATGACCGACGTGATCCGCAAGACCTATTTCTACAAGCATGCGCAGTCGCGCGAGTTCCACGTCGACCTGTCGCTGCCCGAAAAGGCCTGGTACGCCACGGCGGACAACCTGTTCGAGCTCGCGCACGACCGTTGCGACCGCCTGGGCGCGGCGAGCCCGCTCTACGAGCCGCCGACGCGCATGCCCGAGCTCGTGCGCGCGAGCGATAAGATCCTGCACCATACGTTCGATGCGGGCGAGGGCGTGCTGATTCCGGCGGAGATTCTCGAGCACGCCAAGCGCGGCTGCCGCAACTTCGTGATCCTGCAGCCGTTCGGGTGTCTGCCCAACCATGTCGTGGGGCGCGGGCTCATCCATGCGCTCAAGGAGCAGTATCCCACGGCGCAGTTCCTGCCGCTCGACTACGATCCCGACGTGAGCTTCGCCAACGTGGAGAACCGTCTTCAGATGCTCATCATGAACGCCAAGGCGCAGGGGTGCGGTGAGGCGCATGGCGAGACCGCGTAAGGACGCCGATGCGCCCGATGCACGCACCCGTATCATCGAGGCGTTTTGGGAGCTCATCGAGAACAACAGCATCTTCGAGCTGTCGGTTGGCGAGGTGACCCGCGCCGCCCAGTGCAATCGCGGAACGTTTTACTACTATTTTCACGATTTCGATGAACTCGTCGCCATCGCCATAGCCCAGCTGCTGCAGGATAACGAGCTCATCACCGATGCCCTCTGGCATTTTTCGAGCGAGGGCGACCTTTCGGCGTTCGACCGGCGCGACGTCCGCTGCCTGCTGCGGCGCATCGTCATCACCATGAGGGCGGGTGCCGCCGAGCAGGTCGTGCAGGGCATCCATACGATCATCATCGACCGCGTGAGAGAGATCGTCCACCCCGACGGAGAAGAGCTCAAGGCAGATTCGAGCTTTGCGGTGGGCTTTCTGGTCTCGGGCATCATGGGCTTTGTGATGGCGGTCGGCTTTGCCCGGGAGGGCGGCGAGGAGATAGACCTCGAGCAGCCGGGGGACAGCGCGTGCGCGTACCTGAGGGCGGTCGCCATGCAGACGGTGGAAACGGTCGCGCAAGTCGAGGGCGTCGATACATCCGAGCTGCTCGAACGCGTCTCCAAGGAGGCCGATGCCTATCGCGCATCGCGTGCGACGAGTCCCGACGTGGTGAAAGACGTCTAGGGTTTCTCTTGCGGGGCGCCCGTCGCGCATCGCGCGGTGAGTCCCGCGATGCGGTCATAACCTGCATTCATGTGAGCCGGGTTTATAGATATTCCTCCAGCTGTTAACATAGACAACCTGTGGGTAAAGAGACAAAAGCGCCGCCGACGGGCGGGCGTTTTGATTTCGATGAACTCATGTAAGGAAACGAGCATGTTAGATAGATTTACCGATCGAGCGCGCAAGGTCATGTCGATGGCCAAACAGGAGGCGCTCGATCTTCATTCAAATAAGGTGGGCACCGAGCACCTGCTGCTCGCGCTTGCCAAGGAGGACGAGGGCATTGCCGCCGAGGCACTGCGCTCGCTTGATATCTCCTACGACGACATCATGGACACCCTCAAGGAGGTCCAGACCACGGTTCCCGAGCCCAGTGAGGAGACCGAGGCGGCTAAGCTCGCCTTTACGCCGCTCGTCATTAGCGTTATGGAGCGTTCATTCCGCGTGGCGCGTGAGAATAACCAGACCTACGTGTCGACCGAGCACTTGCTGATCGGCATCGTCGAAGAGGGCAACGGCATGGCCATGGACATCCTCATGCGCCTGGGTGTGTCGTCCGCCTCTATCAAAAAGGCTATCGAGAAACTCACTGCCAAGGACCAGGACAAGAAGCGTCCGCTCGCCGGCGCCGGTGCCGGGCGTCCCGGTGCGGGCCTGCCGTTCTTTAGCGGCTCGGATGCCTCTCAGCAAAAGGGGAGTGGCACCGATACGCTTAAGCAGTTCGCGACCAACCTCACGCAGAAGGCGCGCGATGGCGAGCTCGACCCTGTAATTGGTCGCGAAAAGGAAGTCCAGCGTATGATGGAAATTCTTTCGCGCCGCACCAAGAACAACCCGCTCATTCTGGGCGACCCCGGCGTGGGCAAGACGGCCATCGTCGAGGGCCTGGCTCAGCAGATTGCAGCCGGCAACGTGCCCGAGAACCTCATGAACCAGAATATCTGGACGCTCGACCTGCCGGGCCTCGTGGCGGGTGCCAAGTATCGCGGCGAGTTTGAGGAGCGCCTCAAGAACGTGATCCAAGAGGCCACCGAAGCCGACGACGTCATCCTGTTTATTGACGAGATGCACACCATCATCGGTGCCGGTTCTGCCGAGGGCTCCATCGACGCGAGCTCTATGCTCAAGCCCGTGCTCGCGCGCGGTGCCTTCCAGATTATCGGCGCCACCACGGCCGAGGAATTCCGCAAGTACCTCACCAAGGACCCGGCCTTCGAGCGTCGCTTCCAGACCATCGATGTCGAGGAGCCGAGCGTCGAGGACACGGTCAAGATCCTGACCGCGCTCAAGCCGCGCTACGAGGAGCACCACCATGTGCGCTATACGCAGGGTGCTATCGAGGCCGCCGCGAACCTTTCCAACCGCTACATCCAGGATCGCTTCCTGCCCGATAAGGCCATCGACCTCATTGACGAGGCCGGCGCCCGCGCCCGCATCGCCGCCAACCGCGCGCCCGAGCCGGTGCGCGAGGCCGAGCATCGCATAGAGGAGCTCAAGGCCGCCGCGCAGGAGGCCACCGAGAGCGACGACATGAACAAGGCCGCCGAGATCACCGAGCAGCAGAAGGCCGCCGAGATTGAGCTCGCCGAGGCCAAGGCCGCCTGGACCGCCGAGCTCGACGCCAGCCCGCTCACCATCGA
>DAWEIC010000067.1:0-5412 GCA_052364855.1 Collinsella sp.
GGCCGCTGCGCGGCCAGCGGACTAAAGTCTTGAAACAAAAAAGGCGACCGCCCTATAGGACGATCGCCTTTGTTAATTCTTGTATTGTTTGTGCTAGGCGCGAGTCTTAATCTCCTCGGTCACCTTGGCAACAAACTCGTCAACGCTCATCTGAACGGTCTCGTTGGAGCGATCGCGGACGGAAATGTTGCCGGCCTCGACCTCCTTCTCGCCCAGGATGAGCATGTAGGGCACGCGGTCGATGCTGCGGGCCTCGCGAATCTTGTAGCCGATCTTCTCGTCGCGGTCGTCGCAGACAACGCGAATGCCGGCCTCCTCCAGCTTGGCGCACACCTCGTGGGCGTAGTCGCGGCTCTTCTCAGAGACAGGAAGCGCCTTGACCTGCACGGGAGCCAGCCAGGTGGGGAACTTACCCGCAAAGTGCTCAATCAGAATACCGATGAAACGCTCGATGGAGCCAAAGCACACGCGATGCAGCATGATGGGGCGCTTCTTGGTGCCGTCGGCGTCCACGTACTCCAGGTCAAAGTTGAGCGGCATCTGGAAGTCGAGCTGCACGGTACCGCACTGCCAGGTACGGCCGAGCGAGTCCTCCAGGTGGAAGTCGATCTTGGGGCCGTAGAAGGCGCCGTCGCCCTCGTTGACCTCGTAGTCCATGCCCAGCTGCTCCAGAGCGGCGCGCAGGCCCTCCTCGGCGCGAGCCCAGTCCTCGTCCGAACCCATGGAGTCCTCGGGGCGGGTGGAAAGCTCAACGTGGTACTTAAAGCCAAACTTCTGGTACACGGAGTCGATGAGGTTGACCACACCCACGATCTCGTCGGTCAGCTGGTCGGGACGCACAAACAGGTGGGCGTCGTCCTGGTTAAAGCAGCGCACGCGGAACAGGCCGTGCAGGGCGCCGCGCAGCTCGTGACGGTGCACCAGGCCAATCTCGCCGGCGCGGATGGGCAACTCGCGGTAAGAGTGCGGCTTGGAGGCGTACACCAGCACGCCGCCCGGGCAGTTCATGGGCTTAATGCAGTACTCTTCGTCGTCGATGACGGTGGAGTACATGTTGTCCTTGTAGTGGTCCCAGTGGCCCGAGGTCTTCCACAGCTGCTTGTTCATGATGAGCGGCGTGGAGATCTCCACGTAGCCGGCCTTGTGGTGAATCTCGCGCCAGTAGTCCAGCAGCGTGTTCTTAAGAATCATGCCGTTGGGCAGGAAGAACGGGAAGCCAGGGGCCTCGTCACGCATCATAAAGAGGTCCATCTCGCGGCCGATCTTGCGGTGGTCGCGCTTCTTGGCCTCCTCCAGCATGTGCATGTGCTCGTCGAGCTCTTCCTTGGTGGCAAAGGCGACGCCGTTGATGCGGGTGAGCATCTTGTTGTCCTTGTCGCCCTTCCAGTAGGCGCCCGAGACACCGGTGAGCTTGAAGGCCTTCAGCGCCTTGGTGTAGCAGATGTGGGGGCCGACGCACATGTCGATGTAGTCGCCCTGCTGGTAGAAGGTGATGCGGGCGTCGTCATCCAGGTCGCCGATGTGCTCGACCTTGTACTTCTCGCCGCGCTCCTCCATAAGGGCGATGGCCTCGGCACGGGGCTTCTCGTACACGGTGAACTTGAGGTTCTCCTTGACGATCTTCTTCATCTCGGCCTCGATCGCGGGGAAGTCGTCCTCGCTGATCTTGACGCCCTCGGGCAAGTCGACGTCGTAGTAAAAGCCGTTGTCGGTCGCGGGGCCGTAAGCAAAGTCGGCCTGGGGGTACAGGCGCTTGATGGCCTGCGCCATGATGTGCGCGGCGGAGTGGCGGATGACGTGCGTGACCTCGTCCTGCGGGAGCTCGGCCACCGAACCGTCATTGTAGAGTGCCTTCATGGGTATGTTTTCTCCTCTCGGATGCCTGATGCAAGTGCGTGCGATGCGCTCGGCGTTTTTGACTTGCATCATTATAGGCAGGTTGCCTTGGTATACAAGCGCCCGCCGCACCTTAATGGCACGGCGGGCGATTTTCTACGCATGCTTCATCGTGTGGGGCGGGGCTGCGGGGCGCCCGTGGCTTGCGGTGTGCCCGTGGCTTGCGGCCGGCCCAGCGATGGATGCGTTACTGGATGCGAGTTCGGCAGTAGGGGCAGACCTTCCAGTGCGCATCGAGCGGGCGATGGCAGCTGGGGCACACGTTGCGAACCTGGGTATCGCAGACCGGGCAGACGACGAAGTCCTTCTCGATGGGCGCGCCGCACTGCGGGCAGGTGCCGTACTGGGCAAGCTGGCGCTCGCGCAGGGCCATGTCCAGCTCCTGCTCCTCGCGGTCGGACGCGTAGGAGTGCGGACGCAGGACCAGGTAGGCAATGAGGCCCACAAACGGGATGAGGGCGATGATGCCCCATGCCACGTAGGCGCTGGCGCCGCGGCGGCGAGCGTCGATGAACACATAGACGACCGACAGCACATACAGGGCGATGATAAAGCCAACGAAAGCATAGACGACGCCCATAAGCTGCGGCGACATGAGCTCGGAGATGTACTTGGACATTACGGGTACCTTTCGGGATATTAACAGTCCGGTCAAGTTTACCACGGGGTTTGTTTATATGGGACCACGGCTAGGGGCGGGGCTGGTGCGGACACAAACATCTCAATCTGTAACAGGTGGAGGCGAAATCCGGGTCTAGATGTTACAGATCGAGACACAGGGGTCCCTCCCCGACTTCAATCTCGATCTGTAACATCTTGGGCCCCAAAACCCCTCTTACTGTTACAGATCGAGACATTCAAAATCCGCCGGAAGGTTTGTCTTGATCTGTAACATCTAGAACCCAAATCCTCGTCTAACTGTTACAGGTCGAGACAAACGGTTGCCGTAGCTGTCGGCAGACGAGCTTGTCGACGTTACTGAACTTCCCCTCGCCTGCCGTTGGCGGGTGTTGCGGGGCTGTTCGCCGCATTGCCGCCGCGCGGGCGGTGCGCACACCGTAGGATAGTCTTATTGACAGCCTGTCAACTGGTCTGGGAGGCACTGTGACAGAAACGTTTGATATCGCGATTGTGGGCGCGGGCATCACCGGATGCGCCATCGCGCGACAGCTCGCGCGGTATGACTTGTCCATTTGCGTGGTCGAGGCGGCCAACGATATTGCGTTGGGCGCGTCGAAGGCCAACGGCGGCCTGGTGCATGCCGGCTACGACCCAGCGCCTGGCACGGTGAAGGCGCAGGTCAACGCCCGCGGCTGCGAACTCTACGGTACGTGGGCGCAGGAGCTGGGCTTTTTGTTCCGCCGCACCGGGTCGATGGTGCTGGGCTTTAACGACCAGGACCGCGCGCATCTGGAGCAGCTGCGGCGCAACGGCTTGGCGAACGGCGTGCCCGAGCTGTCGATCATCGGGCCCGAGCGCATCCGCGAGCTGGAACCGCGTGCCAGTACCGACGCAACATGCGCGCTGTGGTGCCCCTCGACTGGCTTTGTCGATCCCTTTGAGGTCGCCATTGCCGCGATGGAAAACGCCGTGGCCAACGGGGTGACGTTTATGCGGTCCGCTCCGGTGGAAGCGATTGAAGTCGCGGGCTCGGGCGACGACGCGCGCTTCACACTGGCGACCCCCGTTGGCAACGTGCGCTGCCGCTATCTGATAAACGCCGCGGGCAACGGCGCCGCCGACATCTCGCATATGGCGGGCGCCGAGGAGTTCCATATGGTCTGGCGTCAGGGCAACATCGTGGTGCTGGACAAGGAACCGCGCACGCTCATGCCGCTCTACCCCGTGCCGACGCCGGTGTCGAAGGGTGTTATCGTCACGGGCACCGTGCACGGCAACACCGTGATCACCGCCACGGCTGCCGTGCGCGAGGCGGGCGACACGCAGACCTATGCGAGCGATGTGAACGCGCTGCTGACCGGCGCGCGCAAACTGGTGCCCGATCTGGACACGCGCCGCGTGGTGCGCGCATTTGCCGGCGGGCGTCCAGTCATTCAAGGAACGAACGACTTCTTTATTGGACAGTCGGCCGTGGTGCCGGGGCTTTTCCAGGCGGCGGGCATTCAGTCGCCGGGCGTGGCGAGCGCGCCGGCCATTGCCGAGCTCATGGAGCAGGTGATGCGTGAGGCGGGCGTGGAGCTGCACGAGCGGGCGGACTGGAACCCGATTCGCCGCGCGCCGGACGACTTTGACCGCGCACCACTGGCGCGCAAGGAAGAGCTAATCGAGTCCGACCCCGCGTGGGGCCAGATTATCTGCCGCTGCGAGACGGTGCCCGAGGCCGAGATCGTGGCCGCGATTCAACGCCGACCGGGCGCGGTTTCGGTCGAGGGCGTCAAGCGCCGCTGCCGTGCGGGCATGGGCCGCTGCCAGAGCGGCTTTTGCCAGAGCCGCGTGGTGGCGATCCTCGCACGCGAGCTGGGCCGCGAACCCAGCGAGGTACTGCTAGAGGATGCTGGCTCTTGGCTCGTTGAGGGACCTTTGAAGGGGGTGCGCTAGGATGGCGGAATTCAAATCGAGCGCGATTGATTGCGGCGTCGTAGAAGCCGTACAAACCCAAGCCTTCGACGTGGTTGTTATCGGCGGCGGACCTGCCGGCATGGCGGCCGCGTTGGCCGCTCATAAGGCCGGAGCGCACGTGGCCATCGTGGAGCGCGAGCAGCACCTGGGCGGTATCCTCCGCCAGTGCATCCACCCCGGCTTTGGCCTGTCGCACTTTAAGCAGGAGCTCACCGGCCCCGAGTACGCGCAACGGTTTATTGACCAGGTGCACGCGACCGACATTGCGCTGTTCTTGGACAGCATGGTAATTGGGATTGACGGGGACTCGGACACCCCAGGTGCGAGCGACGCCGAAGCCCACACCGTCACGCTCATGAGCCCCACCGGCATGTTGCAACTCACCGGACGCGCGGTCGTCCTTGCCATGGGCTGCCGTGAGCGCACCCGCAGCGAGATCAAGATTCCCGGCAGCCGTCCCGCTGGCGTGTTTACGGCTGGCCTGGCGCAGCGATACATCAATATCGAAAACCTCAAACCCGGCTCGCGAGCCGTCATTTTGGGCTCGGGCGACATCGGGCTGATCATGGCGCGCCGCTGCACGCTCGAGGGGATTTCGGTCGAGGGCGTGTACGAGCTCATGCCGTACGCCAACGGTCTGCGCCGCAACGTGAAGAACTGCCTGGACGATTTTGGCATTCCGCTGCATCTGTCGACCACGGTCACGCGCGTGATCGGACACGACCGCGTAGAGGCAGTCGAGGTGAGCCAAGTTGACGAGCACCTCGCGCCTATTCCGGGGACCGAGCGCATCGTTCCGTGCGATACGCTGCTGCTCTCGGTGGGATTGATTCCCGAGAATGAGCTTTCGGTGGGCGCCGGCGTTGAGTTGGACCCACGCACACGCGGCGCCGTGGTGGACCAGAGCCTGCAGACGGGCGTGCCGGGCATATTTGC
>DAWEIC010000067.1:5422-7653 GCA_052364855.1 Collinsella sp.
CAACGTGCTGCACGTACACGACCTGGCCGACAACGTGACGACCGAGTCCGAGCGCGCCGGCGCGGCTGCGGCGGCATGGGCGCTGGATAACGGCGCAGGTGCCGGGGCGGACGCTGCGGTCGCGGATTGCGAGCTCACGGTCTCCCCCGCCGGCATTGCCGTCTACGCGCTTCCGGGGCGTATCACAACCGTCGGGCTAACCAAGCTCAACTTCCGCGTGCGCCGACCGGTCGATGCCGCCCGCGTGCGCATTCTGGCAGGCGACGAGGAGCTGTTCGCCGGCAAGGTCCGCGCGTTTAAGCCAAGCGTCATGGAGAGCTTCCCGCTGCCGGCGAAGGTCATCCAGCAAGCACTCGACCTGGGTGCCAGCGAAATCGTCCTGTCCGTCGACCCCGTAGAGGAGGCTTAAAGCATGAGCAATACCGTAATCGAGATGCTGCAGTTCAGCTGCACCACTTGCCCGTCGGAGTGCCTCCTGGCCGTGGAGGTCGAGCGCGAGACGGACGGCAGCGTAGCGGCGGTGCGCTCCGTAACCGGCAACAGCTGCCCGCGCGGCGACAAATTCGCGCATCAGGAGCTCACCTGCCCCATGCGCGTACTCACGACGACCGTAGCCGTCTCCGGTGGCGACGAGGCCCTGCTCCCCGTACGCACAGCCGAAGCCATCCCACTCGAGCTCCACGCCCAAGCCATGACCCTCATCCGAGGTCTAGTCCTCAACGCCCCCATCCGCATGGGCGACGTCGTGCTAGAGAACCTCCTAAACACCAACATCAACCTAATCGCCAGCATGGACATTAACCAAGCCTAAGCAGCTAATCTGGGACGGGCCTCTTTTAGCTACCCCGCCATCAACCCTGCCCCCCTCCTCAGTTGCGGTGAAATAGTTCCTGTTTTCCGCCAACCCCGGCATCCAGGAACTATTCCACCGCAACTTATGTGGAGGCGCTTGGGATACTATGGTGGCAACCTAGCGAAAGGATGTTTCATGGCACATGTCGATGACCGGCGCGTGGCGCGCGTGCTCGATGCGCTCGAGGCTCAGCACCCCGGCTCACAGCTGCTCGTAAACGACCCGTGGTCGATCTATTACCTGACCGGTTTTTATGCCGATATGTTCGAGCGTTTTTGCGGCGTGCTGCTCGCGCGCGATGCAGAGCCGGTGATCCTGGTCAACGCACTGCATCAGCTACCCGAGTACGACAATGCCCGTGTGGCCTACCACACCGATACCGATATCGTGGCCGACGCCATCGCGCGCGAAGTCGATCCGACCAAGCCACTCGGCATCGATACCGTCATGCGCTCCGGCTTTTTGATGCCCCTCATGGAGCGTCATGCCGCAAGCGAGTTCTTCCTGGGCGACTTTGCCGTCACGGCCGCGCGCACCTACAAAGACGCTACCGAGCAAGAACTCATGCGCGTGTCCTCGGCCGCCAACGACGCCGTGATGGACGACGCGATCAAACTCGTTCACGAGGGCGTGACGGAGCGTGAGGTCGCGGACCAGATGCTCGGCCTGTATCGCAAGCACGGCTGCGAAGGATTTAGCTTCCCGCCCATCGTGAGTTTTGGCGCCAATGCCGGTGATCCGCACCACGAGCCTGATGATACGGTGCTCAAGCGCGGCGACGTGGTGCTGTTAGACATCGGCGGACGCCGTCGCAACTACTGCTCGGACATGACGCGCACGTTCTTTTGGGGCGAGCAGGACGAGGAGACCGCGCGCATCTACGACATCGTGCGCCGCGCCAACGAGGCCGCCGAGGCACTTATCGCACCCGGCGTTCGCATGTGCGACCTGGACCGTGCCGCGCGCGATGTGATTGAAGACGCGGGCTATGGGCGGTACTTTATGCATCGCCTGGGTCACTCGATCGGCCTGCAGGACCACGAGCCGGGCGACGTTTCACTCGTCAACGAGCAGGTCGTAGAGCCGGGCATGACGTTTTCTATCGAGCCGGGCATCTACCTCCCCGGCCGCACCGGCGTCCGCATCGAGGACTTGGCCCTGGTCACCGAGTCCGGCGTCGAGATCCTCAACGCCTACCCCCACGACCCAGTCCGCCTAGACTAACCCCATTCCCAAGCCCCAAACTAAGTTGCGGTGAGATACGGACTGTTTAAGGCTTCTAGCCCATAAAACAGTCCGCATTTCACAGCAACTGCTGAGGGGATGGGTTAGCGCTGTTAGCGCCGGGCGATTTTAGCCGCTAATAGTCAAACTATTT
>DAWEIC010000068.1:0-2022 GCA_052364855.1 Collinsella sp.
CTGGATCTCCTCGCCGGTGTCCGGATCGGTACCGGTGACGGCCTCGACGTCGAGCGGGCTGGGCAGGTAGTCGACGACAGCGTCGAGCAGCTCCTGGACGCCCTTGTTCTTGTAGGCGGAGCCCACGAAGACGAGGTTGAGCTCGTTGGCCAGAACGCCCTTGCGCAGAGCAGCCTTGAGCTCCTCGACGGTGAAGTCCTCCTCCATGAGGATCTTCTCCATGAGCTCGTCGTCAAAGCTGGCAGCAGCGTCGAGGAGCTCCTCGCGCTTGGTGGCAGCGATGTCGGCAAACTCAGCCGGGATCTCGTCCATCGGCTCGGGGTAGGTCATGCCCTTCTCGTCGGCCTTGAAGTCCCATGCAGTCATGGTAACGAGGTCGATGACGCCCCAGAAGTTGTCCTCGGCGCCCATCGGGACCTGAGCGGCCACGGCGTTAGCGTCGAGACGATCCTTCATGGTCTCGATAGCGTTGAAGAAGTCAGCGCCCACGCGGTCATACTTGTTGATGAAGGCGATGCGGGGGACGTTGAAGGTGGAAGCCTGACGCCAAACGGTCTCAGACTGGGGCTGAACGCCGGCAACGGCGTCGAAGACGGCGACAGCGCCATCGAGGACGCGCAGGCAGCGCTCGACCTCGGCGGTGAAGTCAACGTGGCCCGGGGTGTCGATGATCTGGATGCGGTAGTCCTTACCGTCCTTGTTCCAGAAGCACGTGGTAGCAGCGGAGGTAATGGTTACGCCGCGCTCCTGCTCCTGAACCATCCAGTCCATGGTGGCAGCGCCCTCATGAACCTCACCGATCTTGTGGGTCTTACCGGTGTAGTAAAGAATACGCTCGGTCGTGGTGGTCTTACCGGCATCGATGTGGGCCATGATGCCGATGTTACGGGTATCGGAAAGCTTGTACTTAGGCTTAGCCATGTTAGTTCCTTACCTTAACTTACCAACGATAGTGAGAGAACGCGCGGTTGGCCTCGGCCATCTTGAAGACGTCCTCACGCTTCTTGACGGAAGCGCCCAGGCCGTTGGAAGCGTCGAGGATCTCGTTGGCGAGACGCTCGGCCATGGTCTTCTCCTTGCGAGCGCGGGAGAAGTTGACGATCCAGCGGATACCCAGAGCGGTGGAACGACGGGAGTTGACCTCCATCGGGACCTGATAGGTAGCGCCACCGACACGCTTGGGCTTAACCTCGAGCGTGGGCTTGACGTTGTCCATAGCCTTCTTGAAGGTAGCGAGAGCGTCGCCACCCTCGGACTTCTCGGCAACGATCTCGAAAGCGGTGTAAACGATGCGCTCAGCGGTGGCCTTCTTGCCGTCAAGAAGGACCTTGTTGATGAGCTGAGTCACCAGGCGGTTGTTGTAAACGGCGTCAGGCTGAACCTCACGACGATTAGCTGCTGCACGACGCGGCATGTGAAATCTCCTTAAGTGTCTACCGTGCGGCGCTTAGGCGGCACACGGCGAAAGTATCAAAACGTTATCTGGCTTATTTAGCCTTGGGGCGCTTAGCACCGTACTTGGAACGGGCCTGCATACGGTTCTGGACCGGAGCAGCGTCGTAGGCGCCACGGATGACGTGATAACGGACACCAGGGAGGTCACGGACACGACCGCCGCGGACGAGCACGATGGAGTGCTCCTGCAGGTTGTGGCCCTCACCCGGGATGTAAGCAGTAACTTCGATGCCGTTGACAAGGCGAACACGGGCAACCTTACGAAGAGCCGAGTTCGGCTTCTTGGGGCTCGTGGTGAAGACGCGGGTGCACACGCCGCGCTTCTGGGAGTTGTGCTGCAGAGCAGCGTTCTTGGACTTCTTGGGCACGGAACGACGGCCCTGGCGAACCAGCTGGTTAATAGTAGGCAAAGCGTACTCCTTCTCGAATGATTCCAGCTTTCTGTAAAGTGCAACGGCTTGAATCGAGGGGTCAGCATCCCCCTACGAAACACGCAGTTCGATAGGATACGTGGCGTTAGCTGTGCCGTCAACAGACCACGCCGCCGGGCGTATCCCAAAATGAGCA
>DAWEIC010000068.1:2122-7604 GCA_052364855.1 Collinsella sp.
AGGCCGCTTCCCCTAGTAGGAAGCGGCCCCAAATCTTACGAATAGACGATGGTAAAGGGCTCTTTCGTTTCGGTCTCCCCTGTTGATGTATACCTCACAATTTCAAGGGTTACCGAGACAACTTGATCGACATCAATCAACTTCGTTGGCACCCAGATGTTCTCTCCGCTATTGCGCCCATAAGAAAAATATAAGTTGAACACCCCTGCGTCGTCATCTTCGATAATCTGCTCCGATCCATCCTTGTAGCTGACGGTCAGCTTATTATCAACTGCTTCATAGCCCAAATCATCGATGTGCGTCTGGATGGAAAACGGGCTAATCTCAAGAGGCGAGTCACCGGAGCGGAGTTCCTTTGTATCGACGTACGCTCCAATATTGAACTCGGGTGTCGACGCCTCAAACCGCCTCGCACTCTCACCTTCACCCTCGGTCCAGTGGATATTCCAGGTGACAGCATGTTGCAAATCTCGCTCGCGATCCATAGCGGCAAAGTACATCGTGCCATTAATGACAGTATCGCTTGATGTGTCCTTATCAATTGTGCTGCGCGTGTCAGGCCATTCCTCGCCGAACTTCATATCGGGCGTGCCGATGCCCTGCTCTTCTTCACCATAGAGAACAAGTTCGCCAATCTCTGCTGCTGGCTTGTAGTAGTTAACTCCATTTGGATTGGACAACGTAAACGTCACGGCTCCGCAGCCGTTTTGGTCGATTGCCATCTCATGGATATCAAGCGTATAGCCGTTGCCCTCGACGGACAGATTAACCTCCTGGACTGCGCCTTCCAGGCTTTGGGGCGCGATGCCATCGCCAAACTCTCTGGTGTAGGTATATTTAGTTCCCGATGAGCCGCCGTTGGTCCAGGTAATGGAATCCCCGTTGCCGTGGTTTCCCCAGGCAGAGGCAAAATAGCTGGAATTGACGACGGCGTAGGCGACCCCTCCGGTCGCCAGCACTCCGGCAAGGCATCCGATCACGGCAACATACAGAGGCTTCGCGTGACCCTTTCGGCGAAGCGGCTCACCAGCAGCGGCATAAAGAACACGGTCAGCAAGATCGCTATCGGCTTGGACGGACTCGAAGGCCTGCTTGATTTGATTGGATTTCACGGTCGCCCTCCTCTAGGATGAACTTGAGCTTCGATCTGCCGCGAGCCAAACGCGTTCGAACAGTCGCGGCTGGCACATGCAATAACTCGGCAATCTCTGAGGTCGAAAAGCCCAGATAGTAATAGAGCATGATGGGAACACGGAATCGTTCCGGAAGTCGCATAACGTCTGACAGGACCGCCTTGGTCTCCTCCTGCGCCGTCGAAAGCGAATCGGCCAGGTTCTCAATATCCTCCACACGCCTCCATGGCTTTCGAAAGAGAGATTTGCATTCATTGATCGTGACCCGGATAAGCCATCGACGAAGATGTTCCCAGCTTTCAAATTGCGCATCGCTTTTGAGTAACTTCAGAAAGACGTCTTGAGCGACATCGTCGGCATCGGCACGATCGCGCAGATACGTCAATGCGATTCGAAACACGACATCTCTGTGATCTTCAACCGCCTGTCTAAATGCTTGTTCTTCCATAATCACCTCCCGGTGACGTTAATAATTCTTGGTGAGGCCCTCACCTTAGATACGCTCTTGTCGGGCGAAATGTTTCAAATTCAAGCATGAAAAACCGACCAAAATAAACCTGTCCCTTTTTGGCATAAAGGAATCCCCTCCCGTCCCGAGAATCCGACGTACTCGTCGGGGCAACGTTGCTCATCAAAAAAGGCCCGCCCCCCTGTTGGGAAGCGAGCCTTTATAAGGGCGGTTAACGTACTAGGAAATTACTCCTCGTCGTTGTCCTTGGCCTCTTCGGCGTCGTCGGTGTCCACAAGCTGGTTGAGCAGCTCGTCGAGAGAAGCCATGTCCTCGTTGATCGCGCCGTTGGCGGGAGCCTTCTTGTCGTCGATCGGGGCGCCCAGGAGCTCCTCGTCGGCGTCGGCGTGATGCGTCGGAGCGGAGGTACCCAGCAGGATGTCGTCCGGACCGTCGGGGCTAAAGACCATCTGCAGCAGCTGCGAGAGGTCTTCCTCGTCGGCAACGTCGTCGTTGTTCTCGAGGATGTAGAGCAGATCGTGGGCCTCGAGGCCGTCACGGAGCTCCTCGATCGCCTTGGCACCGATGCCGTCGATGCGCAGCAGATCCTCCTCGGACTTGCCAACCAGGTCGCCGACCGTCTCGATACCGACCTCGCTGAACTTGTTGGTCCAGCGCTGCGACACGCCCAGGTCGTCGAACAGGTACAGGCGAGCCTTCTCGGCGGAGATGGTGTGGCCGTTGCGGGTGAACGAACCGTCAGCACCACCGAACTCGTCGTAGCCGGCCCAGTCGAGCTGCTGCGGGAGCTGCTCGTCCAGGTCCTTGAGCTCCACAGGAGCCCACTCGGGCAGCGACTTGGCGTTGGGCGAAGCCGGGCCATCGATGTCCACGTAGCCATCGGCCGTGCGATACGTCAGCTTGGCGTTGGCGTACGGCTTGAGGCCGGTACCGGCCGGAATCTTCTTACCGACGATGACGTTGGACTTAAGGTCGAGCAGGTGGTCGACCTTGCCCTCAATGGCAGCCTCGGTAAGGACGCCAGCGGTACGGATGAACGAAGCGCTCGACAGCCAGGAGTCGATGTTGGACGCGACCTTGAGCGTACCCAGGATGACGGGCTCGGCCACGGGAGCCTGACCGCCCAGACGGGCAACGCGCTCGACCTCGTCGGCGAACTCGTAGCGGTCGACGTACTGACCAAGCAGGTACTTGGAGTCGCCGGGGTTGGTGATCTGAACGCGACGCAGCATCTGACGTGCGAGCACCTCGATGTGCTTGTCGTTCAGGTCGACGCCCTGGCTGGTGTAGACGTCCTTGACGCTCTCGACGAAGGTGTGCATCGTCGACTCGATGTCGGTCAGCTTGCGCAGGTTGCGGAAGTTGACGAAGCCCTTGGTGATCTGGTCGCCGGCGCGAACCTCGCAGCCGTCCTCGATCTCGGGCATAAAGCGCACCGAAGCGGGGACGCGACGCTCGTCGAGGACACGGGTGTGATCCTCGGAGTCGGTGAGCGTCAGCACGTACTCGGACTTCTCGGGCTTAATCGAGAGGTGGCCGGAGTACGGAGCCAGCTCGGCCTCGCGACCCAGAATCTTCTCGTTGACGTTGCCGACGATATCGAACATACGGCTGACCGTAGGCAGACCCTGCGTAATATCGTCGACGCCAGCGACGCCGCCGGAGTGAATGGTACGCATCGTAAGCTGCGTACCGGGCTCGCCGATGGACTGGGCGGCAATAATGCCGACGGCAGTACCGATGGCGACCGGACGACGGGTGGAAAGATCCCAGCCGTAGCACTTCTGGCACACGCCGTACTTGGAGCGGCAGGTGAGCAGCGCGCGAAGCTTGACCTTCTTGAGGCCCGCATCGACCATCTTCTGGATGTCGGCGACCTTCTCGATGTAGCCGTCCTGCTCAAAGAGCACGGTGCCATCGGGAGCCACGACGTCCTCGATGAAGCAACGGCCGACGAGGTCGGTGTTGAGGTCGGTGGTGCCGGGGATGATGAGGTTGTAGGTGACGCCCTCGTGCGTACCGCAGTCCTCCTCGCGGACGATGACATCCTGGGCCACGTCGACCAGACGACGGGTCAGGTAACCAGAGTCCGAGGTGTGGGATGCGGTATCGACCAGGCCCTTACGGGCGCCGTAGGTCGAAATGAAGTACTCGAGCGGCAGCAGGCCCTCGCGGAAGTTCGCCTTAATGGGAAGGTCGATCGTCTCGCCGGACATGTCTGCCATCAGGCCACGCATGCCGCCGAGCTGACGCAGCTGGGTCTTAGAACCACGGGCGCCGGAGTCGGCCATCATGTACAGCGGGTTCTCCTCGTCGAACATGTCGAGCATGAGCGCTGCGACCTTGTCGGTACAAGCGGTCCACTCGTTAACGACTTCGATGTGGCGCTCCGTCTCGTTGATGAAGCCCTCCTCGAAGTACTCGTTGATCTGGTCGACGTTGGCCTGGGCGCGATCGAGCAGCTCCTGCTTCTCGGCAGGGATGAGAGCGTCCCACACCGAGATGGTGAGGCCGGCGCGGGTAGCGTAGTGGAAGCCGGAGTACTTGATGGCGTCGAGGATCGGACCGACCTTGGCCTCGGGATAGCGATCGCAGCAGTCGGCAACCAGCTTGGCCACGTCGCCCTTGACCATCTTGTAGTTCATGAACTCATAGTCTTCGGGCAGGCACTGGCGGTTGAAGATGATGCGGCCGATGGAGGTCTCGAAGCGCGCGGTCTTGTTGCCGGTGACGTCGTAGTCGACAAACTCGTTCTTGCCGTTCTTGACGCGGAAGATACGGGTGCCGTCCTCGTTGATGACATTGGCGTCGGCAGCGGACACGCGGACCTGAATCTTGGCCTGCATGTCGACCTCGGAGCGGCAGTCATAGGCGTGCAGCGCGTCGTCAAAGCTGGCGAACACGTGGTTCTCGCCCGGCAGACCGTCGCGGACCTGGGTCAGGTAGTACACACCGATGATCATGTCCTGCGAGGGGATGTTGACCGGCTTGCCGGATGCCGGCGAGCGCAGGTTGTTCGCAGAGAGCATGAGCACGCGGGCCTCGGCCTGAGCCTGGCTGGACAGCGGCACGTGGACAGACATCTGGTCGCCGTCGAAGTCGGCGTTGAAGGGCGAGCAGACCAGCGGATGCAGGTGGAAAGCCTTGCCCTCGACCAGCACCGGCTCAAAGGCCTGGATGGACAGACGGTGCAGGGTCGGTGCACGGTTGAGCAGCACGACGCGGCCGTCGATGACCTCTTCGAGGATGTCCCACACAAAGGTGGCACCGCGGTCGATAGCGCGCTTGGCGCCCTTGATGTTCTCGACCTTGCCAAGCTCGACCAGGCGCTTCATGACGAAGGGTTTGAAGAGCTCCAGCGCCATGGTCTTGGGCAGACCGCACTGGTGCAGCAGCAGCTTGGGGTCGGTAACGATAACCGAACGGCCGGAGTAGTCGACACGCTTACCCAGCAGGTTCTGACGGAAACGACCCTGCTTGCCCTTGAGGGCCTCGGCGAGCGACTTGAGCGGGCGACCGCCACGGCCAGAGACCGGGCGACCACGACGGCCGTTGTCGAACAGGGCGTCCACGGACTCCTGGAGCATGCGCTTCTCGTTATTCACGATGATCGCAGGGGCGTCCAGGTCGAGCAGGCGCTTGAGTCGGTTGTTACGGTTGATCACGCGACGATACAGGTCGTTGAGGTCGGACGCGGCGAAGCGGCCGCCGTCGAGCTGGACCATCGGGCGCAGATCGGGCGGAATGACCGGAATGACGTCCAGAATCATATTCGCGGGGCTGTTACCGCCCTTCAGGAAGGCGTCAACGACCTCAAGGCGCTTGACGGCCTTCTCGCGCTTCTGCTTCTGGGAGTCCTCGTCGGCGATGATGGCCTTGA
>DAWEIC010000069.1:0-7594 GCA_052364855.1 Collinsella sp.
TCATGAGCGCATAGAATGCGCCGAGCGGGCAAATCCATTTGCAGAAGGGGCGATAAAACAAAACGCTCAGCACCACCACGGCAATGAGAACGAAAAGTTTCCAGGTAAAGAGCTGCCCCAGCGCAGATCGAATGCCGGCGTTGGCAATGGCCAGCGGAATGGCGCCCTCGAGCACGCCCTGCGGACAGACGTATTTGCAAAAGAACGGATCGCCCATCCCCACATCGTTGACCACCAGCACAGGCAGCAATACCACAGCAAACAGCAGCACAACGTATTTGATATACGTAAGCGCCTTGAGCCTTTTTGTCGAAAGCTTTTTGCCGGGGATCTTGTGAAGCAGTTCCTGCAGCCAGCCAAACGGGCACAGAAAGCCGCATACAAAGCGTCCCAGCAGCACGCCGAGCAAAATGAGCGTACCGGTGACATAGTAAGAAAAGTTGAACTTAGATGAACCCACCACCGATTGGAACGACCCGATGGGACATGCACCCGATGCCGCGGGGCATGAATAGCAGTTAAGCCCAGGTACGCAGACTGTTTTTCCCGCACCCTGATAGATGCTGCCTTTGGCAAAGTTTGGCAGGTGAATGTTGGTGACGAGCGTCGCCGCCGCTTGAATGAATCCGCGAAATCGGGCTAAAACATGCGACGCAGTGTTTTCTCTTTTATCCAATTCCGATACACTCCAAGCACAGCCTAATCGCTTTGGCCAGCACGGCATCCGCCTCGCCACGCATAACGCCAAAGCACACCATGGCAATTCCGACGATCAACAAAGCGACCTGTACCACGGGTTTTACCGCTTTGAACAACCTGACCACTCCTTTCGTTACGCGACCATTGGACCATATCGACCATAAAATCCGTGTTAAGCGCGATTTGGAATGTGCAAGGAGACTTTTATGCGTATTTTGATCGTCGAAGACGAGCGAGCACTGTGTGACACAATCGCACGCAGCTTGCGAAACCTGGCATACAGCGTCGACTGCTGCCACGATGGACGGGAGGCGCTCGACCTGCTGGGCGTCGAAGTCTTTGACCTCGTGGTACTCGACCTCAACCTTCCCCATATCGACGGCATGACCGTGCTCAGGGAACTTAGGAAATCCGACTGCGAGACCAAGGTACTGATTCTGTCCGCGCGTGGCGAAGTATCCGATAAAGTCGCTGGACTCGATGCCGGCGCCAACGATTACCTTACCAAGCCGTTTCATCTGGACGAGCTTGCGGCAAGGATTCGCAGCCTTACCCTCAGGCGTTTCGCACAAAGCGACATAGTATTAAACTGCGGAAAGCTCAGCTTTGACACCAAGGCGCGCATCGCCTCCGTGAACAGTGAGGCCCTATCTCTTACACGCAAGGAAACGGGAATCCTGGAATACCTGATGCTTAATCAGGGGCGGCCGGTAAGCCAAGAGGAGCTTATCGAACACGTCTGGGATAGCACCGTGAACAGCTTTAGCAACGCAACCCGCGTTCACATCTCGTCGCTCCGAAAAAAGTTGCGCAGCGCTTTGGGATACGACCCGATTCGCAATCGGATTGGAGAGGGCTACGTTATGGAGGATGGCGAATGAAAAGGCTTTCGCTGCAATGGCGCATAACGATCATGACGGCGCTGCTCACGTGTGCGGCGTGCGTGCTAACGAACTGCCTGGTCGGCTATACGGGCATGCGCTACATGGATGCCATCGGCAGCGACATCTCGGCCTTTAACGCAGCCGGTGTGGATTCGCCCCAGGCGTTTGACCCAACAAAAACAGCCCTCGATGACGAGGTCACGATCGTTGTAAACGACGCACAGGAATCTTTCGGCGCGACGGCTTGGTGCATCACGGCTGGAATCACACTACTTGGCGGCGTACTGGCATACTTTGTGAGCGGCCGTGCGCTCAAACCCCTGCGGGCTTTTGCCGCTCAGGTAGAGCGCGTGCAGCCTGACAACCTAAGCGAAATCAGACTCAGCGAAGATGTGCCCGCCGAGCTACAACGATGCAGCGCCTCTTTCAACGACATGATCGCCCGTCTTGGCGAAGGGTTCTCTGCACAGCGTCAGTTTACCGGCAACGCCGCACACGAGCTGCGCACCCCGCTCGCCCTTATGCAAGCGCAGATTGAACTGTTTGTCTCCGAGCACTCCGGTTTGCAAGCCGAAACAGCCGAGCTGCTCGGCCTGCTACAAGAACAAACTGAGCGCATGTCTCGAATGACCAAGGTATTGCTCGAGATGAGTGAGCTCCGCAGTGTCCCTTGCGGGGACGCTGTTGAACTCGGCCCCCTGTCCGAAGAGGTCCTCACCGACCTTGCGCCACTTGCCGAGAATAAGGGCGTAGCCCTCAATTGTGCTGGAGACGCTTTAGTAATCGGGAGCGACACGCTCCTCTATCGGCTGGTGTTTAACCTGGTCGAAAATGCCATCCATTACAGCCGCCCCGGCTCGACTGTCAACGTCTCCATCTGCGACAACGACAGCCACGTGTTCCTGAGAGTCGAGGACCAGGGCCCGGGAATACCCAAGCAGTACCGTGAGAGCATCTTCCAGCCGTTCTTTCGTCTAGACAAATCCCGCAGCAGGGCATACGGCGGCGCAGGACTCGGGCTAGCGCTTGTTTGGGAGATTGCAGCGCTTCACGGTGGCGCGGTAGAGGTCGAAGCAAGTTCCGAGAGCGGGACCACCATGCTCGTAAGCCTTCCAAAACGATCCGTAGCGTTAACCGAACAGTAAAACGAAAGGGGTCCCGAGCAACAGGAGTACAATTGCTGCTATTGTTGCCAGCTGTTGGGAGATGGAAGATGGACTGCGATGGCTACCCACGCGTTCCCATGCCGTTGATGTGCACCGCCTTTGTGCCGGGGCAGATTGACGCAGCGGTTGCAGGCATTTCCGACCTCGATTCGCGTGCCATTGCAACGGCAGAAGCGCTGTACTTTCGCGGACAGGCCGCCCTCGCTGCCAAGACGGCGCGCCCCTATCTTGACGCCACCGACCCCGCATTGCGCTATTCCGCATGCTTTATCTGCGGATATGCCAGCCTGTCGCTCAACCGTATCGCCGACGCCCGCCGTTGTCTTGCGGGCATCCTCGATACGCCGGCCGACGAGGAATCGCCCGCCATCCACGCTACGCATATCCTGTTCGCCTCGGCCGCGAGTGTCCTGCTGCACTTGCCTTCCCCGTATTCTGCCGAAGAGTTTTATCCACTTGTGGCGCATCTGCCCGAAGGCCTGCGCCTGTTCGCCAGCTACGTGATGGCGCACGCCTTGTACCTGCGCGGCGAATACGGCCGCAGCCTAGGCATGGCGGAAAATGCCCTGATCATGAAACAGGGAAGCTATCCGATCTCGGAACTGTTCCTGCACCTGGCAGCTTCCATGGCATGCATGAGTCTCAAAGACGTCGACGCCGCAAAAACGCACTTCGGAGTTGCTTGGAACATTGCGCGTCCCGACGGCCTTATCGAGCTCATTGGCGAGCACCACGGCCTTTTGCAGGGGCTCATCGAGGCATGCCTAAAATCGAAATACCCTGACGATTTCGCACGCATCATCGAGATTACGTATCGATTCAGCTACGGCTGGCGGCGCATCCACAACCCCGATTCGGGCGAGGACGTGGCCGACGATCTAACGACCACAGAGTTCACCATGGCCATGCTCGCCTGCCGCGGATGGACCAACGCCGAAATCGCACGCCACATGGAAGTATCGCCGGGCACTGTTAAAAACCGCCTATCAGGCGTATACGCAAAGCTTGGCATCGGCACACGCGCCGAGCTGGTCGCGCATATGTTGCGTTAGCGACCGGGCTGCCAAGCGCATCGAACGCGTTCCGGAACCCGGCGCTTCGCTCGATCAATTTGGACATTTTGACCCTTGAATGGCACTACCGCCACGGGGCGCCTTCTCGCAAAATTGGATTATTTCCACCGATACTTGCGGGATGGGAGCCCAAGATGCTTGATCGCCGTTCGTTACTTGTCGCCGGAGCGTCCTCGTTAGCGAGCATTATGTTGCCGCGCGTGCCGGGAAGCGCAAACGCCTTCATATTGCCGTTCGCGCCCACCGAAGCCCATGCCGACGAAAAAGACCCCTTCAGGGTGCTCGTTCTCTCGCGCACCATGTTCGGTGTGGTCGTGGTCGACGTCGCCAACAAGAATACGCCCATCACGGGTGCCCAGGTCACACTCACATCGCGCTATGCCGCAGGCAAGCAGCTCACCGCCACTACCGATGACGAAGGCACGGCCATCTTTGAGGTCGCGCCGCTTTCGGAAGGCTACGTGGACGAGGCGACGCTTCTCGACGCGTACGACTTCAACGGCGGCATCTCCATTAGCATGGCGGGCTACCGCGATGTCGAGATTCCCCTCGCGCGTGTCCAAGGCGGCACCGCCATTACCGCACCCACACGTCCGCTCTCCGATGGCGAGCCGTACTTTCGCCAGCTCACATTCGACGAATGGGACATCCAGTACGCCGACGCCACGTTTATGGCAATGCCAGCGGACGAAGCAGCAAACGATCAGCCCGACACGCACGCTTTTACCGTGCAGGCCCATCTGCCGCAGAGCGGGCAGGCAACGTTGCATATCAATAAAGTGATGCCCGCTGCGGGCAGCTCATCCGAAACCGTCACGCAGATTGGCCAAGTCAAGGCCAGCGCATCGGGCGCGGATAATCTGGCGACGTTCACGCTCAAAGACACGTTCCTCGATGCAGCGTCGAGCCTTCTGGAAGAAGGATGCAAGCTGCGCTTTGTCCTCGACTACCAAGGCAAAACCTACACGCTCTCCTCCCCCATGGCCGTTGTTACCGCGCCGGCGGCAAAGGCGGAATCCGGATCGACCACTATCGTCCCCACCACTATGGACCAAGAGATCACTCCGTTTGATTTCCCCGCAGCGTTTCCCGGCATCGGCGGCAATAAGTTCACGTGTTGGATGCCCACATTTCCGATTCTCTTCGATTTCTCGTTTGCTGGATACGTGCTGTTTGGCGGAGGATACAAACCAGCCAGCTATATGAACGATTCGGGCAACCCTGATCCGGAATACTGGAAGAAATCGCCGCGTGAGTCGGGCGCCAAGCAGGCAAACCGCTACCTCGACGAGATGGAGGGGAAGTGGAATCAGTACAAAAGTATGAGTGCCGGTTCGGGCACCGATCCAAGAAACACCAAGCTCCTTCGCCACCATTGCACGCCGCTGTTCACGATGGATATCGCCACACAGCTGTACGGCTCGCTCGCCTACGATTGGGTGGGCAAAACCTGGGGTAACAACAACGACCCCGCATACGGCAATATTAAGGCCCTCTTCCAGGTAAGAACCGACCTCAATTGGACCGAGCAGTTTACCCTAGGACCGGTGCCGTTTTTCCTAAACGTCAACCCCTGGGTGCTGGCGAAGCTGGCGCTCGCCGTGGGTGCCCACACGCACGGCAGCGGCGCGGCGTTTTTCAAAAACATTTCGCTCGACTATTCAAACACGTCGGGCTCGTTCACCATCCAGATCGGGCTTGCCGTCACCTTTGGCGCCGGCGTTGCAGGCGTCGCTTCGTCCGCCGTGCGCGGCGCCGCATCCCTCACGCTGTTCATTGGGTACGAGAAGGCAGATGGACACCAGCTTCCGCGACTGCGCGTAGGTGCAGACGTCGATGTCGATGTGATACTCCAGTTCGTGATGTTCAAGTGGACCACCAAGGCTTGGTCGGGGTCGTGGCCCACACTCCTCGATTCGTGGAATATGTCGGTGAACAATGGCAACCAGTATGTGCTCCAGCGCTCTGAGCTCGCATTGGGTGGAGATATGCCTTACACGTTGGATGCCCGCTTCGGCTCGGCCGGCAACATTGAGGCGGGCGGCGTGCCGCAATTAATCGCATCGGCCACCATCGTCACCAACGCCGAGCTGCTCGCACGCGCCGAGGTTAAGGCCGCTGTCGTAAACGCCGCGCCTGTCGCACGCGATTGGGAGCAAGCGGTCACGCGCATTGAACTCGAGGCAGATGCAGAAAGCGACGACACGGGGCAGATCGAGCATTTCGTCCACGCACTGATAGAGAACGGCGAAAACGCCGCGCCGATGTACGAGTACGCCTATATCGGCCAGACGACGAACGCCGTTGCTGACCAGAACGCCAATTCTGCCGGCGTGTCGGAGGACGAGCGTGGCGGCATCAAACCCTCGAGCGACAACGTGCTGTTTGCTGGCGTGCTCAGCGAAGCTCACATGAAGCTGGCAAGGATTGCCGGCGTAGAATGCCTGTTCCGTATCGCCTCGGTGCGCTACGGCGACAATGGTCGCTCGCGCCTGGTGGTGCACACAAAGGCAAACGGCACGTGGTCCGCTCCCACGCCCGTGGACTTTCCCCTTGGGTTTGGCGAGAACGACGTGGAGCGCGACGGCATATACGATTACGACTTCGACGTGGTGGAATATACGGACGGAAGAGGAAACCAGGACGCCTACGTGCTACTGGTCTCGGGCGAGCGCCCCGACGGCGACAACACCCTTTTCGATACGGCAAGCACAGCCGGCATACTGTCCGTCGTGCGCCTGCGCATAAGCAACGGCGGAGTTCGCGTGGTGTCGCATACGTCATGGCGCAGCATTTCGCGCGGCCGCCTGCAAGAGGATGGCTACCATTGCCTGCAGTGCCCGCGCATCACGGTGGGCAAGACGCTGGTCGACGGACGTCTGTCGGGTGCCTACCTCCACCGCCGCGGAACCACCGCAGAAAAGGCGCTCGGCAGCGAGGCCGAGGTTGCGCTGGAGTGCTTTACCCTGTGGTCGGACGTTTCGGGCGACAGCCTGACGTTCCGCCAAGTTCTCCGCTTTCCACAAGCACCGTCGAGTATCGAGCTGGGCGAGCCCGAAAATATCAACGGCAAAATGGTGGTGCCCGTTGCATACGAGACCGCAGACGGTTGCGGCTGCGCATCGTACGCCGTGATCGGCCAGTCCATCGCGGGCTGGGGCGTTATGTCGCCAGATGCCACAGTACCCCACGCGGTGCCGTGGCCGCAGCACACGGGCTTTTTGGCAACTGTCAACGAGCAGCTGCAGCATGTTACGTGGACGCGAGGCGCATCGGCATTTGCAACGCAGCCCGTGGGTGCCGCAGGCTGTGGCCCGGCATCGTTTAGCGTAAGCAACAACGGCAGGTGCGTGCTCTATGTAGAGAACACCGATGGCAAGGTGGGACAAACCTACGACGAAGAAGGCAACCCGGTGGCAGTGATGGGCAAGCACTTCCGCATCTTCGCCAGCACCTTGGCAGGCGATCTGTTCACGGAGCCGTTCGTGATGTGCGAGCTGGACCATCCCGTCGATCAGATAGCGACATTTTTGACGTCGGGGGGCATGCTCTCCGCGCTTGCCACGCACATTGTGAGCGCAGAGAAGAGCGAGGCAGAGTTGCACGGCATCGAAGTGCCCTTGGTGGCGTGTGCCACTCCGACGGGCGCGGTCGCTACCTCGGGCGCGGTGGTGCCCGGAGCAGCAGGCGAATCCTTCATGGTCACGGTGCGAAACGACGGCAACACCTTGCTGACCGCCGGCACGATCGATCTGTACCGAGAGGGCTCCAG
>DAWEIC010000070.1:0-7414 GCA_052364855.1 Collinsella sp.
AGACGGAAAGCACATTAAGTGCTTTCCTTTGCGTGCGGAACTCGCGATAAAGTTCATATGCGCCGCCCGGCTCCCGCGGCCCTCAGGGGCTCCCATCCCAAATGTGCGGAGCAAAGCTCCGCATGCCAACTTTTTCTTTCAGCTAAAGAACGCCGGAAATTCGACGCTGGCTTGTTAACCTTGCTGGACGTTGTCGACGCCAAACCAGCCCAAAAGCTATATCGATACAGAAAGGTCCCCGGACGGAGGGGCCGGATATAAGGTTTATCGCGAGTTCCGCACGCAAAGAAGGCCACTTAATGTGGCCTTCGTCTTGCGCAGGACTGTAGAGCAGGAAACCTTATATCCGGCCCCTCCGTCCGGGGACCGCGCCGTACCAGCTACAGCGTCATGTTCGGATCGGCGTCGACATCGAACGGCGAGATTTCACCTCGGTCAAATTTACGACGGGCGACCTCCGCGATCATGGCTGCGTTATCGGTACAGGCAGACAAGGGCGGCACCGTTACGCGGATCCCCTGACGCCCAAGCTTCTTGATCATCATCTCGCGCAGATGCGGATTAGCCGAGACGCCGCCGCCGATGCAGTATTCCTTGCATCCGGTGGCATGCAGGGCGTTTTTGGCCTTCTTGTACTGAACGTCAAAGACGGCTGCCTCAAACGAAGCCGCCAGATCGGGCAGGTGAATCGTGCGCCCGGCCTTGGTCTCCTGCTCGATGTAGAGCGTCACGGCCGTTTTAAGACCCGAAAGCGAGAAACGATAGTCTCCCCTGCTGTTAAGCGCGCGAGGAAAATCGATCGCGCGGGGGTTGCCCGTCTCGGCCAGCTTGGAGATGATGGGGCCACCGGGATAGCCCAGACCCAACGCCTTGGCTACCTTGTCGAAGGCCTCGCCCACAGCATCGTCGAGTGTCTCACCAAGTACCTCGTAGTCGCCCCATGCCTTCACGTGCACGAGCATGGTATGACCGCCCGAGACGAGCGTGAAGATAAACGGCGGCCTGAGATCGGGCTGCGCCAGCAGGTTGGCGAACAGATGGCCCTCCAGATGGTTGACGCACACGAGCGGCTTGCCGGCGGCATAGGCAAAGCCCTTGGCGAAGGCGACGCCCACTACCAGAGCACCCACCAGGCCCGGACCCTGCGTCACGCCAACAGCGGCGAGTTCGCTCGGCGCGATGGCTCCACCCTCAAGACCAAGCGATGCTGCGGCATCCTCGAGCGCCGCATCCACGACACTCACAATCACCTCAACGTGTTTGCGCGAGGCGATCTCGGGCACCACGCCGCCAAAGCGGGCGTGAAAATCAATCTGTGTCGACACCTGGTTGGCCAGCATATTGCCATCCGCATCGATAATCGCCACGGCCGTCTCGTCGCAGGAGCTCTCGATAGCGAGCACTAGGCGGCGGCGCTCAATTTCGGCACGCTCCCCCTCGGAGCGCCCAGGCGCAGGCAGCGGCCATACGCGCTGCTCTGCCGCCGTCGGCTCGGGCGAGGCGTTATCGACCGGAAGTACGAGGGGAAGTGGGGCCGTCATGACGATGGCGTCTTTGCCGACACCGTAGTAGCCACGACGACGACCCACCTCGGTAAAGCCCAGAGCGGCATAGAGCGCAATCGCGCCCTCGTTGCCGTCCTCGACCTCGAGCGAAGCCGTGGTGCAGCCGAGCATCTGGGCATCATAGCTCACATGCGACAGCAGCTTGCGGGCAATGCCCTCACGGCGATGTGCCGAGTCGACGGCGACATCCAGAATCTGCACATCACCGTCCACGACCATACCGCCGGCAAGACCCAGCAACTGACCGTCGTCGTGCGCCACCCACCAGCTACGCGGAGCGGCAACGTCCTCGCCCAGCTCGGACAAGAACATGCCCGGCGTCCACGCCTCGTGTCCGGCGCCTTCAAAGCAGGCGGTCTCCAGTGCGCTCGCGCCCTCGGCATCCGCCGCGCCCATGGGGCGGAATTGCAGATGACGCCCAGCGAGCTCGTCGGCAACACCTGTCACCTCACTCTGCGCGCTCTCGGCAAGGCCCAGGCGCTTGCGCTCGTTTTCCTCGGCGTCCGAAAGGCGCGTGTAGATCGGCAAGACGCGAGCGGGATCGCCATCGCCTGCGGCGTGCGCCATCAGCAGGCCCTCGCCCGAGGGCCACCACAGGCCTCGCTCCACGCAGCGTGCCGTCTCGTCCTCACCCAGCAGCTTGCCATAACGCACGAGACCGTCACCAGTTAGCTGAACCTGATCCCAGCCCGCGGTCTGACGCCACTCATCAAGCGCCACGGCGGCCTTGACCACGCGCTCGCGCTGAAACAGACGCTCGGGACCCTCATCGACCAGCATATACAGCGCCGGATATACCTCACCGCGCATAGCATCGGCCAAGATACCAAGCTTGCCGCGCACGCCAGCCTTCCACGCCGTCCAAGCGCAAGCGTCGAGCGTCGACACGCCCAGCAGCGGAACATTGGCACTACGTGCGAGGCCCTTGGCAGTGGAGATGCCGATGCGCACACCCGTAAACGACCCCGGACCGCGGCCGACCACGTAGCAACCAACATCGCTGCGATCCAGACCGGTTTGAGCCAGCACGCCATCAACGGTATTCACGAGCTCAACGTTGGCGTGACGGCGACACATGTGGTCGCCACTCACGAGCTTCGTCTCGCCCGTCTGCCCATCAATCCAGCTTGCCGCGCAGGCAAGCATGTCGGTCGAGGTATCGAGCGCCACCACCAGCGCGTTGTCGTTATGCAAGCTCATCTTGTACAGCCTTATCAATCAAATGGGAAAGCTCCATTGCGCGGTCACCGTGCGCCTCAAGTGTTATCGTTCGCACATCGCTGTCGCCCTCATCACGCTTGAGCGTCACCGAAAGATACTCATCCGTCAGCTCGTCCTGGAATTGTTCGCCCCATTCCAGCAGGCAAGCACCCTCATAGCCCAGCACATCGAAAATGCCCGTATCCTCGAGCTCGTAGGCATGCTCCAGGCGGTATAGATCAAAGTGAAACAGCGGAATACGACCTTGATCGTGAACGGCCATGAGCGCAAACGTAGGACTCGTAACCATATGCCCATCGCCCAGCCCGCGCGAGACGCCCTTGGTAAAATGAGTTTTGCCCACTCCCAGGCCACCGGTCAGGATGAGCACATCGCCGTCCTCAAGGCACGGTGCAATTAGCTCGCCAAAGTACTCCGTATCGGCAGCGCAAGTCGTTTTGTAAGTACCTACCCCCAGGCGCTCCAGGGACATATATGCTCCTTATTATTCCGAGGCGTCCTCTGGTGCGGGATGTCGCTCCAGATAGTCGCCCAGCATCTTAAAGTCTTCCTCCAGCAGCTCCTGCCACGCCGGATTGCGCAGCGCTGCTGCCGGATGGAACGTGGGCATTACTACAAAATGCCCCATCTGGTGGAACCTGCCGCGCAGCTTAGTAATGCCAATCTCGGTCTTAAGCACAAAGTGCGTCGCGGGGTTGCCGAGCGTCACGATAATATCGGGCCAGATGCTTCGAATCTGCTCACGCAAAAACGGCGAGCAAGCCAGCACTTCCTCGGGACGCGGATTGCGGTTTCCCGGCGGGCGGCACTTAAGCACGTTGGCAATGTAGACGTCTTCGCGTTTGAGGCCCGCCAGCGACAAAATGCCGTTGAGGTCCTCGCCTGCCGCCCCCACAAAGGGCTCGCCCTGCAAATCCTCATTGCGGCCCGGCGCCTCACCAATAAACATCACGCGAGCGCGGGGGTTTCCCACGCCAAACACGATATTGTGACGCGACTGGTAGAGCTGGCAGAGGTGACAATCGCCCAGAACGGCCTCAATTTCCTCGAGTGCGACCTCACGTGGTGCCTGATGGGTATGGCCGGGGATGTGCATGACGCCCATAGCGGCTCCTACACGTAGACCTTGTCGAGACGCATGCCAAAGCCGCAGGCGACCTCGTAGTTAATCGTTCCGCGCAGTCGGGCCATCTCGTCCATAGTGATCTCGGCATCGCCATCGCGGCCGACAATGATCATCTCGTCACCATACTCGGCCTCGGGAATCTCGTGTGCCGGGTTGGACTGAATGGCGACCATAAACTGGTCCATGCAGATATTGCCAACCTGATGCACACGCTCGCCGCGATACAGCACATCCATACGATTGGAAAGCGTACGCGATAGGCCATCGGCATAACCGATCGGCAGCGTGCAGATCTGAACGCGCGTACGCGGTACGCGGTAGGTAAAACCGTAGCCCACGCCCTCACCCATCGCAGGGTGTGCCACGCGCGTCACACGCGCATGGACGCTCATAACGGGATCAAGCTGCATCACGCGGCCACTCAGCTCGCACGGCTGCATGCCATACAAGCCAACGCCGGCGCGGATCATATCAAAATGCATCGAGGGGTCGAGCATCGAGGACGGCGTGTTGGCGCAGTGCACGATACCGCACTCAAAACCCGCATCCTTAATGGCCTGAACGGCCTCGGTGAAGCGCTGACACTGCAGCTTGTAGTCCCAGCCCGAAGGTTCATCGGCCGTGGCGAAGTGCGTAAATACGCCGTCGCACTGAATACCGCGATGGAAATTTATACCGCGGACAAAGTCGAGCACCTGCGTGTAGTGAACGCCGATACGATTCATGCCCGTCTCGATGGCGAGATGATACTTGCCCACTTTGCCCGCCGCGACGGCACATTCGCCATACGCAAGAGCAAAGTCAGACGTATAGACCGAAGGCATGATATCAAACTCGAGCAACGTCGGAATGGCCTCGATAGGCGGCTCGCTTAGGATGAGGATGGGTTTCGTAATCCCGCCCTGTCGGAGCTCAACGCCCTCGTTAACCGTCGCCACGGCAAACATGTCGGCACCGGCCGAATACATGATCTTGGCGCACTCAACAGCTCCATGGCCATAAGCATCGGCCTTGACCACGCAGCACAGGCGCTGACGTGGATTCAGCAAGTTCTTATAGGCCCTCGTGTTGCGACGGAGCGCCCCGCGGTCGATCTCGACCCAGGACCAGCGCGTCAAATCGGCTTTATTCATGATTAGTCATCCGACCCTTCGTCCATGATTCCCAGATCTTCGAGCGCATCCTTTGCCGCCAGTTCCATGGCCGGACCGATCAAGTCGATAAGATCGGTCGCGATGACGCTCTTCTCACCATACTCCGTCGCCGCGGCAAAACCGGCGTAGCTGTGAAGTGCGACGGCGTACGAATACAGCAACTCCCAACGATCCATCTCGTCGCGCATGGTGGCAAGCGTGCCGGCCAAAATACCCGCGAGGACATCACCCGAACCGGCAGTTGCCAGAGAAGCCGGACCCGAGAGCGGCAGCAGCACACGCTCAACGCCACAGATAGCCGTCGTCGGCCCCTTGGCAATGACCACCAGATTGTCAGAGCCTGCAGCCCAGACAACCTTCTGCGCGGCTGCAATCGCAGTACCAAGGTCGTTCACCTCGTCACCGGCAACCAGACGCGAAAGTTCACGATAGTGCGGCGTCATAACCAACGGCTGCTCGCGACGATACATCTCGGGATTACTATCAATACCGTCAATGGCAATCTTAGCAAGGCAGTTGAGTGCATCGGCGTCCAAGATAAGCGGCACATCAAGCTCGAGCAAGCCCGAAACCACCTGCATAGCGCCGGCAGATGTCGTCATACCGGGACCGCACAGTACACAGCTGTACTTCTTTGCAATCTCGCACACAGTCATGCGCGCAGCGGCGCCAAAGGAGCCGCGGGAATCAGACGGAATAGCAAAGACGGGAATCGAAGGAAGTGCCATGCGAATAAGATTGGCGCAGGCGTCAGGAGCCGCGACTGCCACGTAACCAGCACCCGCGCGAGCTGCAGACTTGGCCGCCATAATGGCAGCACCAGGATATTGCGCAGATCCGGCGACAATAAGCACAGAGCCACGGGAATACTTATCGATATTCGTAGGTAGTGGGGCAAAGTAATCAACTAAGTCACCGGGCTCGACAATCTCGGCGGCGTGGTCGACATCATCGATGACCTCGTCAAGACGGTCGTAAAGATTGCCGCAGATCAAATCGCCAGCATACTCAGGACCATCAGCGCTATACAGACCAATCTTGGGCGCAATCATCGTCACCGTATGCTCGGCACGAATGCAGTCGTCATCAACAACGCCCGTCTCGGCATTCAGGCCCGAGGGAACATCAATGGATACGACACAATCGGCGCATTCATTGACCGTAGGAATCCAGATGGAGAACGGCGCACGCAGATTTCCGTGGAAACCGGTACCAAAAATGGCATCGACAACAACATCGGCCTTATCGATCAAAACCTCGAGTTCGTCACGCGAGGGGCCGACGCAAACGTGCACATCGCGGCCGGCAGTACGACGAGCAACATGACGTGCCAGAGCAGCAGGAATCTCATCCGGCTCAACCGGAGAAACGATATCCACGTCCACACCCTTATGGCTCAGGATATCGGCGGCAACCCAACCGTCGCCGCCATTATTACCAAAACCGACCAGAACGAGAACCCGATCGGGATTGAGCTTCAAGACCTCGTTGGCGGCAAACTCACCCGCTAGCTCCATAAGCTCGGCCTTCGAAGTCCCTTCGCGTTCGATGATATCCTCGAGACGAACGACTTCTTCGGTACTCAAAACCGGTTTCATCTATGCTCCTAGCGTATCTTGCGAAGCATCGCCCAGGTGCTCCGTCAATGCTGAATTCTGCAGCTGCTCAAGCTCATCTAAAACAGAGCGAGCCTCTTTAAATGTCTGCGCTACGCGTTTCTTGGTGCTCACCTTTTCCTCTTTTGGCTTAGGCCGAGCATCTTCGGTAATCGCGATGGCATTCGCAACGGCCAAGTCTCCTGTAAGCGTAATGGAAAGAGCGACCTCAACAACACCCAGTTCTTGAGCGATCTCGAGAGCACGGCCCGAAAGCAGCGCCTTCGGTTTGCCGAGTTTATCACGCGTAACCGAAACATCCTTGCGACCCACGCCTTGACTAAAACCCGTGCCGAGAGCTTTAAGTACCGCCTCGCGCGAAGCAAAGCGGCTCGCATAGTGAGCAGCGGGACGCGATGATGCATCGCAATACGCACGCTCTTCTTCGGTAAACACACGCCGAGCAAACGACGGCGTCTTTTCAAGAATTGATTTCATGCGGGAAATCTCGACGATATCAACGCCGATACCAGCTTCAGCCATGTTCACCTCCATATCGCACAGACTAAGTTATTGTAGCCCGTTCGCAGAAGATGCGACAAACGAGGGTTATAAAACACAGCTACTATGTGAGACAAAAGCCCGTAAACGCAAAAAAAGGGGAGGCCGCGAGGCCTCCCCCTTCTCAGTTCAAGCGCACGGCTCGGTGCCGTCCACCGGTCAGCGGCGCCCTGGCCTCCCACGGGCTGACCC
>DAWEIC010000071.1:0-7285 GCA_052364855.1 Collinsella sp.
GCAGAAGGAGCAGCGGATGGGGTTGCCGTTCTCGTCAAAGTTGTCCTGCATGTTTCCTGGCATCCTAGGCGTCCTTCGCAGCGAGATCGCGCGAGGTGACGATACGGTCGATCAGGCCGTAGTCGAGGGCCTCGGCAGCGGTCAGGTAGTTGTCGCGCTCGGTGTCGGCCTGGACCTTCTCGATGGGCTGGCCCGAGGCATCGGACAGGATCTGGTTGAGCTCGCGGCGAGTCTTCTTGATCTCCTCGGCCACGATCTCGATCTCGGTCTGCTGACCCTGGGCACCGCCGCTGGGCTGGTGAATCATGACCTTGGAGTGCGGCAGGCAGAAGCGCTTGCCCTTAGCGCCGGCCGAAAGCAGCACGGCGGCCATGGACGCAGCCATACCGACGCAGATGGTGGAGACCTGCGGCTTAATGAAGTTCATGGTGTCCAGAATCGCCAGACCGGAGTAAACCTCGCCGCCGGGCGAATTGATGTAGAGCGAGATATCCTTCTCGGCATCCTGGCTCTCAAGATGCAGCAGCTGGGCAACGACCAGGTTGGCACTGACGGAGTTGATCTCCTCGCCCAAGAAGATGATGCGGTCGTTGAGCAGGCGCGAATAGATATCGTAGCTGCGCTCGCCGCGCGGCGTCTGCTCGATAACGTATGGCACGAGGGCGGAATCGAACTTAGCGATCATACGCATCTCCATTTCTCTCTTGCGGACCAATAATGGTTCTAGACAAACGTACGGTGCCCGCATGCTATGCATTGGCTGGCACCGTACGAAGCGACCGGATAACCGGTTTATAACTTTACCCCATCACGGGCGCACGCATGCGCTCGCGGGCAAGGTGGCGAGAATTACTCGGCGTCCTTGGCGGTCTCGTCGACCTCGGTCACCTTGGCGTTCTCGACCAGGTGGTCGACGGCCTTGGAGCGACGGATGGACTCGCGGACGGCAGGCATGCGGCCATCGGCGATGAACTCGGCCTTGGAAGCCTCGACGTCCTTGACGCCGGCCTTCTCGAACTCGGCGTTGATGTCGTCCTCGGTGACCTCGATCTTGAGCTCACGGGCGAGGGCGTCCAGAGCCAGGGACTCACGGGCAACGTCGTTGGCCTGCTTGTGCAGGTCGCCGATGAACTGCTCCATGGTCAGGCCGGAAGCGGGCAGCCAGGTGTCCAGGGTCATGCCGCGGGCAGCGAGGTTGGACAGGAAGTTCTGGCCAAGCTCCTCAAAGACGGACTGCTCGTAGTCGGCGTCCATCTCGTCGAGCTGCAGACGCTCGGCGAGAGCGGAGACGCAACGGTTCTCCTTCTCGGCCGGAAGGCGAGAAGCCTTGTCCTGCTCGATCTCGATCTTGATGGCGTCGCGCATAGCGTCGATGCTGTCGAAGCCAAAGTCGGACTTGACGAGCTCGTCGGTGAGCTCGGGGGTGTTGCGGACCTTGATGCCCTTGACGGTGACCTCGACGGTGTGGGTCTCGGCCTCCTCGCCCTCCTCGACCTCGTCGGTCCAGGTGACGGTCTTGACGTCGTCAACGTTAGCGCCGATCAGGGCCTCGTTGAACTCAGCGGGGTTGCTGTCGCTACCGGCGATGAGCATACGGCCCTCGGCGGCAAAGTTGTCGGCGTTCTCGAGGGCCTTGAGGTCGACGGTGACGTAGTCCTCGGCCTCGACGGCGCGACCCTCGACGTCCTCGAAGGTGGCACGGTAGTTGAGGAGCATCTCGACCTGGTTGTTGATCTCGGACTCGGTGACCTCCGCAGGGGGCATCTCGATCTCGACGGCGTCGAAGGAGGAGAGCTCAGCGGCGGGACGCAGGGAGAACTCGACGGTGTAGGTGTAGTCCTCGTGATCCTTGGCGAGGTCGAGCTCCTTGTAGTCACCGCTCTTGGTGGGGACGATGTCCAGCTCGTTGAGGACGGCGGGCTCGTTGGCGGCGATCAGGTCGTTGGTGGCCTGAGCGAGGGTAGCCTCGGCGCCAAGAGCGGAGTCGATGACCGGACGGGGGGCCTTACCGGCGCGGAAGCCCGGGAAGCGGTACTTCTTGGCGGTGTCCTTGTAGGCCTTCTTGATCGCGGCGTCGACGTCGGCGGCCGGGATGGTGACCGTAGCGGTGAGCTTGGCGTCCTTGACGTCAGAAGCGGTGATGTTCAACACGTTCCTCCTCATACTGCCCAGCTTATCTGAGGTGCTGGTACCTTTATGCAACAAAGTGTCGCGACGGCCAGGGCCGACGCAGATGCGTTGGTGCGGGCGAAAGGACTCGAACCTTCACGGGAATCCCACCAGAACCTAAATCTGGCGCGTCTACCAATTCCGCCACGCCCGCATGAGCGCACAGACTAGGAATGATAGCAGATACGAACGGCAAGCGCACGCACACGTTTTTAGCTCACGACCTCACCACGAGCGCAAGGCATCCCATCTCATAAGTTGCGGTGAAATAGTTCCTGTTTGGGGCTCCAGTCCTCCAAAACAGGAACTATTCCACCGCAACTTCGGTGCGACTCGGCAGTCTGGCGGTGCTGGCCATGCGCCGGAAAGCGTGTCCCAGCTTGGGGCCTCGGAATGGGATGCGGCTTCCGCTATAGCCATCAACCGGAAACTGCAACCCGTTTTGAGCCCCTATTCCGGGATGCACTTTCCGCCGAGGGCCTCAAACGGAAACTGCAGCCCACAATTCGGTCGAAAAGTGGGCTGCAGTTTCCCCGGGCTAGGCAAAGAGCGGCGGATGCGTCGCCTCGTCTACTCCCCCAGCAGGGCCTTCTCGGGCGTGATCGGCAGCGAACGAACCTGGTGGCCGGTGGCGTGTGCGACGGCCGAGGCGACGGCGGCGAGCGGCGTGTTGATGACGACCTCGCCGATCGACTTGGCGCCAAACGGGCCCGTCGGCTCGTAGCTCGGCTCAAAGGCCACGCGAATACTGCCGATATCCAGGCGCGTGGGCAGCTTGTAGCTCATAAAGTTACCGGTGCGCAGGCGGCCGCGGTCGTCGTGCTCGACGATCTCGTAGAGCGCGTGACCGATACCCTGGGCAATGCCGCCCTCGGCCTGGACGCGCGCGAGCGCCTCATTGATCACAGTGCCGCAGTCCACAGCCGCCGCATAGTCCACCACAGTCACCTTGCCGGTAGCCTTGTCGACCTCGACCTCGGCAATGCCGGCCATAAAAGGCGGAGGCGAAACGGGCAGGCAGGCAGAAGCGTGCGGGGTGAGCGCGTCGCCGCCCGCGATGTTCTTGACGCACAGGTTGGCAAAGTCGCGCAGCGTGAGATAGCGGTTCTGCTCGCGCGCGGCACGCTCGTCGGACAGGCGCACGTACTGGCCATCGAAGACCACGTCGGCGGCGTCCACGTCCCACATCTGGGCAGCCTTGGCGCAAATCTTCTCACGCAGCTCGGTTGCGGCGTTCTTGGCGGCAAGGCCCGTCACGTACGTGCCCGAGCTCGCGTACGAGCCGGCATCGAACGGCGAAACGTCGGTGTCCACGCCGCGCACCACGATCAGCGAGCTCTCAACGCCCAGCTCCTCGGCGGCAATCTGCGCCAGGATCGTGTCGACGCCCATGCCGTTATCGGTGGCGCCGGTGCCGATGGTAATGAAGCCGTCCTCTTCCAGGCGCATGTCGATGCCGGCGATATCCACGTTGGAAATGCCCGAGCCCTGCATGGTGAGCGCGCAGCCCAGGGCGCGCACGCGGTCGCCCAGGTCGACGGCTAGCGGCTTGTCGCGCCAGCCGATCATGTCCATCGCGCGCAGCAGGCAGCGGTCGAGCGCGCAGGCGTTGAGCTTCTCGTTGTAGTACTGCGGCATGATCTCGCCCTCGCGCACGATGTTCTTAAGGCGCAGGTCGGCGGGGTCCATGTGCAGCATATCGGCGAGCTCGTTGACGGCGCTCTCCACGGCAAACTGGCCCTGGGTGGCACCGTAGCCGCGATACGCGCCGCCGCGGTTGGTATTGGTGTAGACGGCGTCCCAGCTAAAGCGGCTCGCCTTCACGTGGTTGTAGATGGGCAAGCTCTTGTGGCCCGAAAGACCGATCGTCGTGGTAGCATGCTCGCCATACGCGCCGGCGTTGGACAGCGTGTGCAGATCGATGGCCGTGATGGTACCGTCGTTCATGGCGCCCAGCTTAACGGTCATCTGCATCTGGTGGCGCGAGTTGCCCGCAGTGATGGTCTCCTCACGGGTGTAGCAGCAGTAACTCGGACGACCGGTCTGCTGGGTCACAAACGCAACAAAGATCTCGCAGCAGCCCGTCTGCTTGGAGCCAAAGCCGCCGCCGATGCGCGGCTTAATGACCTGCACCTGCGACTGCGGGATATCGAGCGACTGCGCGACCATGCGGCGCACGTGGAAGGGCACCTGCGTAGAGGTGGTCACCGAGATGCGCCCGAACGCGTCGGTCGTCGCGAAGGCGCGGAAGGTTTCCATGGGCGCGGTCTGCGTGGCCTGGCTGGTGTAGGTGCGGGTAAAGACGATGTCGCTCTGGGCGAAGGCCTCGTCCAAGTCGCCAAAGTCGCTCGTGCCGCTGCATACCAAGTTGCGCGGGACGTCGCCGCCCTGCGGGAACATAAAGGTCACGTCGCCCTCGGGGTGGACCACGATGTCGTTATCGAGCGCCTTGGTAAAGTCGAGCAGCGGCTCAAGCACCTCATAGTCGACCTTAATGAGTTTGAGCGCCTTGTCGGCAGCCTCCTCAGTCTCGGCGGCGACGATCGCCACCTCCTCGTTTTGGTAGCGTACGAGGTTCTCAAGGATCAGGCGGTCGTAGGGACTCGGCTGCGGATAGCTCTGGCCAGCGATGGTAAAGCGGCGCTTGGGCACGTCCTCGTAGGTGTAGACGCCCACCACGCCAGGCACCTTCAGGGCGCGCGACGTGTCGATGGAGCGGATCTTGGCGCGGGCATACGGGCTGCGCTTGAGCTTAACGATGAGCGCGCCGGCGGGCACCATGTCGCCCGTGTAGACAGGACGGCCCTCGAGCAAGGCCTTCGAATCCTTCTTGGGCTGCTTGTGGGTGATCTGCTTGTAGGAGACACCGTCACAGCTGGTGTCGTTGACCGGCAGCTCGGGCATCTCAAAGCCAACCTGCACGCCGGACTCGTTGAGGAAGCGCACGATAGCGCGCAGCTGGCTCTCGTAGCCGCTGCAGCGGCAGAGATTGCCGGCGAGCTGGCGCGAGAGCTCCTCGCGCGTGGCAACGAGGCTCGGGTCCTCCTTGGCGGCGCGGGCAAGCGCCAGCACGTTCATGATAAGGCCGGGGGCGCAAAAACCGCACTGCTCAGCGCCTTCGGCAGCCATCGCACGGGCGAGCGCCTCGGACTCGGCCTTGAGGCCCTCGAGCGTGGTGATGGTGTGGCCCTCGACACGCGCGGCGGGAACCGAGCAGCTCAGCACCGGGTCGCCGTCGAGCCACACCGTGCACAGGCCACAGTTGGTGGTCTCGCAGGCGCAGCGCACCGACGCGCAGCCCTGCTCACGCAGCAGCGCAAAGAGCATGGTGTCGGGGGCAATCTGAACCTTGACCTTACGGCCGTTGAGCGTAAAGGAAAGATCGATGAGTTTGGCAGCCATTAGCGCACCTCGCTAGAATCGACGCCGGGCACGCGGCGGCAGGAATACTCGTCCGTGGCAAACTTAGGAATCTGCACGCCCTCGAACTCGCGGGCAAGCGCGGCCGAAAGCTCGATGCCGGCGGCGCGGCGCACGGCCTGAATCGCTAGCGGAGCCGAGATGCGGCGGCGGTAGTCGGCCGAGCCCCACATGTTGGTGCCGTAGCTCAGGGCACGCACGGATGCGGCCAGGGCGCGCAGCTCGTCCTCGGAAGGCTGCTCGTTCACCAGACCGCACGCCTCGCCCTGCAGCAGGGTCGCGCGCAGCGGGCGAGCACCCACGGTGACGTGCCAGGTGTTGTCCCACCAGGCGGCGGTGACGTTGAGCGAGGGGAAGTCGGTCGCAGCCTTGCGCACGGCCTCGTAGCTCGCACGGTAGTCGTGTTTAACGACCACGATGTGCTCGATCACGTCGCGCACGTAACCCATGTCGACGAACTCGGCGAGCGGCACGCGGCCGGCGCCCGTCAGCTCAACATAGGAATCGAGCGCCAAAAAGGCCGAGAGCACGTCCGAGAAGCCAAAGCGACCGTAGATGCTGCCGCCCACCGTGGCGGTGTTACGCAGCTGCACGCCCACGATATCGTGAACGGCGAACTCAAAGACATGGTTGACGAGCACGTTGAGCTCGGCATGGCGCTCGAGCTGGCGCAGGGTGCACATGGCACCGATGCGAAACTCGGTCTCGGTCTCCTCGATCTGATCGAGCCCGCAGGCCGAAAGGTCAATCGCCGTCGCCACGCGACGCGAACCCAGGCGCATCCAAATGCCACCGCCCACAATCTTGTTGTTGCGGTTCTTCTGCAAGAGCTCATAGGCTTCGGCCGCGTTTCCAACACGGACGTAGGTACCGAACTTGAGCACGTTCTCCCCCATCTCTCCACTTGTCCAGTACTTTTAAGTGTACCAAACGAGGGGCCGCACACCGTTTTAGGACAAAATCCACCCACCCATCCATAACTTGCGGTGATATACGGACTGATTAGCCGTTCTGGGACGCTTAACAGTCCGTATATCACCGCAAGTTATGAGGAGTCCTCCGGGATAGAAAAGGCTCCCAGCCGGAATGGCTGGGAGCCTCATCACATGCTATATCGAGCGAAGATTTAGCAGACGCCCTGGGCGAGCATGGCGTCGGCGACCTTCAGGAAGCCAGCGATGTTGGCGCCCATGACAAAGTTGCCCTCCTGGCCATACTCCTTGGCGGTGTCGTCCACGTTGTGGAACATGCCACGCATGAGCTGCTCGAGCTTGCCGTCGACCTCCTCGAAGGTCCAGGACAGGTGCTCAGCGTTCTGGCTCATCTCAAGGCCGGACACGAGCACGCCACCGGCGTTAGCAGCCTTACCGGGCATAAAGGCGACGCCGTTCTCCTGGAAGTAGGTCGTGGCCTCGATGGTCGTGGGCATGTTCGCGCCCTCGCCGACCACCTTGCAGCCGTTGGCGACGAGCGCCTGGGCGTCCTCGAGCAGCAGCGTGTTCTCGCGAGCGCAGGGCAGCGCGATGTCGCAGGGCAGCTGCCACACGCCGCGGCCGTCGCCCTCGTGCCACACGGCGTTGGGCTTCTCGTCAACGTACATAGCGAGCGTGACACCCTTGTCGTGGCCGGAGCGCTTCTTGTTGTAGACATGCTCGAGCACGGTGTAGTCGATGCCGTCGGGATCCTCGACCCAGCC
>DAWEIC010000072.1:0-7269 GCA_052364855.1 Collinsella sp.
GAAAGTGACCTGTATATCCTGCGACCGCTGGCCGATACCGAGCGAGATATCGCGCATCTGGTTGTAGACCATCTCCACGGCAACCGAACCCGTGCGGCGGAGGTGCTGGGCATAAGCCGTACAACGCTGTGGCGCTTGCTGAAGGACGATGACCGTTGAGCGAGGCGCCCGTGACCGCACGCGACGCGTGTGCTACAGTCCAAAGCGTTATTGTTTCGATTTGGTTACGGCGTGCGAGGGCATATGGCTGAGACTTCAAAACCGAGCCGCAGAAGGCGGAGTGCCGCGCCGGTCAACCGACGCACAACATCGGTGACGTGGGGCAAACACGCCTCGGGGTTTGATGGCTCGTTCAAGCGCACTAAATACGGCTATCCTTCGGCAAGCGCCCGCTTGGCAATGCAGGCAGAGTCCTCGCTGTGGGGCCGCAAACGCGTGGTGGGCTCAAAGCTCAAGCACGACGGAACGCTCGGCTACATCAGCCGCGGGGCGGCTCGCCGCAGCGGGCTCAATCCCGCCGGCTGGCATCGCTACGTGCCGATCGTGGCCGCCGTTGCAGTGATCGTCATCGCGCTCGCTGCGCTCGGATATGCCGGCGGTGGCGCCAACTTGGACGCAATGTTTAAATCGCCCGAGCTCGCGCATGTAGGTACAGAAGTTGTCGAGGGCGCTCAGGCCCAGACGAGCGTCGCGCCCCAGCGCGGTATCGTTGCGGCGGCCTCCACCATCGCCGATGTGCAAAAGGACGAAGACAAGCAAGGCGACGACGCCGAAACGACCCAGACAAGCGAAGCGACGACAACTCAAATATCAACATAGCTTGCCGGCAGAAGGGGACGTTCCTTTTCTGCCGGCAGTTTGGGACACTCCTGCGCTACCTAACGTACACCACGTTGTCGCGGCGGGGTTTGGGCTCGGGCAGCGTGTCCTCGGCATAGCCCAGAATGCAGTGACCGACACCGCGCAGGCTGCCGTCGGCGGGTAGACCCCAACTGGCCAGTAGCTCCAGGCCCTCGGGCGAATCGAAAACCTCGTGGGCGCGATGAATCCAGCACGAATCAACGCCCAGCGCATAGGCAGCGTTGAGCAGGTTGCCCATGGCGAGCGAGCCGTCTTCCAGATGTGTGGGCACGCTGCGGTCAACCAGCACCACCACAACGGTCTTGGCGCCATAGAAGGGGTCGCTGTTGCTGCCCATGACTTGCGCGTTGAGCTGCGAGAGACGCTCGACGGTCGCGGGGTCGGTGACGGCGACAAACGTCACCGGCTGGCGGCCCATGCCGCTCGGTGCATATTGGCCGGCTTCGATAATACGTGCAAGCTTTTCGGCCTCGACGGGACGATCGCTGTAGTTGCGGCAGCTGCGGCGGTGAATGAGTGCTTCGATAGTCTCCATGGTGTCTCCTTGCGGTGGCGTTGCAGATGCCCCGTTCATACCCGTCGGGCTCAAACGATAGACGGTCAATTGCCCGGCCAAAAGGATAGATTCCAATTGGGAAAGTAGGTTTGCATAAAAGTACCTTCAGAATGTGACAAACAAATGGGATGGTTAAACGTTTTATCCCGTCTACCCTGCGGTTTTTTACCACTTGCCTAAATGACGAACGCATAACCTCTGATAAAGGTTTTACTAAAGGAGTACCAACGTTTATCAATGCGCCGTGGTGGCGCCGGGCCAGGAGGTAACATCATGTTCCAGGCTGGAGATGTCGTCGAGACCGATTTCGAAGGATTTCTGAAGCTGCTGCGTTCCAAGACGCGCGCTTTCGTGTCGATCAACGATCACGAGTACTACATCACGCACACCGATGGCTATTGGCGTGTTCAGGATTGCGAGGCCCTCAACGACAAGGGCCACTTTACTGACTGTTCTGAGTTGGTCAACACGGTCTGCGAGGTCGTCGAGCTGCCGTGGATTGCCGGCAAGAGCCTGCATGACAGCTTCTCGGGCGCTACGGTCTATGAGGCCGTCGCCGCTTAACAGGCAATAAAACCCGATTTTCACGTGACCGCTGGCGCCGCCCCCGCGCCGGCGGTCTTTTTCTGCCGATAGGCCATAAAAATGCACGCATTTGCGGAGAGCCTGTTGACGATAGTCAAAACTCGGACTAATCTAGAGACACATAATTGGTCAAAAATCGGACAATTGAATGGTGGGATAGATGAATAGTGCGGTTACGCTGGTCGACTTCGATCGGTTGCTCAATGGACTCGACCATATCTATTCGGAGTTCTCGCGCGCCTGCGGCCTTTCGGACTGCGCCTACTGGATGCTCGTCGACACGAGTGCAGCGGGCGGAAGCGTTGCCGTGAGTCGGCTGACGAGTGAATGGTTCTACAGCAAACAGACCATCAATTCGGCGATTAAAACGCTTAGGGCGCGAGGGCTTGCGACGTTGGAGTTTGCCGAGGGCAGTCGTAAAAACAAGGTTGTACGACTGACCGAAGAAGGCGTGCGGTTTGCCAAGCGCTACGCGTTGCCGGCGCAAAAAGCCGAGCAACAGGCATTCGAGGCGCTCGAGCCGTGGGAACAGTGCGAGATCATGCGCTTGGTCGGTAAGTTCTCCCATGTTCTTAACGAAGAGTGCGAGGCATTTAAACGGCAAGTGGCCGCCGAGAACGAGGCTGACGATAAGGGCGAGGGGGACGCATGCGACTCTTAATGAGGTTTATGAGGCCGTACCGCGGTCTGATTGCGGTGACGCTGTTTGCGGTGCTGATAGATAACGTCGGTACGCTGTTGGTTCCCACGATGCTGGCGAACATGGTCAACACCGGTATTACCACGGGTGATGTCGACTATATATTACGCAACGGCCTGTACATGCTTATCGCGACCGGCATGGCCAGCGGCGGCACGGTGCTGGGCTGCTATCTTTCGGCGCGCCTGGCCGCCAACGTGGCCTGCGATATCCGCAATGCCGTGTACGACAAGTCGCTCGAGCTGTCCGCCAGCGACTTTGAGCGCTTTGGCACGGGTTCGATGATCACGCGCTCGCTCAACGACATCAACGTGATTCAGCAAGCTGTCCTTCAGACGATTCAGCTGGTGCTGCCGGTGCCGTTCTTGGCCGTGGCAGGCATCATTTTTGCTTGGTTCATCGATCCCGCCATGGGCACGCTGCTGGGCGTGGTGGTTGCGATCGTGCTGGTGGCGGCGGTCTTTACCGTTGCCAACGCCGCGCCGATCTTTATGCGCCTGCAGAGCTTTATCGACCGCATGAACGTGGTGCTGCGCGAGAACATCGTGGGCGTGCGCGTCATCCGCGCATTTAACAAGGAGCGCCACGAGGAGCAGCGCCTGGACGAGGTGTTTAGCGATTACGCGGCCAATGCCATCAAGGTCAACCACCTGTTTGTGGGTCTCGACAGCTCCAGCTTCTTTTTGATGAATATCGCCGAGGTGGCGGTGCTGTGGGTGGGCGGCAACCGCGTGGGCGTCCACGCCATGCAAATCGGTAGCATCTCGGCCGTGCTGGAGTACGCGATCCTGATCCTGTTCTTTGTGATGACGGCGCAGATGGTGATTCTGACGCTCCCACGCGCCGCCGCATGCCTGAACCGTGCGCAGCAGGTGTTGGAGATTGAGCCGAGCATCGTGGACGGCAAGCGCACGCTGGACACGTGCGCGGCGAAGTCTGTTGACGGTGCCGACGCGGTGGCCGTGTTCGACCACATGTCGTTCCGTTTTGACGATGCCGACGAGGATACCCTGTGCGACCTGAGCTTTGCCTGTCGCCGTAGCCAGACCACGGCGATTGTAGGCTCGACGGGTTCGGGCAAGTCGACGGTGGCCAAGCTCTTGCTTCGCTTCCACGATGCCACGAAGGGCGCCATTCGCCTGAATGGCATCGATCTGCGCGACCTTTCGCAAGACGACATCCGCGGGCGTATCGCCTATGTGCCGCAGAAGGCATGGCTGTTCTCGGGTACGGTGGCGAGCAACCTGCGCTTTGGCAACGAAGACGCGACTGAGGCTGACATGCTCCATGCGCTGGAGGTTGCCCAGAGCACCTTTGTGCTCGACCAGCCCCAGGGGCTCGATACGCCGGTGGCCCAGGGCGGCACGAACTTCTCGGGTGGTCAGCGCCAGCGCCTGGCGATTGCCCGCGCACTCATGAAGCATGCCGATCTATATATCTTCGACGACAGTTTTTCGGCCCTGGACTTTAAGACCGATGCGGCACTGCGCCATGCGCTGCAGGACGAGACGTGCGATGCCGCGGTGCTCATCATCGCCCAGCGCATCTCGACTATTTTGCATGCCGATCAGATCGTGGTGCTCAAAGACGGCGAGATCGTGGGCCTAGGCACGCACGACGAGCTCATGGAAACCTGCGAGGTGTACCGCGCAATCGCGGAATCGCAGATGAAGGGAGGTGAGTAGCATGACCGAGGAGCTCAAGAAGCAGGGCATCGTCGATGGCGCTGCGGTTGTAGAGACAGTCGAGGAGACGGGCGTCGCGCCCGACCTGGACGAAGCCGCCAAGGCGGCGGAGCGCGAGGCTCGCCGCCAAGCGCTCTACGAGGAAAACGAACGTGCCGAGGACGAGCGCGCCCGCGCCGAGGCAGAGCGTATGCGCGACGTGGACGACGAAGACGAGGACGAGACGCCTCGGGATACCTGGGCGACGGTGCGCCGCCTGTGGAGTGAGGCTGCCGGCGACCATTGGCGCTTCTATATCGTGTTCGCGAGCATTGTGTTCTATGTCATCTTTAACACCGCCGCGCCGGCATATAGCGCCCGCGTGATCGATGAGCTGTGGGGCCACATTCAGGTGGCGTTTGCCAACGACACCACTTTCAGCATCACCTGGGAGAACTGCGGCAAGACCATTTTCGTCTACTTTATGATCTGGACTGCCGCTGCCTCGTTCTATGCGCTCCAGAGCTTTTTGATGTCGAGCGTCGCTGAGCGTCTCAATCTGCGCCTGCGCAACCGCATCGCGCAAAAGCTCAACCGTCTGCCGCTCGCCTATTTTGACGCGCATCGTCCCGGCGAGGTCGTCAGCCGCGCGACCAACGACCTGGACAAGATGTCCGAGAGCATGCAGCGCGGATTGCTGCAGCTGCTCGTGTCGATCGGCACGGTTGTTGGTGCTGTGAGCGTGATGTTCGTGTTCAGCGTGCAGCTTACGCTCGTCTTTCTGTTCTTTACGGCACTGTCGCTGCTGGTGACGAAGGTCGTCTCGCGCCGCACACACGATGTGACGGGCGAGCGCCAGGAGTGGGTGTCCAAGATTACGAGTGCGGTCGAGGAAGGCTATTCGGGCCGTCTGGTGATCCGCGCGTTTAACCGCGAACGTCAGAGCTCCGCTGAGGTGCACGAGGCTTCGAAGGAACTGGCTCGTGTGAGCACCAAGGCCGACTTTATGATCAATGCTGTCGGCCCCGCAGTGCGCTTTATCGGCCGTTTGGCGCAGATCGTTATTGCGCTTGTGGGCTGCAGCATGTTGGTTGCCGGGCATATGACCGTCGGCGTGTTCCAGGCGTTCTTCCAGTTTATCTATGAGGCGTCCGAGCCCATGACGCAGCTGTCGTTTACCTTCAACTCGCTGCAGAGCGCGTTGGCGAGTGCGGAGCGCGTGTTCGACCTGCTCGATGAGCCCGAGATGGAGGCCGATCCGCTGCCGGACGAGGCCGCCAAGCTGCCGGGTCGCGTTGAGGGTCGCGTCTCCTTTGAGCACGTGCGCTTTGGTTATTCGCCCGACAAGCCGCTTATGCACGACGTGTCGTTTACCGCCGAGCCGGGCCAGAAGATTGCCGTGGTGGGAACCACGGGCGCGGGCAAGACGACGCTCATCAACCTGCTCATGCGCTTCTACGAGATTGACGGCGGGCGTATTACGCTCGACGGCGTGGATACGAGCCGCATGGACCGCGGCGAGCTACGGCAGCAGTTTGGCATGGTGCTGCAGGACGCCTGGCTGTTCGATGGCACGATTGCCGAAAACATCGCCTACGGCTGTCCCGAGGCGACGCGTGAGGAGATCGTGGCGGCTGCGCGCGCCGCGCAGGTCGACTTCTTTGTGCGCACCATGCCGCAGGGCTACGACACGCGCGTGGCCAACGATGCCGAAAGCATCAGCCAGGGCCAGCGTCAGCTGCTGACCATCGCACGCGTGCTGCTCAATAACCCGGCGATTCTCATCCTGGACGAGGCGACCTCAAGCGTGGATACGCGTACCGAGCTTGCCATCGGTCGTGCCATGGACGCGCTCATGCGCGGGCGCACGAGCTTTGTGATCGCGCACCGCCTGTCGACGATCGTGGACGCCGACCTGATCTTGGTCATGGATCACGGCAACATTATCGAGCAGGGCACGCATAAGGAGCTGCTGGCTGCCGAGGGTGCCTACGCCGACCTCTATCTGAGCCAGTTCGCATAATGTGACAAAGGGACAGTCTCTTTGCCACATCACAAATAAGGCGCGCCGGGGATGAATTCCCTGGCGCGCCTTTGCGTTGATGCCGATGTCGTTTTGTGCCGCTTGCGTTCCTAGCGTTCGTCCACGAGCTTGGCGACGAGGGCCTTGAGCTCGGCCACCTCTCGCTCGAGTTCCTTGACGCGGCGGGCATTCTCGGTGATGCCCTGGCGGTTGAGGGCGGACTGCTCGGCGGCGTCATCGGGCATGTACTCGCGATGCTGCTTGGCGTCGAAACTCTCCTCGAACACACGGCAGCCGTTGCGCTTGATGATGCGTCCCGGCACGCCCACGACGGTGCAGTTGTCGGGGACGTCCTTAACGACGACCGAGTTGCCGCCGATCTTGACGTTGTTGCCGATGCGGATGTTGCCGAGCACCTTGGCGCCCGTGCCCACCGTGACATTGTTGCCCAGGGTGGGGTGACGCTTGCCGGTCTCGTTGCCGGTGCCGCCGAGCGTGACGCCCTGGTAGAGCACACAGTTGTCGCCCACAATGGTGGTCTCGCCGATGACGACGCCCATGGCGTGGTCGATAAAGAAGTGCTTGCCAATCTGCGCGGCAGGGTGAATCTCGACGCCGGTGATGTGGCGGGTGATTTGCGAGAGCACGCGGGCGAGCGAGCGATGACCGTGCTCCCACAGCCAGTGCTCGGGCACGTGGTTCCACTTGGCGTGCAGGCCAGGATAGGAAAGGAAGATGACCAGACCGTTTTGCGCGGCGGGGTCCTGCGCTTGGACGGTCTTGATGTCCTCGCGAATGGTATTGATAAAGCTCACCGGCCGCCCTCCCTTAGCGCCATGGCAATGCGATTCAATAAAGTATAGCGATTCGCTAGGGATTA
>DAWEIC010000073.1:0-7224 GCA_052364855.1 Collinsella sp.
GGACGAGCGTGGATTTTCGGACATTTACAAATCGAGCGTGGATAATCTCCCACTTTTGGCTTGAAACTAGGCTCAAAACGGGAGATTATCCACGCTCATTTTTTAGGCATGTAGATGCCGATGGCTCGGCTAAGCGACGGTGCGCGCAGAGACAAAGTCGCATTTGGCGTAGTCTTGAATCTCGACGGGTTTTTCTTTCTGATAATCCGATGGACCAAGGCCTCAAAATGTGGAGACAGGGACCTCTCGACAACCGCCCTACCTGCAGATATAAGCCATCAGCCTAAAACGTCCAAAACCGTCAAGCATTTGGTCAGCGCCTGGACGGTATTTGGTCAGACTTCGCATGAAACCGTCTGGTACGTTTGCGCCGTTCCAAGATTTGGGAGGCGACATGGGAAACATGACGGCGAATCAAAGGCTTGCAAGTCACATTAAAGCATGCGAACAGCAGATGAGCTGCGTGTACGCGCGCACGGCGGCGGAGGCAAAGCAGATTGAGCGGCGGGCGGAGGCGGGAAGTCTCGAAGCGGTCATGCCGGGGCTGTATGCGCGTCCGGAATACTGGTCCGAGCTCAAGTTTCGGCAGCGTTATCTGCATCGGGTGCGGGCGCTTGCGCAAAAGCACCCCGACTGGACATTTTGCTCCTATACGGCGGCTGTTATCTATGGCCTTTCGGTTTCGCATGCCAATTTGACGCACATCCATATCGCCGCGATGCCGCCCCAATCGACGACGCCGGGCTCTCAGGTCATTCGTCATCGCTATGCTCGTCAAACACGGGCCACCCAGATGGATATCGCCGTAACCGATATCGATCAAACGATTACGGATTGCTTGGTCGATGCATCGTTTGTCGAGGGACTGATCATCGCGGATTCGGCGCTCCATGAGCAACTTTTGTCGAAGGAGCATCTCGTTGAGACTGTCGACAAGCTTGGCCTGAATCGTCGCGGTGTTGTGACGGCGCGCAGGGTTGCACGATGTGCCGATGGGCTGTCGGAAAGCGGCGGCGAGTCCAAGGCGCGTGCCCTGATGATCGAGCGCGGCTGGCAGACGCCGGAGTTGCAAGTTGAGCTGTTCGACCCGGTTGAGCCGGGACGACCGTATCGCGTCGACTACTTGTGGCGCGTGGGCGACCGGCTGATTATCGGGGAGTTCGACGGATTTGTTAAAAGCGAGAAGGCAGCGGAGGAGGGCAAGCTCGCGAAGACGCAGTTCGATGAGCGCCAGCGCGAGTCGAGGCTTTCGCTGCTTGATAACTGCAAGATCGTGCGCTTGTGCTGGGATGATCTAAGGGATCCGACAAAGTTCGATCGCAAGCTCAAGGTCGCCGGCGTGCCGCGTGCGTGCTGAGGCAGTTGCAGAGCGTTTGGCTGCACAAGCGTGGAAAATCGGACGGACGAGCGTGGATTTTCGGACGCTTGTTGAATGAGCGTGGATAATCTCCCGTTTTTAGCTCGTAAGGGGGCTCAAAGTGGGAGATTTTCCACGCTCATCTTGCGGGTGCGATACAGCGGCGGCTAGGCGCTGACGATGTGGGACAGCGGCAGGTCGTGCGCATCGGTGGGAACGTGGTCGACGCGTTGCTCGTCAAAGGCGATGCCGACGACCTGGCATGTTGCCGAAAGCGTGGGCAGGTAGCGGTCGTAACGGCCCCCGCCGTGGCCCAGGCGCGCGCCGGTGCGGTCGAAAGCCACGAGCGGCACGACAACCATGTCGAGCTCGGCGGCGGGCACGATGGGGAAGTGGTCGCTGTCGACGTCCGTGGCTGCGAAGGCCCGCGTAGGGTGGGCGATAAACGGGGCCTCGGACGTATTGCCGGCAGAGGCTGCCCGCATGCACATGCGCTGGCCATAAGCCATGGCGTCTGTTGCCGAGAGCATGCATGGATAGGCTACACGCCAGCCGCGCGCGGCGGCCGCAGCGGCAAACGCGGCTGGGTCGACCTCGGAACCCATCGCGGCATAGACGGCAACGGTGCGCGGCGCCGCGGCATCCAAGCGATCCAGCAGCTCAACAAGCCGCGCGCATACAACAGCAGACTTCGCCGCCTGAACATCCAAATCAAGAGCATCGCGCCGGGCAATCACCGCCCGCCGCAACTCGGCCTTATCCATCCCAGCCTCATCTCCCAAACCTACCAAAAAGGGACAGGTTTATTTTGGCAGGTTTTATCTGGGCAAACGCGATATGGGCAGTAAAGTCACCGCAAATATGCCTGTGAACTGCGCCCTTTGTGGTTGTTTGGGCCTGTGCGTTAATGCTATAACGCCGCAGCAATCGCCTCAGTCACAAACTTATTGAGTGACTCACCCTTCTTTGCCGCTGCCAGCGCTGCTTGCTTGTGGAGCTCAGAGCCCGTTCTTACGTTGAACGACCCCTTAAAAGCCCGCTCGGGTTCCTTGCCCTTCTCGGCGCAAAACTCAAGGTAATCGTCGACGGCGTCGTGGAAGCATTGTTCCACTTCTTTAACCGTAGAGCCTTCAAACACAATTGCATCCCTAATGCCGGTGACCATACCTGTTAGCACATGCTGTTCGGCATCGAACTCGACTGGGGCGAAATAACCCTTGTATGCCAAAACGTTACTCATGACTACCTCCGACATCTTGCAGAAATCGAACGATGTTTCGAATGGTCCCCGCTGTCAATTCGTCAGATGGATGTGGCGCGTGCATTACGAACATCCTGCCATCTGATGGCCTGTAGAAGCGAACGCGCGATCCGGATGTCTTGCCTTTGTTGTCCATTTCAAAGCCATATGAAGCCATGACTTTTAAAAAATCGGTATACCGATACGTCGAAGGGCAGCTAAGTAGTTGGGCGATGAGTTTATCGGTCCGCGTCATCCCGCCTCACATTCTGCAACTATATCCTAGTTGCAATTTAAGTCCGATGCAAGCATCCCTACTATAGAACATGTGTACGTATAGAACAAGTGTTCGAACCACCACAAAGGTGCCTGTCCCCTTTGTGGTGGTTTGGCTCCCGCTTGGCTTTGTTGCGCAACAAGGGCTGCATTTTTGGGTTTACCTTCATGGTGGAAGGAATGAACCGAAAGGAGCCCGCCATGTTTTGTCGCTCGTGTGGCACGCCGCTTGTCGACGACGCCCTCTTTTGCCCCGTATGCGGCGCGCCCGTAGCACCCGACCAGGTCGCGGCCACGCAGCAACCCCAGCCTGCCGCGCCCGCTCCTGGGCAATACGTGCCCGTGCAGCAGCCCGTGCGGCGCAAACGTTCCAAGAAGCCCCTCATCGCCCTTGCCGCGGCGCTTGTCGTGGCGGCGGGTGTCGGCGGCGGCGCGCTGTTCTACTTTACGCAGATCGCGACCACGCCTATCGACGAGAAAACCTTCCCAGACAGCGGCATGCGTGCGCTTGTCTCGACCAAGTACGACACGAACGGTGACGGCCGCATCTCACGCGACGAAGCCAAGGCGGTGACGTCGGTCGAGCTGGACGGCGTCACGTCGACGCAGGGCCTGGGCAAGACATTCCCCAATATCGTTACAGTGGAGTCCAGCGACGACAAGCTCGTCAACCTGGACCTTTCGGGCTGCGGTGACCTTAAAACCGTCGAGCTTAACTCGGCGAGCAACGTCACCGCCGTTAACCTGGACGGTTGCGACAACATCGAGAAGCTCGACCTTTCAAATGCCGGGGAGCTCAAAAGCGTTGATCTTTCGGGCAAAAAGAAGCTCGCCACGTTGGAACTGCCGCAGGATACGAAGGTTAGCGGCATTAAGGACACGCAGCTCGACGAGCTGTGGCTGCCGGTGTCCTATGAAGGCACCGATAAATCGGACCAGTACGGTGATATCTACGAGATCGAGCGCGATGAAAACGGCTACGTCACGGGCTTCACGTCTGCCGTCAAGCAAGGTGGCGGCGTAAGCTACAGTGTCGAGCACGATGAGTCGCATCGCATTTCGGAGATTGAGGAAGATCTGGCGGGCGGTTACGAGAACGTCAACACGTTTACGTACGACGCCGACGGTAACGTCACGCGCATCGACTGCGATGCCGACATGAGCGATTCGTCGAGCACCACGACGTTTACCTACGACGCGGACGGAAACCTGATCAACAAGACGACCCATGCGGGTTACGGCGAGAGCGCGAGCACGTATGTCTACCAGGACGGCAACATGGTGACCAACACCGATACCAGCCCGGCCAATCCTCGGACGGTCGTGTATTCGTACGGATACGACAAGGATCGCGTGACGTCCTTTACGCTGGACTGCCAGGGCGACACGGTGGGAACTACGTGGACGATTACCGCGGGCTACGAGTATGGCAAGGACGGCAACATTTCGCGTATCTCGCCTGTGGCATATGACTCGCACGGCAACGACTACGGCTCGCTGAACTCGTACGCAGCGGTGGATTATTCGTACAGCGACGGAAAGCTCGACAGGATCGATTCCGAGCGCGGCGGCTATGCGGAGTTCTATTACGACGAGTACGGCAACCTGACGTCGGTCGACGAGTATGCCGGACGCGGTTCGGATGCCGAGTTTGAGTTTGAGCACGAGGTCGAGTACCAGCGCTACTTCTGTAACAAGCACGAGAAGAACAAGCCGGAGGAGTGGATTCGTCTGGATGCAGAGTACGACGTCGACCAGGGTAGCTGGAGCAACGACTCCGATTATGGTCGTGAGTGCTTTGCAACCATGTACGAGCTCAATCCGTTAGAGGCCAGGCTGAACCCGTTTATCAAGTAGCGGCCCACTCGCAAACCACCACAAAGGTGCCTGTCCCCTTTGTGGTGGTTTTGCTTGACTGTGGCTAGGCCAGCAGGTCGACGACGTTAAAGCCGGCGTTGCTCTTGGCGATGACGTCGCGGCCGCCAAAGACGCAGGTGGGTGCGACGGCCGCAATACGCGTCACATCGGCGCCGAGCAAGCGAAGCTCAGCGGGCGTGGCCGCGAGCATCTGGGCGCGGCGCTCCTCGCGCGCGTGCGGATCGAGCCCAGCCAGGTAGGTCGTATTGCGGCGCTTGGTGAGCGCGTACGGCTTCACGGGCGCGTCCATGCCGCTCACGCAGCTCACGATAAAGCCCTCGAAGGCGGCCTCGTCGGGCTCAAAGCTGCCGAGCCATGCGCCCGCGCGTTCCATGCGCTCAATCGAAGGATCGACCGCCGGGTCGCGGTAGGTGTAGAACGCCGTCTGGCGCTCGCCGGCCGCGCGGAATCCGCATCCGTACGCACCGCCCTTCACGCGGATCTCGTTCCACAGGTAGTCGTAGGAGAGCGCGTTGGCGGCAACCGCCCAGGCGCCCGTCACGTCAATGCCCAGACGGCGCGGGTCGCACGCGCGCGCAGCAAAGCAGATGTCGCTGGGGATGACGAAAGCCTCGTGACGGTCGCGCGGCTCCGGCACCACGAGCGCGTTGCGGCCGGCATCGGCGCCGTCACCCGCGTCAAGCCCCAGGTCGCCCGCGGCATCCCAGTACGCGTCAAAGTCCTCGTCGCTGCCGGTAAAGCTCGCCATGCAGCCATCGGCCACAAAGATGTGGTCTGCCAGCTCGGCAAGCTTGGCGCGCAGGCCGTCCAGTCGCTCGTCAAAGTGCTCGAGCAGATCGCGCAGGAACAGGTGGAAGTCCACGCCCGAAAGCTGCTCGCGCACCACGGCCGAAGGCGAGCTGTAGCTCATCGCGCGACCCAGCGCCGCCGAGTGGCCGTTGTTGATAAAGCCCTGCTCAAGCCCAATGCGAATCTGCGTGAGCACGTCGCGAACGCGGTCGGCGTCGGCATCCGCCAGTAGCGTGCTCGACCACACCTCGCGCGGCAGGCTCGCCAGCGCGTCGATCTTCTCGGACAGGGCGCCGGCGCTCACCAGCAGGTAGGGGCGCACGCCGTCCACGTCGGGCTGCGTCATGACCTCGGTCGTAAAGCTTAAAAAGCCCAGCTTGCCGGCGAGCAAGTTGTCGAGCTCCTCGGCCGAGTGCTCGCGCGTGGGCAGCTGCTTGAGCAGGCGGCAGAGCAGCGTCACGTAGGGCAGGTCCTCAAATGCGACGCAGCTCAGGTCGAAATACTGCATGGCGTAGGCCAGGCGGTTGGTGGGGATGCCGTGGCGCAGACAGGGGATGGGCGCGGTCGTGTCCACAACCAGCGGCGGCTCGGGACGCGCCTCGCCAATGTCGGATACACGCAGGCGCGGCAGCGTGGCCTTGTCCTCGGGCGTGTCCTCGGCCTCCTGCGCGGCACGCAGCGCGGCCGTGCGCTCGACCACGTCCGCCAGCTCGGCATCGGTCATGGCGTCGCGCTTGGTAGCCAGCTCGGCAGCTTCGGCGCTCTCCGCACCCTCGGCAGCGTCTACCGGAACCAACTCGACCAGCGCCATGTGATCGTTCTGGAGCACGAGCTCGCGCAGAAGGTCCTCAAAGTAGCTGCCGTCCAGCTCGCCACGCAGCTCCTCGTACACCGGGCCGTACTTGAGCGCCAGCGTCGCGGCGTCGTCATCGTAGAGCCAAGTGCTCAGCGCGTCGCACGCAATGGCCACGCCATCGGCGATGCCATAGTCGCGCTGGCGCAGGTCGTATTCGTTGCTGCTGATGATAGCTTCCAGGCGCTCGCGCGAAACGCCGTGCTCGCACAGGTCGCGGCAGGCGTCCTGGAATACGCGACGCAGCTCGCGCGCCACGCCGGGCTGCGCGTTCTGCAGCATGATGAGCTCGTAGGGCTGCAGGCTCTCGGCCGCGGTGTAGCTCACCACGTTGCCGCCCAGGCCGGCGGCCAGAATGGCCTTCTTAACTGGTGCCTCGTTGGAGCCCAGCAGTGCCTCGAACAGGATGTCCGCCGCGATCGTGCGCTTGCGGTCGAGCGCGCTGCCCAGCACCAGGCCCAGGCCCACCAGGGCGTTCTCGGGTGTAGTGGCCATCTCGACGCGCTTGTACTCGCAGGTCACGGGCGTCTGCGCATCCAGCGGATTGGGCGCCAGCGTGGACGGGTCCTCGCCGGCGGCAACGGCTGCGTCCATGCGCCGACTTGCGGCACTCGGCTGCGACAGATAGCGCTCGTCCAAAAAGGCCAGCGCGCGGTCCACGTCCAGGTCGCCGTAGAGCGTGATGTAGGAGTTGGAAGGATTGTAGTGGCGCGCGTGCGTGTTCAGGAACTGCTCGTAGGTGAGCGAGGGAATCGCACGCGGGTCGCCACCGCTCTCGTGCGCATAGGCGGTGTCGGGATAGAGCGCGGCGTTGACGGCGTCGTCCAGCAC
>DAWEIC010000074.1:0-7109 GCA_052364855.1 Collinsella sp.
GCATAATGTCGCGCACCATGCGCTTTGAGTCATCGTCATCGTAGATGGTGAACTGGCCGGTGTAGCCCAACAGGTCGGCGTCCTCGCGCAGCATGCGCACGCACATAGCATGGAAGGTGCACACCCACATGCCACGGGTGCCGCTGGGAATGAGTGCCGCCAGACGCTCGCGCATCTCTGCCGCGGCCTTGTTGGTAAACGTAATGGCAAGAACCTGCCAAGGCTTAACACCCAGGTCGCCGAGCATATGTGCGATGCGGAAGGTCAAGACGCGGGTCTTGCCCGAGCCGGCGCCGGCGAGCACCAGCAACGGGCCCTCGGTGGACAGGACCGCCTCGCGCTGGGCGGGATTAAGGCTGTCGATGTCGACGAGCGGTTTGGCGGGCTTGGGCGCCGGCGCGGGAGCGTCGTAGATGTCGAGCGGAACGAGCTCGGGCTCCGGCGCAGCGGGGGCGGTGTATGCATCGAGCGGCACGGGTTCCGGCGCGGGCGGTACGGGTACCGCGGCGTTCTTTTCCCAGGGCAGGGGCTGGGTCATGGGCGACTCCTCATCTGACGGACGGCGCGCCTGCGGGCGGCGCCATAGTTTGAGCCGTACCAGTATACCGAGCCGCGCGGACACCGACGCAAATCACACCACGACTCCGTGCGCCACCGTCAGGCCCGCCCCAGCGGATTTGGTGCATTGGGGGGCCACCGATGTCATGGCAGCAGCGAGCGGCGGCCAGAGCGAACAAATTGGCATGAAAAGAGGGCGGCATAGACCTTTTGGTCATGCCACCCCCTTTGAATGACAAGTTGTCGCCCTGGCCGTCGCGCAGCGTCAACTAAGTTAGAGGCCGAGCATCGGCTCCAGGACAAAGAAGTACGCGAGAACCACGATGCCCAGGATGATGCGGTAGACGCCGAAGCACTTAAAGTCGTGACGCCGCACGAAGCCCATAAGCCACTTGATGGCAATGAGCGACACCACAAAGGCGACGACGCAGCCCACGCCCAGGATGGCGATTTCGTTGGTGCCGAACGTGCCGCCCTTAATAAAGTACTTGACCAGCTTGAGCGCACTCGCACCAAACATGACGGGAATGGCCAGGAAGAACGTGAACTTAGACGCCACCGAGCGCGTGCAGCCCAGCAGCAGGCCGCCGATGATCGTGGAGCCGGAGCGCGATGTGCCCGGAATCAGCGAAAGCACTTGGAAGCAACCGATACCCAGCGCGGTCTTCCAGCTCAGATCCTCGAGCGTAGTGATGGAGCCAAAGTCCAGGTTATCGTCATCGTCTGAAGCGGCAGCCGCAGCGGGAGTGGCAAAATGCGCACCAGCGGGGCGTCCGCCCGCCACCACGGCACGCGAACCAAACGAACCGGCAAGAGCAGCCTGGTCGCGCTTGTTCGCGCGCCAGTTCTCGATCACGATAAACAGCACGCCGTACACAATGAGCGCCAGCGCCACGACGGGAGCATTATAGAAATGCTCCTCCATCCAGTCGTTAAGCGGCAGACCGATCGCCGCAGCGGGAATACAGCCGAGCACAATCTTGCCCCACAGTACCCAGGTGTCGCGACGACCCTCCTTGCCCTTGCTGGGAGAAAACGGGTTGAGGTCGTAGAAGAACAGGACGCAGACAGCCAAAATGGCGCCAAGCTGAATCACGACCAGGAACATATTCCAGAACGTCTCGCTCACGTTCATCTTGACGAACTCGTCCACCAAGATCATGTGACCGGTCGACGAAACAGGCAGCCATTCGGTGATGCCCTCGACCAGGCCCATGAAGGCAGATTTTAGAAGCTCGATAATATCCAAAGGGACCCCCTCGTTAGACACCCGCCGATATTGTTCTGCGGACGGTGCGGGCGATGTCCCATTATCAACCGTTGGCGGCGCGCCTGCGCCTACCCTTACCAAAAAACTCGCCCGTTCACAGAATTGCGAGCGGTCAAACCCAAATCCTTGGGTATAACTGCAACAAGATAAAGTGTCCGGCGGCCACGCATCCGCGCCCGCCCGATGCACGAGCCCCACGCCCGTGCGATAGACCAAGGAGGAAACCATGAACGAGGGCTACACCAAGGTATTTGTTTCACTCGACGGTACTGAGCAGCAGGATTTTGTGCTCGCACGCGCCATCAAGGTCGCCGCGAACAACGGCGCCAAGCTAATCATCGGCCACGTTATCGATTCCACGGCGCTCGAGAGCGCCGGTTCCTATCCGGTCGATCTGGTCAACGGCCTAGAGGAGGCATTTAAGAACTCCATCGCCAAGCAGCTCGAAGAGGCCAAGGCCAATCCCGATATTCCCGAGGTCGAGGTCATGATTCGCGCCGGCCGCATTCGCGAGACGCTCAAGGACGAGATGCTCGACGTGGTTAAGCCCGACCTGGTGCTCTGCGGCGCCCGCGGCCTGTCCTCGATCAAGTATGCGCTCCTGGGTTCGATTTCGACGTTCCTGCTGCGCAACACCGACTGCGACATTTTGGTCGTGAAGTAGCGTTGCTCCCACCGGCCGCGGGGCCTGCGGGGTTTCCACGGGCACGTCCTCGCCGCGTTGCGGCTGCGGGATGTGCCCTTAGGAAACCCCTCCCGGCCTCGCGGCCTTCGCAGCCTTACTTCAGCGAGTTGTCTGATAGAAAAATGGCGTGCCGCCCCGTTTGGGGCGGCACGTTTTGTTTGGGATGGCACGTTTTTACTATAAGGCGATCCTGCTTAGACGAGCCTGCACTTCTGGAATGATCTTCTCGAACATTACCTCCGCTTCGGGAAAACCCTCTTCTTTGAGACCGCGCGCGGCGTCTCTTAGCGCGTCTGGAACCTCATTGCAGGTATCAGCAATCATTCCGGCGACAATTCCCCCGGGCAAACCCGCCCCAATCATTTGGCTCATCACCGACCCGCGCGTTACTTCGTCAATCTTGCGGCTCCCACCAAACGAGACGCCCATCTCACGAACGAGACTGGGGTAAACCGTTGTGCACAGCACGTCATAGAGCGGCGCCAACCTCACCTGCTTCCAACTTTCGTCCCATACGAGCGACCAGTTCTTTAGATGGTTATCACAGTTACCTACGGCATAGTCGAACAGCTGGTTATAGCCGACAAGGAACCTGTCCTCCATTTGATTCGTCGACGCCCTTCGCACCGCATCGACGATAAGCCCCAGGTAATTGACGCCCGTCGGCTCATATTTAAGCTCACGCGAGACGCCCTTGGCCTGACAAACATCTTCCTGATGCAAACGGTATGGAATTGGCAATCCGTCAACCGAGCGTCCGGCATCAGACGTTACTCGGTCAAATCGCTTCACGGCGATAATTGGCTCGGCATCCTCAACTCGGATAAGAAAACACTCTTCGGCCGATAGGTCCATCAGAGAGGCGGCTCTCACGCACATCGCTTCGCACACTGTCTCGCCCGGGAACGTTTTCGACCCCGCCTTGAGAATGTGCGTGGATGGAGCCGCTCCATGAGGCAGGTACCATCCACCACATGGGTCATCGCCCGTATGGTAGAGACCGATCTTCGCCTGAGCACCTGCAAGGGAGATTCGACTCTCTAGCGCTAAATCAAAAGCAACCTCCGCCGGTGCGTATGCCAGCCCGCTTAGCTGTTCCGCACCTATCTCTTCATAGTCCATTTCGAGGCTGTCGCCCGAAGGCTCTCGCGTCAGAACCAGGGCGCCGACGGGTTCATCGCGGACCAAATCGAGTACCTTGAAGTAATCTCCGCGTTCCGCTCGCGCCCTTTTCTCAAGGTCCCTGTTGAGCTGCCCCTCCGGAATGATGCCGGAGAAAAAGGAACCCGTTGCATCCGGACTAAATGTCTCGGCCGTCAACGGCAGCGAGATCGAAATCGGCGCCGCATCACCGCTCTCGAGATATTTGGGGCTATAGGTGAATATCGGAAACCCCGCATTTTCCTCCAATATGCCGACCAGCTGGTAAGACCCATTAAACTCACGGTGAACGAACAGCGTGCCATCCATTACTTCCCCCTCACCTTCAGAATAAAATCAATATCCACGATGGAGGCGTAATCGAAAATGACACCAATTTCGACCGTTGTCCGCCCCCGTTCGATATCACCAATCACACGAAGGCTGCGACCCGTCATAGTCGCGACGTCACGTTGAGTCAAGCCGAGCTCACGCCTTCTGAGCCTAAGGGCCTTCCCTATCTCAGAGGGATCGAAAACCGTGCGCTCCGAGAAAGCGGCTTCCGACGGTTTGAGCTTGACGCGCCCATCCAGCTTTTTAATCGTTGTCACCGTTCTCATAACGCCTCCAGCTATATTCCTGCCCGTGAACATAGTATAAAACTGTAGCACTATGTTCATGTACGGGAATATAGTGTTGACTACATTAGCAATGTTCCCGTTCGGGAATATAGCTGCCGAAAAGCCTGATTTCTTCTTAAATGGGAAGATCCTGAACGTCTACGCTATACGGGCTGACTACTCAAAGTATTGGAACTTGTTGGTTGAGAAGGCGAACGTTACGACGAAGCCTTCGCCGGGCTCGGATGCCGCGGTGACATCGATACCCATCTTGGAGCACAGACGCGCCACCAGGTAGAGGCCGATGCCCGTTGCGCGCTTGGTGGTGCGGCCGTTGTCGCCGGTAAAGCCCTTCTCGAACACGCGTGGCAGGTCTGCCGCACTCACGCCGCAGCCGTTATCGGCAACAGTGAGCTCAATGCGCTCACTCGCCAGACCCTCGTCCAGCAACGCGCCCGAAAACACGATCTTCGCGCCGTCCTCGCACGCGTATTTAATGCTGTTCTGGATGAGCTGCCCCAAGATAAACTCGAGCCACTTCTCGTCGGTAAAGACCTCAAAGTCGAGGTTCTCGCACACCGGGGCCACGTGCGCCGCGATGAGCTCGCGCGCGTTGGCTTTAATCGCGCCCGTCACCAAGGTCTTGAGATCCCAGCGGCGAATCAGGTAGTCCCGCTCCACGACTTCCGAGCGCGCGTAGTACAGTGCCTGGTCGATATAGCGCTCCACGCGAGCCAGCTCACGGCCCAGGTCATCCACGCGCGACAGGTCGTCTTCGCTGCCGTCCAGGTTTTCCAAAATCAGGTGGGCCGCCGCCAGGGGCAGCTTGGCCTCGTGGACCCAGCTCTCGATATAGTCGCGATAGTCATCGGTCTGACGCCGGCCTTCGGCAACCTCGTCGCAAGCAGCTTTGCCCACGCGACGCAAGACCTCGTACTCGAGCTCGCCCTCGGCATAGGTCGGGCATTGCACCATCTCCTGCACCCATGCGGGACTCTCGAGCTCCTCGGCCGCACGCTCCAGCTGACGCAGAAAACGGCGACGGCGCGCGTACTCGACCACGATGCCGAGCATACCAAAGATAAAGGACACGCCGACCGCCACGACCACAATAGATGTCGAAGCACCGGCGACCGTCAGCACAAAGCAGCTCAACAGCACGCCGCACGTCCATACGGCGACGGGGAGCAGCGCGTCTTTAAAGAACTTGGCAAACGACATGGCCGGCCCCTAGACCGAATAGCCCTGGCCGCGGTGCGTGGTCAGATACCCCTTGATGCCGATTTTTTCGAGCGTAGTGCGCAGGCGGTTGATGTTGACGGTGAGCGTATTGTCGTCCACAAAGGCATCGGAGTCCCACAGGTCCTGCATGATGGCCGAGCGCGAGACGATTTTGCCCGCGCGGCTCAGGAGTAGCGACAGAATGCGCAGCTCATTTTTGGTGAGTTCGGTGCTGTCGCCGGTTGCCGTGTTGGTGACCGCGGAGCGGGCAAGGTCGAGCTCCAGCCCCTTGTGGACGAGCGTGCTGCGCTCGCCGGCCGCCGAGGTGCGACGCAGCAGCGCATTGATACGCGCCACGAGCACACGGGCGCTGTAGGGCTTGGGGACAAAGTCGTCCGCGCCGAGTGTCATGGCCATGACCTCGTCGATCTCGGTTGTACGCGACGTGAGGACGATGATGGGGACCTCGGACTCGCGGCGGACTTCATGGCAGATATGCTGGCCGTCTTTGACGGGAAGCGTGAGGTCGAGCAGCACCAGGTCGGGCGTTGCGGCCAAAATGTCGCGCGAGACATGCTCAAACGATTCGCAGGCCTCGACCGTAAAGCCGGCACGGGCCAGGATGTCGACGAGCTCGCGGCGGATGGGTTCGTCGTCCTCAACGATATAGATCAGCGCCATGGATTACGCTCCCCTCTTGGTTGTCTTGCCACCATTATGGCCGCGAACCCGCAGGCGTGCGCCACGCGCGGTGCCAAGGTGACAGAACTGTTCGCGAGCGGAGGGGTGCTGGGCCCACCTCATGCTCGCGACGGATACGGGGAACAAAATGATTTTTTAAGGCTCTGTTAGACCAAGATTGACATTCAGCCCAATCGTTTTGCAATTGCACAATATTCGCCCCCTTGCCGGGTTTGATCCCGGCAAGGGGGCGATGCGCCCAAGATCGGTCAGGCTATTCGCCGGGGTCCTGCCGTTTCAGGCCGACCCGCCGGCTATCTCGCCTTTTCCTCGCCGGGTGCCGGCGCCTTGACCTTCATCTCGAACGGCATCCCGCCCTCCCTGACGAGCGCCCTGAGGAACGCGTTGACGGCGGTCGACATGGAGAGCCCGAGCTCGTCCAGGATGACGGTTGCCTCCCTCTTGACCTCCGGGTCGATGCGGATCGTCGTGGCCGGTACGTTCGACGGCATTGTTGCACCCCTCCTCGTTTATCGCGGTGCGACCATTCTACCGCCCCTATGCGGCGGACGCGGCCCAGTAGTCCATGTAGGGCGGCTCCACGTTGAACATGTCGCGGATGCGGCTCCCGCAGGTCCCGTTCGCGAGCTGTCGCGCGACCGTGCGCTCGGCGGTGCCGGGATCGGTCGCCATGAAGGTCCGGCACCACTTGAACCAGGCGAGGTAGGCATCGAGGTGCTTCGTCGACACGCCTCTGAACGGCTCCATGAAGGTGCTGAGGAGCGAATGGACGGTGTTGACCCGGTTGATGGTCCCCTCGGAGCGGTCCTTGGGGTCGTAGGCCGCGTGCGCGGCGACCTCGAGCTCGGCGAGGACGCCGTGTTAGCGTCAATATAATTTTCACCATTTCCACCAACGCATTTTCGCCAATCGC
>DAWEIC010000075.1:0-7065 GCA_052364855.1 Collinsella sp.
CGTAGGGGATATTCATGGCGTCGAGCTGGTTGGCGATGTCGGAGGTCGTGCGCTCCTCGGCAAGGCTCAACTCCGGGTGCTTATGGAAGTGGCGGCGCTGCTTGATGATGTAGGGCTCAAACTCGGCGGCGATATCTCGGATGGCCGCGGTGACATCGTCTGCCGCGCGAGCCTCGGTCGCCGCCATAATCTGCTGTGCCTTGGTCTTCGTCATGGTCGATTTGCTCCTTGCTGGGTTGATCGTAAAATCGTACAGGCTCTCTCCAGTATGCCACCTGCCGCTAGGGCTGGTAAAGTTGCCGTTTGCCGCTTGGGGTTTTGTTACAAGGGCGGGGGAGTACACTCGGGGGTGTTGATTTCCTGCCAGAGATGGGGATGCCCATGCAACATATCGATCGGATTATCCGCTCCAAGAACGTCTTTACCGCGCAAGACGGCATCGATGCCGCCCGCGAGCTGGCGATTGCCATCGCAGGCGACCGTATCGTCGCAGTCGGTGCGCCCGATGACGTGATTGCCGCCGCGCCTGCCGCCACGCCGGTTATCGACTACGGTGAGCAGTTTGTCTGCCCCGGTTTCCATGACGCTCATCTGCACTTCTTCCATACCTCGGTCGGTTCCTCGCCGTACATGCTCATGGATATGGGCACGTCCGAGGCGGCGCTGGTGCAACATGCGCTCGAGTTTTCCCAGGACCTGCCCGACGACGCTTGGGTTGTGACGCAGGGCTGGCGCGACTACCGTTGGGACCCGCCCGAGCATCCTACCAAGGCGTCGCTCGATGTGGCATTCCCCGATCGTCCCTGTGTTATGTATTCGGGCGACGGGCACACGCTGTGGCTCAACAGCCGCGCACTCGATGCACTCGGCGTCACGCGCGACAGCGAGCCACCGGCGGGCGGCAGCTACGACAAGGACGCAAACGGCGAGCTCACGGGTATTGCTCACGAGGCGGCTGCCATGCAGCTGCTACCGCGCTGCCTTGAGTGGCTGGGCGAAGGTCGCATCGCAAGCGCTTACGCCGATCAAATGAGGCGCATGGCCGAGCAGGGTATTACTTCGATCTGCGATATGTCGCTCATGCCCATGCCGGGCTGCGATTTTATCCGCGACGATGTCTACGACAAATTGCAGACGGCCGGTAGGCTGGGCATTCGTGCCCATCTGTTCCCCACGCTGCTGGATGACCAGTCGCGTCTGGAAGAGCTGCAGGTACGTTACGCGAACAACGCGCTGCTTTCGGCGCCGGGTTTTAAGCAGTTCTTCGACGGCGTGTCGAGCGAACACACGGCATATCTCACTGAGCCCTATACCAATCCGCGCTTCCCGGGCGACCAGGGCCGTCTGACGGTCCCGGTTGAGCGCATGCGCAAACTGGTTCTGGCGGCCGCGGAGCGCGGTCACACCGTGCGCATCCACGTCATTGGTGACGGTGCGATTCATGCCGCGCTGGATATCTTCGAGGAGGCGGCCGATCTGTACGGCCTGCCCCAGCACGGCCATAACACGCTCGAGCACCTGGAGAACCTTCTGCCCGAGGACATCGACCGCCTGCGCAAGCTCAACGTGGTTGCTTCGAGCCAGCCCTGCCATATCACGCTCGACCCGGGTGGTCCGGAGCGCGATCTGGGCCTGGAGCGCAGCCGCATCATGTGGCCGTTCGCAACCTATAAGCAGCGCGGCATTCGCCAAGCCTTCGGTACCGACAGCCCTATCACGCCCGTTACCAGCATGAACGTGCTCTACACGGCTATTACGCGCCAGGACCCCAAAAGCCACTGGCCCGAGGGCGGCTGGTTGCCGAGCGAGCGCATCGATGCAGCAACGGCTCTGCGCAACTACACCCTGGGCAGCGCCTATGCAGCGGGCGACGAGCAAAACCTCGGCAGCTTGGAGCCCGGCAAGTATGCCGACCTGGTAGTCCTGGACCAAAACCCGCTCACCATCGACCCCCAAGAGCTCCAGGCTACCAAGGTTCAGACCACCTACCTGGCAGGTAACGTAATCTACGAGCGCTAGCCTCATACCCCACTCATAGGGGGCACGTTTCAGCAACGTGCCCCTTTCTTGTTCGCAACATCTGCATCGCCATTTTGCTGCACTGACTTTTCTGAATGCCGGGCTCGAATTAGTTAACCTGCCTCCCGTGTGGCTCCGGAGGGGCGGGGCATAAGGTTTATCGCGAGTTCCGCACGAGCCGAAGGCCACTTAATGTGGCCTTCGTGCGAGCAGGACTGCCCGAGCAGGAAACCTTATGCCCCGCCCCTCCGGAGCCACACGGGAGCCACTGCTAAGTTATCCCCCGGCATTCAGAAAATCTAAGTGCCAAAAAATAAGATTTTTTGACTCTGTGTTGTATAACCCGCCATTCGTGGGTACCATTCAACGCGTACGCAAACAAAAAGGGTTAATTCGCGTGGTATAACCGCGCGGCCCAAAAAGGAGGAGACAAGCATGTCGTCTTTGAAGCCGCTTGCAGATCGTGTTCTGGTCAAGCCCGACGAGGCCGAGCAGAAGACCGCTTCTGGTCTGTATATCGCCAGCAACGCTCAGGAGAAGCCGCAGCGCGGCACCATCGTTGCCGTGGGCGCCGGCAAGGTCAACGACAAGGGTGAGCGCATCCCCATGGACGTCAAGGTCGGTGACGTTGTCATCTACGGTAAGTTCGGTGGCAACGAGGTCAAGGTCGACGGCGAGAAGTATCTGCTGATGCGCGCCGACGACATCTACGCTGTCGTCGAGGCCTAGTCTCGTCAGAATCTCTGATTCGTCTTTGAACGCGTCCGCCGCATAGGACTCGGAAGCGGCGACGCGAGTCACATTTCTTTTGGAGGATTACCTACCATGGCAAAGAACATTACGTTCAACACCGATGCCCGCGCTAAGCTCGCCAAGGGCGTCAACACCCTGGCCGACGCCGTTACCGTCACCATGGGCCCCAAGGGCCGCTACGTTGCGCTGCAGCGCACGTTCGGTGCCCCGACCATCACCAACGACGGCGTTTCCGTCGCCAAGGAGATCGAGCTCGAGGACAACATCGAGAACATGGGCGCTCAGCTGGTGAAGGAGGTCGCCACCAAGACCAACGACACCGTGGGTGACGGCACCACCACCGCAACCCTGCTCGCTCAGGCCATCGTCAACGACGGTCTGCGCAACGTCGCCGCTGGCGCCAACCCGCTGGCCATCCGTCGCGGCATCGACAAGGCCGTCAACGCCGCCGTCGCCGAGATGAAGAAGCAGGCCAAGCCTGTCGAGACCAAGGAGCAGATCGCTTCCGTCGGTACCATCTCCGCCGGTGACCCCGAGGTCGGCGAGAAGATCGCCGAGGCCATGGAGGTCGTGGGCAAGGACGGCGTCATCACCGTCGAGGATTCCCAGACGTTCGACATCACCATCGACACCGTCGAGGGCATGCAGTTCGACAAGGGCTATGTCTCCGCTTACTTCGTCACGGACAACGACCGCATGGAGGCCGTGATGAAGGATCCGTACATCCTCATCACCGACCAGAAGATCTCCAGCGTTCAGGACATTATGCCCGTTCTCGAGGCTGTCCAGCGCGCTGGCCGCGGCCTGCTCATCATCGCTGAGGACATCGACGGCGAGGCTCTGCCGACCCTGGTCCTCAACAAGATCCGTGGCGCCCTCAACGTCTGCGCCGTCAAGGCTCCGGGCTACGGCGATCGCCGCAAGCGCATCCTCGAGGACATCGCCGTCCTCACCGGTGGCCAGGCTGCCCTGGACGAGCTGGGCGTGAAGGTCGCTGACATCACCGCCGATATGCTCGGTACCGCTAAGTCCGTCACCATCTCCAAGGACAACACCGTCGTCGTCGGTGGCGCTGGCTCCAAGGAGGCCATCGACGCTCGTATCGCTCAGATCAAGGGTGAGATGGAGAACACCACCTCTGACTTCGACCGCGAGAAGCTCCAGGAGCGCCTGGCCAAGCTCTCCGGTGGCGTTGCCGTCATCAAGGTCGGCGCTGCTACCGAGTCCGAGCTCAAGGAGATCAAGCACCGCGTCGAGGATGCCCTGCAGGCTACCCGCGCTGCTGTCGAGGAGGGCATCGTCGCCGGCGGTGGCGTCGCCTTCATGGACGCTGCTCCTGCGCTCGACGCTGTCGAGATCGACGACCCCGAGGAGAAGATCGGCGTCGACATCGTCAAGAAGGCTCTGACCGCTCCGGTCGCTACCATCGCCAAGAACGCTGGTTTTGAGGGCGCTGTCGTGGTCGACAAGGTTGCCGAGCTGCCTGCCGGCCAGGGTCTCAACTCTGCCAACGGCGAGTGGGGCGACATGATCGAGATGGGCGTCCTCGACCCCGTCAAGGTCAGCCGCGTCACCCTGCAGAACGCTGCTTCCGTCGCCAGCCTGATCCTCATCACCGAGGCTACCGTCTCCGATGTCCCCAAGAACACTCAGCTTGAGGACGCAATCGCTGCTGCTACCGCTGGTCAGCAGGGCGGCGGTATGTACTAAGGCCGACAAGGTCTAGAACTCCCACCGGGAATCCGGGGGCGTGACGGGGTTTCTCTCCGGAACGTCCTCGGACATGCAAAGAGGCTCCGCATCGCGCTTCGCGCTGCGGAGCCTCTTTGCGTCCTGCGGAATGTTCCGGAGAGAAACCCCGTCACGCCCCCGGATCCCCTGCGTTTACAGCCTTGAGGTCGGCGTGGGCGGAGATCGTGGCTGATGGGGATACGTGTCCCGGTCGCTGTTTCGCGGCTTTGCCGCGAAAGGCGCGTTACTTTGGCGTGGACGGAGAACGTGGTTATCGCGTTAACTTGTCCCGGTCGCATTTCTGGAGCGTTCCCCCCACCATAAATTAGCCTCAGCATACTTGCACGAATACCCTCTCGTGCTACACTTGCAATTGCTGTTTCAGGGCGGGGTGGAATTCCCCACTGGCGGTAAATTGGGCGGTGCCAAAGGGGTGCCGTGGCGCAGGCGAGGACCTGCGTCGAGCCGATGAGTCCGCGACCCGTGCGTGTGTTGGTTCGCATGCCGGCTGAACTGGTGAAACCCCAGTACCAACGGTTAGAGTCCGGATGAAAGAGGCAGGTGATCTTATGTCTGAACAGTCGCAGCATATCCATTTTGAGAACACGAATAGGTGGAGCACCAAACAGCTCGTTACCATGGCGTTGATGTGCGCCTTGGGCGCCCTGTTTATGTACGTGCAGCTGCCCATCCTTCCTTCGGCGCCGTTTTTGACGTATGACCCGTCGCTGGTGCCGGCGATGGTGTGCGGGTTTGCATATGGCCCCGGTGCCGGCACCGCTGTTGCCGCCATGGCGATCGTTATCCACGCGCTTACCACGGGTGACTGGGTCGGTGCGCTTATGAACTTGGTTGCCACGCTTGGCTATATTCTGCCTGCGGCTATCGTCTACCAGAAGATGCACACCTACAAGGGCGCCGTGATTGGCCTGGCACTGGGCGTTATTGCCGCTACGGTGCTTTCTATGGTTGCGAATCTGACCATTGGCGTTTGGTTCTGGTATGGCTCGGTCGATGTGATCGCCCCGCTCATGATTCCTGCCGTGCTGCCGTTCAACCTTATCAAGACCGTGCTTAACTCGGTGTTGACACTGGCGGTGTATAAAGCGGTCTCCAACCTCATCACGCCTAAAAAGGACCAGGTCAAAGGCCGCGCATGATTGAGTGTCGGGGCGTTTCCTTTAGTTATGACGGTGCCGCACCGGCGCTCGACGGCGTCGATCTGAATATCGAGGACGGTGAGTTTTTCTGCATCCTCGGTGGCAATGGGTCGGGCAAGTCGACGTTTGCCAAGCATCTGAATGCGCTGCTGCAGCCCGATGCGGGCACGGTGCGCATTAACGGCATGGATGCGTCCGATCCCGAGCTGGTCTACGACATTCGTTCGACCGCGGGCATGGTATTCCAGAATCCCGATGATCAGCTGGTGGCAACGCTTGTCGAAGATGACGTTGCGTTCGGTCCCGAAAACCTTGGCGTGCCATCGGCGCAAATTGCGCAGCGCGTACGCGAGGCGCTGAAGGGTGTGGGCCTGGTGGGCTTTGAGCGCCACGAGACCCACGCGCTTTCGGGTGGCCAAAAGCAGCGCGTGGCGCTTGCCGGCGTGCTCGCCATGGAGCCGCGCGTTCTCATTTTGGATGAGGCTTCCTCGATGCTTGATCCGCGTGGGCGCAAGGGCCTCATGAAGGCTTGCCGCGCGTTGCACGATCGCGGCATGACCATCGTGATGATTACGCACTTTATGGAAGAGGCCGCCGAGGCCGATCGTGTCGCGGTGTTTCGGGCGGGGCGCGTTGCCATGCTCGGTACGCCCGAGGAAATCTTGACGCGAGCGGACGAACTTGCGCAGCTCAACCTGGATATGCCGGCGTCGTGCTGCTTAGGTAGGACGCTTCGTGCGAAGGGCGTGCCCGTTTGCGCGCAGGTACGTGAGGCGGATATGGTCGCCGAGATTGCGCAGACTTATGCCGAGCGAAGTGGGGCAGGCACCGCGGGGCAGTCTTCCGCATCCCAGTTGGAAATCGCTGACGGCACTGTTCCGGTAGACAACGAGGGCAACGCGTCGGAGCCCGTCATAGAGCTATCCCATGTTTCGTACAGTTATTCGCTGAGCGCCCGCGAGCGTCGCCGTTGGCACAAGCGCTCGGCCGCCGAGGGTTCATCGAACAAACAGGCTCTCTGGGGAAACGACCCCAGCAGCCCGTGGGCGCTGCGCGATGTATCGCTGACGGTGCGTCGCGGCGAGTTCCTGGGTTTGGCAGGTCATACCGGTTCGGGTAAGTCGACGCTGGTCCAGCATCTCAACGGTTTGATTCGTCCCCAGGAGGGAAGCGTTTGCGCGCTGGGGCTCGATCTGTCAAACAAGAAAGACGCCGCCGCGGTTAAGGCCAAGGTCGGCGTGGTGTTTCAATATCCTGAGCGTCAGCTGTTTGCCGAAACCGTGGCGCAGGACGTGGCGTTTGGTCCGCACAACCTTGGCTTGCCGCAAGATGAAGTCGACCGTCGTGTCGAGTCATCGCTCTCGCGCGTGGGCCTCGACCTTTCCACGGTCGGCGACAAGAG
>DAWEIC010000076.1:0-6974 GCA_052364855.1 Collinsella sp.
AATGCCTTTATCGAGATGGTTCGCAAGCGTCATTACGACGCTCGACACAATGTTCCCGCGTGGATTTTGGTCGATGGACGTGAGCGCCAGAGCGATGACGGTGAGCCGAGCCGCACGAGCGGCATGCCGACACTTGAGGTGTTGCGTGGTGCGGGCCTCAAAAACGTGTGCTGTGTGGTAACGCGTTATTTTGGTGGCACGCTGTTGGGGCCTGGTGGCTTGGTGCGCGCCTATACCGCGGCGACGCAGGCGGCGGTTGCTGCTGCTCAAGAAGCCGGGCAGATCGTTGAGATGACGAGCGTTGTGCCCGTTGACGTGCATGTGGCCTATCCGCAGTATGAGCAGGTGCTTCGTCTGGCGCAGGACTCAGGCGCCAAGGTTTCGGGTACTGATTACGCGGATGCCGTAACGATTCATTTGGTGTTTAAGGCGGGGGAGCAGGGGTCGTTTTGCGCAAAGATGCGCGAGCTTATGGCTGGCCGCGAAGAGATTGAGGTCAGCACTCCCGAATTTGCCGAGTTCTAACGGCGACGGCCGGCGTGCTTTTGGACGGATCCCAAGCACACCGACCGTCGTTTTATGTCGCTGCCGTTTACTCGGCGAGCTGCTTTAGTACATCACAGGCGATTTCGACGGCATCGTCGATGCAGCCGGGGCAGCTGCGGAGCGGACCCTGGTCCGAGCCAATGCCCTTGAGCGTGCCGCAGATGGTCGTCGTGTTCTTCTCGCCAAAACGCTTAGCGATCTCACGCGACAGCTTGTAGGTCTGCCCCTTGGTCTTGGGGTTCTCCATGCCGTCGCTCATCACAAAGCCCATGATAGCCACGGCGCCCGAGATGGCGCCGCAGGTCTCGGTCATGCCGCCCATGCCGGCACCGAAGCCTTCGGTGAGCGTAAAAGCGGTCTCGGGGTCGAGCCCAACGGCGGGCGCGAGCGTGCAGGCGACGGCCTGCGCGCAGTTAAAGCCGCGGGCGTGGTATTCGGCAGCCTGGGCCTGACAGGCGGAGGTGTCGAGCTGGGTGGTATCGATCTGCTTCATCGGTGTCTCCTTGAGTACGGTGTACCCGCCTATGGTACCCTTGCCAGCGCTTTTGCTCATCGAGACCCCAATGCATATCTCAATGTTTTTCGCTATCGAACACTTCCTTAAGATTTGGGACAAACAAACCTGATTAATTTGTCCCATAACCTACTTGGGGGATGGGTTGAGAGGGGTGCGCGGGAGCGGTATCGTGAACCGAATAAAACTAAAACCCAGGCAAGGGAGCTAGATATGAGCGAGCAGACCATCGGTACTACCTGTGTTCAGGGCGGCTATCGCCCGGGCGACGCGGAGCCGCGCCAGGTGCCCATCTACCAGTCCACCACGTGGAAGTACGACACGTCCGAGCACATGGGCAAGCTGTTTGACCTGGAGGAGTCGGGTTACTTCTACAGCCGTCTACAGAACCCCACGTGCGATCTGGTTGCTGCCAAGATCTGCGAGATGGAGGGCGGCACCGCTGCGATGCTCACGAGCTCGGGCATGGCTGCGAACTTCCTCGCGATCTTTAACGTGGCCGGTGCCGGCGATCACGTGGTCGCGAGCTCTGCCATCTATGGCGGCACCTACAACCTGCTGGCTCACACTATGGGCCGCATGGGCCTGACCTGCACGTTCGTCGCACCCGACTGCACCGATGAGGAGCTGGAGGCCGCTTTCCAGCCCAACACCAAGCTCGTCTTTGGCGAGACCATCGCCAACCCCGCGCTTGCCGTGCTCGATATTGAGCGCTTTGCCAAGGCCGCGCACGACCACGGCGTGCCGCTGATGGTCGACAACACCTTCCCGACGCCCGTGATGTGCCGTCCCTTTGAGTGGGGCGCCGACATCGTCACGCATTCCACCACCAAGTACATGGATGGTCACGCGGCCTACCTGGGCGGCGTCATCGTCGATCACGGTCAGTTTGACTGGATGGCCCATGCGGACAAGTTCCCGGGTCTCACCACGCCCGACGAGAGCTACCACGGCGTGACGTATGCCGAGAAGTTCGGCCGCGAGGGCGCCTTTATTACCAAGGCTACCGCGCAGCTCATGCGCGACCTCGGCCCCATGCAGAACCCGCAGGCGGCGTTCTTCCTGAACAGCTCGCTCGAGAGCCTGCACGTGCGTATGCCGCGCCATTGCGAGAACGGTCTGGCGGTCGCCAAGTTCCTTCAGGGCCACCCCAAAGTGCGCTTCGTGAGCTATCCGGGCCTGGAGGGCGACAAGTACTACGACATGGCTCAGAAGTACATGCCCAACGGTACCTGCGGCGTCGTGAGCTTTGGCTTTACCGGTGGTCGTGCGGCGGCCGAGACCTTTATGAAGAGCCTCAAGCTCGCCCAGATCGCTACGCACGTGGCCGACGCCCGCACCTGCTGCTTGCACCCGGCAAACGCCACCCATCGCCAGATGAACGACGAGGAGCTCATCGCCTGCGGCATCTCCGCCGACATGGTGCGCCTGTCGTGCGGCCTTGAGGACACGGCCGATCTGATTGCCGACCTTGAGCAGGCGCTCGAGCAGTGCTAGGCTAGCGTGCGTGCGAGGCGTGGGACGGCTTTTCGGCTGACGACGTCCTCATAGTTCCGATTCCGTAGGCGGGACCCCGATCATGTCCGTTTGTAGGCGATTGGGGTCCCGTTTTTGCGTTGCACGATAGAAAGGATATACATGGAGAAAACTGCCGAGCAGCTGCGCCGCGAACACATTGCCCTAGAGGGCGACACCCACGGTAAGAATAAATGGGCGATTCTGTTCACCGTGCTCGTCATGACCTTTATGGCGTGTCTGGATGCGAGCATCGTGACGGTGGCGCTCCCAGTGATGCAAAAGGAGCTGGGGGTGGGTCTCGACCGCATTCAGCTCGTGAGCTCGGTGTATCTGCTCGCGACGTGCGTCGCCATGCTGCCGTTTGGCCGCTTGGGCGATGTGCGCGGCAAGGTGAATGTGTTCCAGCTTGGTGTAATCGTCTTTACGGGTGGCTCGTTGCTTTGCGGGCTTTCGGCTTCGCTCGAGGTGCTTATCTTGGCGCGTTTCGTGCAGGGCATTGGCTGTGCCGCCGCGATGGCCAACAATATGGGCATCATCACCGAGTCGTTTCCGGCGCGTGAGCGCGGCCGTGCCATGGGCATTCTGGCGACCTTTGTGGCTCTTGGCATGATGTGCGGCCCCGTGCTCGGCGGCGTGCTGGTGGCGAGCTTTCCCTGGGAGAGCATCTTCCTTATCAATCTGCCCATTGGCGTAATCTCGTTTATCGTGGGACTCTATACGCTGCCGCATGTGAAGCCGGAGGCTGGCGAACGCCCTATGCCGTTGACAGAGGCGGCGCGTCGCTGCTTTGCGAGCTCGGCTTTCACGATTAACCTGGCTTGCATGCTTATCGTGTTCGTGGGTATCGGTGCCTCCGAGTTTGTGCTGCCGTTCTACTTTCAGGATGCCCACGGCTTTAGCTCCGATATCTCCGGCCTGTTGTTTTTGGCGATGCCGGTCGTGAATGCCTTTGTGGGCCCGCTTTCGGGCTCGGTGTCCGACCGTGTTGGTTGTGAAGCGCCCACGGCCGTTGGCCTGGGCGTGTACGTGTGCGGTCTCTTTGCGGTGAGCACGCTTGACGAGCACTCTTCCATCTTGATGATTGTGTGCTGCGTCGCGTTTATGTCGTGCGGCACGTCGATCTTCCAGAGTCCCAATAATTCGCTGTATATGGGTTCGGCTCCGCGTGAGGCGCTTGGCTTTGCGGGCAGCTTGAGCAGCTTGGCGCGCTATGCGGGCATAGCGCTGGGTATTACGGCGGCGTCGCGCATCCTGTATGGACAGACGAGCGCGGCGATGGGCAAGACGGTCACGAGCTATGTGGCGGGTCGTCCGGACGTGTTCCTCTTTGGCTTCCGTTTGGTATTCTACGTGCTGATGGCCGTTGCTACCGTGGGCTTTGCGCTCACATTGGTACGTTTGGTGAGGACGCGCACCCGGCATTAGCGTGTTGGGAGGCTGTCTGCCACGAATCGGGCCTATCTACTGGTCTTGCAGCTTTATAGTGCGATGCGGCTTGTGGGGCGGGCGGGGGTAGGTCCGTGGTAGACTATCGAACAACGTTTATTAATCGCGCGGTATCGTTGCCGCGAGAAGGGGTTGCGCCATGCAGGAGCTTGAGGATCGTATTCGCCATGACGGCATCGTAAAGGCCGGTAACGTCCTTAAGGTTGATGCCTTCCTCAACCACCAGTGCGACGTTGAGCTGTTCGACCACATGGGTGCCGAGTGGGCCCGTCTGTTCGAGGGTGTCGAGATCAACAAGATCCTGACGATCGAGGCTTCGGGCATTGGTATGGCCTGCATTGCAGCCCAGCATTTTGGCGGCGTGCCGGTGGTCTTTGCCAAGAAGGCACAGTCCATCAACCTCGACGGCGAGCAGTATGCCACGACCATCTATTCCTTTACCAAGCAGAAGGAGTACCCGGTCATCGTTGGCAAGCGCTTCCTGTCCGAGGGCGACAAGGTCCTGATTATCGACGACTTCCTGGCCAACGGCTGCGCGCTCGAGGGTCTTATCAAGATCTGCGAGGCCGCGGGTGCCGAGGTGTCCGGTATTGGCATTGCCGTGGAGAAGGGCTTCCAGGGCGGTGGCGATAAGCTCCGCGAGCGCGGCTTCCGCGTTGAGAGCCTGGCCCGTATCGCCGATATGGACTGCGACACCGGCGAGATCACCTTCGCTTAAGCGCGTAACACAAGCGATTGGTATGCGATGTGACAAAGGGACTTTCCCTTTGTCACATTTTTTGTATGAGGGGAGGTGTTGATATGGATGAGAACAAGATGGGATGGCGCGAGTATGCGCGCTATGCCGAGATGTCGGTCGAGAGGTTGGCACGCGACTGCGAGGTTCAGGTGTTTCGCGCGACAGGTCCGGGCGGACAGGGCGTGAACACGACGGACTCGGCGGTGCGTATGAAGCATGGGCCCACGGGGATTGTTGTGACGGCGCGCGAGAGCCGTAGCCAGTTCCAAAATCGCGCGAGCTGCCTGCGTAAGCTGCGCGCTGAGCTGGAGCGTCGCGGGCGTCCACCGCGCCGACGCGTAAAGACTAAGGTGCCTCTGCGCTCTCGCCAGCGCAGGCTCAATGACAAGCACTTCAACGCGATTAAAAAGGCCAACCGTCGCAAGCCGGGCGGGGAGGAATGATCTTCTCAATAAGTTGCGGTGAAATAGGGACTGTTTTGCGGCTTTAGCTGCATAAACAGTCCCTATTTCACCGCAACTTAGGTGGGGTTAGCGGGTGGGGTGCCAGACGTGGAGGGCGCCGGCGAGGATGTCGACCTCGATGCGCGAGGCGACAACGGGCTCGCCGTCGGCCTGAATGGGGTAGTCGGGCTCCTCAAAGGTAAGCTCGGCATGGCGACAGCGGCGCATGCGAACCGGTGGCAGCTTGGTATGGTGGCCATCTTTGGCCGAAAGGAACATGGGAAGCGCGACCGCGCGCGGAACGGGGCCGCAGGCGTAGCAGACGTCGAGTATGCCGTCGCACGGGTCGGCGTTGGGACAGATGCGATAGCCCGAACCATAGGTGGGTCCCAGCTGGATGGCCATGATAATCGCCCGCACGCGCTCGGCGGGCGCGCCATCAAAGCTGATGGTCATGGGGTAGTTGCGATAGCGTAGGCCAAACTGCTCAAGTCCCGAGAGGGTGTAGAGCGGCGCGCCCGTCAAGCCGGTCTTTTTGCGCAGCTCGGTGGTGCCCAGGCCGATGGCGGCATCGATGCCGACCGAAAGTGTCTGGTCGTAGTACTCAACGGTAGCCTCGCCGCTGCCGCTCGCAGGGCTCCACGAGCGAATGCGCCCGATGTCCTGACGCTGCAGCTCGCAGGTGAGCAGCGCGCCAAAATTCTTACCGGAGAAATCTTCGATACCGAGCGTTTGGGCAAAATCGTTGCCGGAACCAACGGGTAGGACGGCAAGGGCGGGACGGGCCGATTCATCCTGCGTCATGAGTCCATTGACGACCTCGTGGATCACGCCATCGCCGCCAAGGGCGATAACGGTGCGATAGCCCTGAGCCTGTGCGGCCAGCTCCTTGGCGTGTCCCATGCGCTCGGTCAGCACCAGGTCAAACTGGGATGCGCGCGCGGTCATATCCAAAAAGCGTTGCAGGCGCTCGGCAACTTCGCGCGCCGCACCCGACTGGGCGGCTGGGTTGGCGATGATGAGCGTGCGGGCAAAATCAGTTGCATGCATGGGGCGACTCCCGGCGTATGACGTGACGGTGCGGTCGCGCTCAGGTCGAATTGCCCCCGATTGTGGCTGCACGGCGAATACTAACGTCTACTCTATCAGGTCGTTGTGGCGCTCGATGGCATCCGCTACCGTACCGCCCTCATCCACAATAAGCGAACGGCGCTTGGGTGAGATGATGCGCTGGGCGGGGTACACGCCGCGGTGTCCGCCGGCGAGATAGCTGATAAAGGCCACGATGACAAAGAACCCGGCGGCCGTGCCGTGGAACAGGTCGATGGCCATCATGCAGGTGGTGATGGGCACGTTAAGGCCGGCGCAGAACACGCCGAGCATGCCCAGCGCCGCCAGAAAGCTGGGGTCGATTCCGACGAGGCAACCGATCCAGCCGCCGAGTGCCGCACCGATGCCAAACAGGGGCGTGACCTCGCCGCCTTGGAAGCCCGCGCCCAGGGTGAGCGCTGTGACGACCAACTTGATGACTGCGTCCGCCAGGGTGGTGTTGCCGGCAAATCCGGCGCCGGAAAGCCACGTGGAAAGGCCGGCGTAGTCCCAGGCGTCGAGGAGGGCATAGGCGGCCAAAACCACGAGTGCGCCTATGAGTGCGCGAACGAGGTAATTGGTGATAAAGCGACCGTACAGGCTCTTGACGGTTCGAACCGACCACGCAAAGAGGCGTGCCGTCAGACCGAAGATAATGGCGCTGATAACAACGAAGACG
>DAWEIC010000077.1:0-6966 GCA_052364855.1 Collinsella sp.
GGAGCATCTGCGCAGCTCGGGTGCCAGCGCGGTGTTTATCGCGCGCGGTATCTACGGTAATCCCTGGGTCTTTGGTGATGCTCGCGCTCTTGCGCTCGATGGCATACCGGTGCCGCCGCGCAGCTCGGGCGAGCGCCTGGACGCCCTGCGTGAGCACCTAACGCTGACGCATGAGCTCCTGCCGCTCATGTCGCGTGCCCGCACGTATGCAAGCTGGTACTTAAAAGGCATGCCCCATGCCGCCGCTTGGCGTGCCCATGTGGTGCGCTGTTCCACTTACGAGGAGTTTATGGCACTGGTCGATGAGATCGAGCGCGATGTGGTGGCCTGCGAGGCCGCCCTTGCCGCCGGCGAATCGGTGCCCCCTCATCCTCTGGAGGCTTAAGGGTGGCCGTTACCGCACTGTACGTGCACGTGCCGTTTTGCGCCCAAAAGTGCCGGTACTGCGACTTTGACTCGCGCAGTTTTGCTCCGTGCGACCTGAGCGCTGCGCTCGATGCCTATTTTGAGCAGTTGTTCGCGCGTCTCGATGCTTTTGGCAAGGCTGATGCCCTTGACCAGATCCGCACCGTCTATGTTGGCGGCGGTACGCCGTCGCTGGCGGGGGAGCGCCTGGTGGAGCTGGCGCGGCGTATTCGTGCGTGGTGTGCCCCCGTTGAGTTTACCTGCGAGGCCAATCCCGAGTCGCTGACCGCCGAGCTTGCTACTGCACTTGTCAAGGTTGGTGTCACACGCGTCTCTCTGGGCGTGCAAACGCTCGATAACGCCGAACTTACTGCCATCGGCCGTATTCACGATGCCGATCGGGCGCTCGCCGCCATCGCGACGGTCAAGAACGCTGGGCTTGATGTGTCGTGCGACCTTATGTGCGGACTTCCCGGGCAGACCGCAGCGAGTTGGAAGCGCACGCTCGATGGCGTGCTGGTGGCGGCCCCGCATCATGTGTCGGTCTACCCGCTCACGCTTGAGGAGGGGACGCCCCTTTATCGCATGGCGCGCCGCGACGAGTCGCTCGAGCCCGACGAGGATTTTCAGGCTTCGTGCATGGACTTGGCACGCGAGCTCCTGGGTGCCGCCGGCTATCACCCGTATGAGGTGGCGAGCTACGCGCTCGACGGCCATGAGTGCGCCCATAACATTGCCTACTGGACCGGACGGGGCTATCTGGGCCTGGGTCGTTCTGCCGCGGGCATGCTCGACGCCGAGGATTTCGACCGTCTCGCAGGTTTGTTCCCCGGCGTGTCTTCTCGAGGCGATGCGTACCGCGTGCGTCTGGTGCAACGTGACGATGACGCGATGGCGTTCGAGACCGAATATCTGTCGCAGCGCGAGGCTGCGGCTGAAGACCTGATGCTCGCTTGTCGCATGACGCGCGGTGTCGCGTCCGACCTGTTGGTTCGTGCAGCTTTCGTCATCCCAACGGGCGAGTTGGCAGCTGCCTGCGATCACGCGCTCGAATTGGGACTTGCCACGTGGGTGCCCGAGGCGCTCGGGGCCCATGAGGGATCCTTCACTTCGGCAGATGTCGTCGCAGGCCGCGCCCGCGCCCGTTTAGCGCCGACACACCTGGGTTGGCTCGATGGAAATGTTCTGTTCGAGCTGTTTTGGGGTCTAGCATAGACCGCTCGGGTAGAATTACCGCAATATATACGCTGCTTTGAGCAGGAGGTTGCCGCGCATGGCGACGATGAACGAAAAAGATTACTACGAGATTCTGGGTGTCTCCAAGGACGCCACCTCGCGTGATATTCAAAAGGCCTTCCAGCAAAAGGCCCGCAAGCTCCATCCGGACGTCAACAAAGAGCCGGATGCCGAGGAAAAGTTTAAAGAGGTTTCCGAGGCCTACGCCGTGCTTTCGGACGAGCAGAAGCGTTCGCGCTACGACGCCATGCGTTCGGGCAACCCCTTCGCCGGCGCTCCTACGGCTTCGCCCTATGGCGGCGGCTACGCCGGCAGCGCGGGCTATGGCAATCCCTTTGAGGGCGGCTTTCCCTTTGGTGGCGCCTGGGGTCAGCCGCGTCGCGGGCAGGCTGCCTATAATCCCGAGAACGGCGCCAACGTGGTCGTCGATATTAAGCTCGACGCCAAGGAGGCCAAGGGCGGTGCCCGCAAGACCGTCCGCTATACGCGCTTCGATACCTGTGGTCACTGCGGCGGTTCGGGCTCTGTTTCGTCCGAGCATGCACATACCTGTCCGAGCTGCGGCGGTCGCGGCCACATCGATGTCGACCTGTCCTTTCTGTTTGGTGCCGGTACGTTCCAGTCTGTCTGCCCTGAGTGCGGTGGCTCCGGTAAGGTCGTCGCCGACCCCTGTCCCGATTGCGGCGGCAGCGGGCGAACCCGTGTGACCTCCGAGCAGACGATTGAGTTTCCCGCCGGCACGCACGATGGCGACGAGGTCCGTATTGGCGGCATGGGTCACGCCGGCACCAACGGCGCCTCTGGCGGTGATCTGGTCGGTCGGGCCCATGTTGAGGCCGAGCGCCTGGAAGGCAAGGCCCGTACCGGTTTTTACCTGATGGGCATCGTGGCGCCGTTTTTGGTGCTATCGGCCATCTCGGGCGTGTTCTCGGCCTTTGCCGTGATGTGCTTTATTCCGTTTGCCATGGGCCTGTTCATGGTGCTCTCGGACGGCGTGCTGCACCGCAGCCTGCTGTGGTGGAAGCGCGGCGCGATGCAGTTTGCCAACGGTTTTGCCAACGGATTTATGTTTGCGCTCGTGTCGGTTTGGTTTGCGAGCTGCTCGCAACGTGCCATGCTTTCGCCCTACGCAATGCAATAACATCAAACCCTCTGTTTGCGGCCGGCCCAGCTTGGGTATAGGACGCACTGTGACAATAATGAAAGTCGGAAGGATTCGGTCGTGTCGGAAAATAGGGATTACTACGAGGTGCTTGGCGTCGACAAGGATGCCGACGCGCGGACGATTAAGCGCGCGTTTCTAAAGAAGGCCCGTACCGTACACCCGGACGTTTCGGACGACCCCGAGGCCGAGGCTAAGTTCAAAGAGCTCAACGAGGCATATTCCGTTCTTTCCGATGAGCAGAAGCGTGCTAACTACGACCGTTACGGCACTGCCGACGGCCCCGGTGGCTCCGGCTACGTCGATATCAACGATATCTTTGGTGGCATGGGCATGGACGACTTGTTCTCGTCGTTCTTTGGCGGCGGTGCCGGCGGTGGCGCCCGCAGCCGTCGTGAGCGTCGTCGCGGACGTGATATGGCCATCTCGCTTTCGGTGACGCTCGAGGAGGCGGCGCTCGGCTGCAAAAAGACAATCAGCTATGACCGCCTTGCTCCTTGCGAGGACTGCAATGGCACCGGTAGGGCAGAGGGCGCACAGGAAAAGCAGTGCGGCCGCTGCCACGGTACGGGCTACGTCACGACGGTTCAGCGATCGTTTTTGGGCCAGGTTCAGTCTTCCTCGCCTTGCCCCGACTGCCATGGCGAGGGCACGGTTATCGATCATCCCTGCGAGACCTGCGACGGTCAAGGCCGCACGCCTTCGCACGAAAAGATCGACATCGATATTCCCGCCGGCGTTTCGACCGGTCGCCAGCTTCGTGTGAGCGGCTTTGGCGAGGCCGGCCTTCGCGGCGAGCCTTCGGGCGACCTGATTGTCAACGTGCGCGTCGCCGACCATGAGCGCTTTAAGCGCAACGGTGATGACCTGTACCTGGTGAGCGATATCTCGATTGCGCAGGCTGCGCTCGGCTGCGAGATTGAGGTCGAGGGCATTATGCCCGACGAGGTCGTTAAGGTGACGGTTCCCGCCGGCGCCCAGTACGGCGACACCGTGAGCGTCAATAATTACGGAATGCCGCGCATTGGCGGTGGCGGTTCGCGTGGCCGCCTGATCGTGCAACTGCGCGTGGTCGTTCCCACCAATCTTTCCAATAAGCAGCGCGAGCTGCTCCGTGCTTTTGCCGATGAGATGGGCGATGACGTCGCTTCTGGTAAGAAGTCGGTGACCGACCGTATCAAGAGTGCCCTCGACGATATCCTCGATTAAGGAGCCCGCGTGCTCGCACCCCATATTTCCGTCGTCAACCTCGGCTGCCGTGTCAACCGGGTTGAGTCTGACCGTATCACTGCCGATCTTATGCGCTTGGGCTTTGCTATTGTGGAACCCCAGGATGCCGATCTGATCGTCATTAACACTTGTGCCGTTACGGGCGAGGCCGAGGCTAAGACCCGTAAGGCCGTCCGTCATGCGCTGGCCCATCCAAACGAGCCCTATGTGGTCGTGACCGGATGCGTGGTCAATTTGCATCCCGAGGAGCTGTCGGAGCTTTCGGATCGCGTGATTGCCGAGCCGTCCAAGATAGATGTCGCCGAACGTGTTTGCGAGGTGCTGGGTGTTGAGTCCGATAGCGTTCCCGCCTGCAGCGATGGCGAGGTGGTCGATGCGCTCGGTCGCTCTCGCCTGGGCGTGAAGATTCAGGATGGCTGCAACCATCGCTGCACCTATTGCATTGTGTGGAAGGCGCGCGGCCCCGAGCGCTCCGTGCCCGTCGAGTCCGTGCTCGAGCAAGTTCGCGAGGCCCAGGAGGCCGGCGTGCCCGAGGTGGTGCTGACCGGTGTGAACCTGGGTGCCTACGATGGCAAGAGCGCGACCGACGAGCACGTCGAAATCGATGAGCTGCTCGTGGCCATCATGGAGCGCACGTCTATTCCGCATGTGCGCATTTCCTCGGTCGAGCCCATGGATATCTCCGAGCGCCTGCTTAAGGTTATGGCGCGCTACCCGCAGCGTATCGCCCCGTTTTTGCACCTGCCCGTGCAGTCCGGCTGCACGGCGACCCTGCATCGCATGGGCCGTCCCTATAGCGCCGAGGCCTTTGAGGACACGGTGCGTATGATTCGCGCCAACTTGCCCCAGGCGTCCCTTTCGTGCGATGTCATCGTCGGTTTTCCTGGTGAGACGGACGAGGAGTTCGAGGAGTCGCTGGCGCTGTGCCGCCGTGTGGGTTTCTCGCGTATGCACGTGTTCCGCTACAGCAAGCGTCCCGGTACCCTTGCTGCCGACATGCCCGACCAGGTGCCACCCGAGGTTATGGCCGAGCGCAGCCGCCGTATGCGGGCCGCCGCACAGGAGCTCGCTATTGCCGACGCTCGTCGTCGCGTGGGCACGGTCGAGCGTGCCGTGCTCGAGTATGGTGACAACCTGACGCTCGGCTCGTTCCATCATGCCCGTCTTGACGATACCTGTGGACTTACAGCCCCGTGCCTGCTCGATGTTGCTATCATCGGAGTCGATGATTCCGGCTTGGTCCATGCACGCAGGGAGGTTCATGGAAGCCTCGAAGATTAGACTTACCGTTCCCGAGGGTATTGACCCCTCGCGCGTTTTGGGTGCCGGCGACGGCGTCCTTCGTGCGCTGGAGAGCTCAGTTCGCGCCCACGTGGTCGCCCGTGGCGACAGCATCGCCGTGAGCGGTGACCCGGACGAGGTCGAACTGGTCGCGCGTTTTTTCGAACATGCCTTTCGTGAGGCTGCTTCCGGGCGCACGCTTTCTGCCGACGATGTCTCTCGCTGCCTGGCCGTCTTGCGCGACGGTGAGCACGAGGCTACGTCGCTTCGCGATGACGTGCTGCTTTCGTATCGCGGTCGCGTCATTCGCCCCAAGACGCTCGGTCAAAAGCGCTATGTGGATGCCATCCGCTCAAATACCATCACGTTTGGCTTGGGTCCTGCCGGTACCGGTAAGACCTATCTGGCCATGGCGCTCGCTGTTGCCGCACTCAAGCGTCACGAGGTGGGCCGTCTGATCTTGACGCGTCCGGTTGTCGAGGCGGGGGAGAACCTGGGCTTTTTGCCCGGCACCCTCGAGGAAAAGATCGATCCGTACATGCGCCCGCTCTACGACGCCCTATTTTGCATGATGGATCGCGAGCGCACCGATGAGCTCATGGAGCGCGGCGTGATCGAGATCGCCCCGCTTGCCTACATGCGCGGCCGCACGCTGAGCGACGCCTTCGTGGTGCTCGACGAGGCCCAAAATACCACGCCCGAGCAGATGAAGATGTTTCTGACGCGCCTGGGCTTTAACTCCAAGTTTGTGATTACCGGCGACCTGAGCCAGCGTGACCTGGTGGGCCGTCGTGGCGGTCTTGCCGACGTTGAGCAGATTTTGGGCCGTGTCGACGATGTGGCGTTTTCTCACCTGGAGCGCGCCGATGTGGTGCGCCATGCCCTGGTGGGCCGTATCGTTGAGGCCTATGATGCATACGATGATGCGCGCGAGCAGCGCGCACACGATCGAAAGGAGTCCCGTTGAGTGTATTGATCAGCAACGATGCCGAGCTCGATACGCTGCTCGATGCCCAGGAGGTGGAGCACATCTGCGGAGTTGTGCTTGCCGCCGAGGGTGTTGAGCGTGAGGTCGAGATTTCCCTTTCGTATGTCGATGAGGACGAGATGCACGAGCTCAACCGTGAGTGGCGTGGTATCGATCGCACGACCGACGTGCTCTCGTTTGAATGCGACTCGGCCTTTGACGAGGACATCCCCGCTGACGAGACGCTCGAGCTCGGCGATATTATCCTGGCGCCGCAGGTTATTGCCCGCCAGGCCCCCGGCTTTGGCAACAGCCCCGCCGATGAGTGCCGACTGATGCTCGTCCATGGCATGTTGCATCTGCTGGGTTACGACCACATCGAGGACGATGAGGCTGAGGTCATGGAGGCACGCGAGGATGCCATCCTGCGCGACCTGGCGCTTGAGCGCGGCGAGGACCCCAAGCTCGTCCACGTTGGCCCCATCACCAACCACGCCCACGACTAGGAGCCGTCTATGATTCCCGGATCGAACAAGGACCATCCGTCCTTCTTAAAGTCGTTCTCCTACGCCATGGAGGGCTTCGTCACCGCCGTCAAGACCGAGCGCAATATCAAGGTCATGCTCGTGGCGGGCGTGTGTACCGTCATTGCCGGCTGCATCGTGCGGCTTGATATTGCCGAGTG
>DAWEIC010000078.1:0-6927 GCA_052364855.1 Collinsella sp.
AAGATTCCGGCATGCGCGTGAAGTCCCAGGAGGGCGTGGGAACGCAGGTCATCGTTGAGTTGAACGGCGAGCCGCATGAGCCGGCGCCGCTAACGGTGTAGCACGCGGATGGATTGAGAGAAAAAAAAGAGGGGAAGCGCATATGTCCGAAGGCTGGAACATCTTGGTGGTTGATGACGAGCCTCCCATTAGGGCTGAGCTACGCTATCTGTTGGAAAAGGATACGCGTGTGGGTCAGATTGCCGAGGCGGGCAATGTCACCGAAGCCGTGGAGTCGATTCTGTCGAACAAGCCCGACGTGTTGTTTTTAGACATTACCATGCCCGGTCGCTCGGGAATTGAGCTTGCCGAGACGCTGCAGAACCTAAAGACGCCGCCGGTGGTTGTGTTTGTGACGGCGTTTGCCGAATTTGCCGCCGATGCGTATAACCTCGATGCGGTCGACTATGTCGTCAAGCCGGTCGAGGACGCACGCCTGTCAAAGGCACTCGACAAGATCGAGGCAGCCTTGGGTGCCCGTCGTGTTATCCACGCTCCGCGCCAGCCTTTGCGTCTGACGGTGGACCGCGGGGGCAAAAAGGTGTTCATTCCCGCCGCAGACGTCTGCTACTTTGAGGCGCGCGCCGATTTTTGCAACGCCATCTGCGCCGAGGGAACGTACCTGATCAATGAGTCGATCTCTTCGCTCGAGCGTCGCTTGGTCTCCGAGGGCTTTATTCGCGTTCATCGCAGCTATCTGGTCAATTTGGAAGACGTGCACAATGTCGAGATCGGTTCCACGGGTCTTATGGAGCTCAGACTCGATCGCGTAACCTCGACGGTGCCCGTGTCCCGCCGTCGCGCTGCCGAGGTTAAAGCACACTTGGAGCTGGGGTAGACGGTCTGCGTGCCGTCGTTTACCATCGCAGGTTTGGCATGGGCGCGCGGTGGGCATAATGGGTGGCATCGAATGAAATCGAAAGGATCATTATGCCCGCGCTTATCACCCATCATCTGTTTGGCGAGGAAAGCATCGACCGTCTTCCACAGGGCGTCATCACGTCCGATGAAGAGCGCATTGCCTTTATCTTGGGCAACCAAGGCCCCGACCCGTTTTTCTTTCACATTCTGACACCGCGTGTTTCCGACTGCACGCTGCTGGCGCAGGTCATGCATCGGTCGCGCATGTCTCGTCAGTTTGCGTGCCTGCGCGACGGCGTGTCGCATCTGCTGCCGCGCGACGCCAGCTTGGGTCGTGCCTTTGCGCTGGGCCTGCTGTCTCATTACGTGCTCGACCGCAACGCTCATCCCTTTGTCTATGAGCAGCAGTTTGGCATTGTCGAGTCCGATTCAGAGCTTGAGGATTCGAGCAGTCAGGTCCATGCCGTGATCGAGAGCGACCTGGATGTGCTGATGCTGCAGCTTAAACGCGATGGCGCTACGGTTGACGATTACCCGCCGGCGGGCGAGATCGTCACCACTGATCGCATCAATCGCGTGGCCGGCGTGCTGATGAGCTATGTTGCCGGACGCGTGTACGGCATTGACATTCCGGCGGGGGAGTACGGTGCTGCCGTTGCCAATATGCAGCGACTTTACCGCGCGATTGAGCCGGCCGGCTCCGCAAAGACGCGCGCGATCTCGCTGGTTGAGGGCTTGGTGCACGATTACTCGCTGCTCGACGGCCTTGCTCATCGCGTGACGACGGAGTTGCCCGAGCGCACCGGTAACCTGGGCCATCTGACATGGAAGAATCCCTTTACCGACGAGGTCTCGAACGAGAGTTTCCCCGAGGTCTTTGATCGCGCGCTGGGCGATTACGAGTGCACGGTCGCACGTTTTATCGAGACCGGTGACATGGATGCCGTGACCAGTCACGTCAACTACAGCGGTCGCGTGCTCAATGCCGATGAGGAGTTCGACCGCGAGGAATAGGGCCCGTGCGTGCCCCTTTGCCGAATCCTTACCGGCGGTTCTGGACAATTGGGGTACGATGAACTAACTGCATATCGGGCGAATACGAAGGGTCCCTGTCCATGAAATACACCAAGCTCGAGCGTAACTGGGTTATGTATGATGTGGGCAATTCGGCCCTCGTGCTGCTCAATACCTCGGTGGTGCCCATTTACTTTAACGCCATCAATACCGGCGCTTCCTCGGCCGACCTGGTGGTCGCCTGGGGCAATGCACAGACGATCGCCTCGCTGGTCATCGCCATGCTCATGCCCATTCTGGGCGCACTTGCCGACTACGCTGGCAACAAAATCAAGTTCTTCTTGGGCTTTTTCCTCACGGGCCTGGTTCTTTGCCTGGCGCAGGCTATCCCAATGTCCGCCATGGCATTTTTGACCGTGTACGTGCTGTGCACCATCGGCCTTAACTCTTCTATGACGTTCTACGACGCCATGCTGCCCGACGTTACCACCGACGAGCGCATGGACGCCGTGTCCAGCTCGGGTTATGCCTGGGGCTACATCGGTTCCACCGTGCCGTTCGTCATCTGCCTGGCGCTCATCATGGGTGGCCCCGCTCTTGGCGTCCCCACCATGCTGGCAACGCGTCTTTCTTTTATCATCACTGGTGCCTGGTGGCTCATCTTTACCCTGCCGCTCATTCGCACCTATAAGCAAAAGTACGGTCGCGAGCGCGGTCCCGAGGACACCATCGGCCACATCGTTGGCGGTGTGTTCTCCGAGGTCGGACACACCATGCGCGAGATCGCCCACAACAAGACCGTGCTGGTCTACATGATTGCGTTCTTCTTCTATATCGATGGCGTCCACACGGTCATTTCCATGGCTACCAGCTACGGCTCGGCTTTGGGCATCGATTCGACCCAGCTGGTACTGGCGCTGCTCGTTACGCAGTTCGTGGCCTTTCCGTCCGCCATCATCTACGGCAAGCTCGCCGGACGCGTGGGCACGCTCAACATGATCCTGGTGGCGGTCGCCGCCTACATGGGCATTGTGCTGTTCGCCGCGTTCTTCCTAAAGACCGCCTTTGAGTTCTGGGTGCTTGCCATTATGGTCGGCCTGTTCCAGGGCGGCGTGCAGGCGCTCAGCCGTAGCTACTTTGGTCGCATTATCCCCAAGGAAAAGTCCAACGAGTACTACGGCTTCTTTGACATCTTTGGTCGTTATGCAAGCGTCATGGGTACCTTCCTAGTGTCGGTCGTTACCTCGCTGACCGGCAACCCGTCGCTGGGCGTCCTTTCTATTGGCGTGCTGCTGATCGTTGGCTTTATGCTGCTGGTTCGCCTGTCCCGCATGACTCGGGCAGCAGAGCATGCCGCATAGGAGCGAGCGGCTATTGTGCCTGTCCACGGTACTCTTTTGGGGTTATCCGCAATAAACATTGCGACTTGCGAGCAATGATTTGCCCAAGTGGGTATGATGGAATCAGCTAGGTCGCGGGGCGTCGCCTGTGTTTGGCGGCGTCCCGTTTTTGTGTTGCAGGGAGGGTAAGGCATGAACGCCACAGTCGTGATTCCAACGTATTGGGCGGGCGATGACGCTTGCGCAAACGCCCCTGGCACCTATGACCATTCGACGCGACTCAACGCCGACAATCCCGAACTCGACCGCTGCCTGGCCTCGCTTGAGCAGGTACGTGACATCCCGCGCATCATCCTTTTGGTGGTCTGTCCCGTTTCTGCCACAGCCGATGTGTCGCTGCGCGTGCACGAGATTGTCGACGCGCATCCCACGCTCAAGGTCACCGTTGTCACCAACACCCAGGCCTCGCGCATCGCAGACCGGGTTGCTCAGATCGCGCCCAAGGGTTCGGGCGAGTGCGTGAGCCTGCGAGGCTACGGTGCCATCCGCAATATGGGGCTAGCCTGCGCCGCTGTGCTGGGGCATGACGCGGTTATCTTCTTGGATGACGATGAGACTGTCATCGACGCCGACTTTATGAAGCGCGCGACCTATGCGTTGGGGCAGCAGACGCGTCAGGGCTTGCCGATCTTGGTCAAGAGCGGCTATTTCTACGATCGCGACGGCTCGCCGCTGGCTCCCACGGACAAGGCGGGCATCTGCCATCGTTGGTGGACCAAGCGCATCGAGTTCAACCGTTGGATGAAAAAGGCGCTTTCGGGCACCCGCATCTCGCGCTCCAACTACGTGTGCGGCGGCCTGATGGCCCTGCACGCCCGCGCCTTTACGCGTGTGGCCTTTGACCCGTTTATCACCCGCGGCGAGGACTTGGATTACCTCTTTAACATGCGCATGTTTGGCTACGACGTGTGGTTCGATAACGAGTGGACCGTGCGCCATCTGCCTCCGGAGTCCGAAAAGCGCTCACCGCGCTTTATGCAGGATGTATACCGTTGGTACTACGAACGGGCCAAGTTGACATTCGCCGCGCATCAAAAGGAGCTCATTCCCGTTACGGCGGCATCGCTCATGCCCTACCCGGGCCCGTGGATTTCGCGCGAGCTCGACGACCGCGTGCGCAAGACCGCTATGGTCCGCAGCGTGTTTACCCGCGAGCATGAGGGCTACCTGCGCATCTGGCGCCATGGTATCGACGAGGCAAAGGCCTATGCGCGCCAAAACGCTGCAAGCTACCTGCGTTTCCAGAGCTTTTGGCCCAAGATCATGGACGGGCTTTGGCGTGACGCACAACTGATCAGTATCCTGGAGGGGGCCGAATGATCGACCGCCGCGCCCAGCGCGATAGTTCAATATCAATCTTTCGCATCATTGCCGTTGCCTGCGCCATTTGTGTGCTGGTGTACTTTATTTTTGCCTTGGTGACCGGTATCGAGCCGATCGCCACGGTGATTGCCTGCGCGCTGCTGTGCATCTTTCTGTGCATCTTTATCTTTTTGACGCTCAATCCCGATTCGGTGCGCTCCCAGTACACCGAGGAGACGCTCTCGGTGGCCTCGGCCATGCTCGAGGACATTAAGGGCGGTCTGACGCAGGAGTCGGCGCGTTTGGTGTGCCGGCGCATTTTGCCCGAGACGCGCGCCATGACGGTGGCCATCACCGACGAGGACAACGTGCTTGCCTGCGCGGGCGAGTTTGAGGAAAAACTGCTGCCCGATACTCCCATCCACACGCTTGCCACACGCTACGTTATCGAACATGGCATCGTGCAGTCGTTCAACCGTATGGTGGATGTCGTGGGCTCGGACGGCTCGCACAACCAAGTCCCCGCCGGCATTATCGCCCCCATCAAGGTGGGCGATCGTACCGTCGGCACGCTCAAGTTCTACTACAAGACCCCGCGCGCCGTCGACCGTACCCAGTATGCGCTTGCCTCGGGCTTTGCCGAGATCTTGTCCACGCAGCTCGCCATCCACGAGCTCGAGGTGCAAAAGGAACTCACGGCGCGCGCCGAGGTGCGTGCGCTGCAGGCGCAGATTAACCCGCACTTCCTGTTCAACACGCTGAACACCATTGCATCGTTTACGCGCACCGACCCGCTGCGGGCCCGCGAACTGCTTCGTGAGTTCTCATCGTTCTATCGTGCCACGCTCGACAACTCGGGATCGCTTATTCCGGTCTCGCGCGAGGTCGCACAGACCAAGCGCTACCTTACCTTTGAGAAGGCCCGCTTTGGCGAGGATCGCGTGCTTGCGACGTTCGATGTGTCCGAGGACGTGGAAGATACGCTGGTGCCGGCGTTCGTGATCCAGCCGATTGTCGAGAACGCCGTGCGTCATGGTATGGGCGATGACGACGCCCTGAGGATCGACGTGACCGTTCACCAAGACGGCGAGGATGCAATCTTGATTGCCGTGGCCGATAATGGCGTGGGCATGGATGAGGGTACCGCCGCCAGACTGTTTGACGAGCGTTCTGCCCGTCCCGACGCCAGCTCTCCCCAGGGTGGCGGCGCCGGTGTGGCCATGCACAATATTTCGGAGCGCATCCATCGCTTTTATGGGCCGCACTCCTATACGCGTGTCGAATCGGCGCCGGGCAAGGGCACCAAAGTGCTCCTTCATCTTGATTTGTCAGAGAGCATCTTTGACATTCAAGAGTAAAATAAAAAGCTACGGGCTCAACGTCATGCGACGGATGCCCGGCGTAGTTAGTTGACGAAAGGTTTTATCCCTATGCTGCGTGCGATGATTGTGGATGATGAGGCGCCGGCTCGCTCGGAGCTTCGCTTCCTGCTCGAGCAAACGGGCAAGATCGGCACGATCACTGAGGCGTCGAGCGTCCGCTCCGCCATCGAGATGCTTATGGAAAGTCGCGTAGATGTCGTGTTTCTCGATATCTCGATGCCCGGTGCCTCGGGCCTGCAACTTGCCGAGGCGCTGCATAAGCTCAAAAATCCGCCGGCGATCGTGTTTGTGACTGCGTATAGTGACCATGCGGTCGAGGCATTCGACGTGGATGCCGTCGATTATCTGATGAAGCCGGTCGAGGAAGCTCGCTTGGATCGCGCGATCGAGAAGGTCATGCAACGCACCAAGCCGGTTACGGACAGCAAGGTGACCATCGAGCGTATCCCGGTGGAAAAGGGCGGCCGCAAGGTGCTCATTCCCGTGGACGACATTCGCTTTATCATGGCCAAGGACGATTACTCCTGCATCTATACCGTCGATGATCGCTTTTTGTCGACGACCTCGCTGGCGCAGTTTGAGGCCAAGCTCTGCGACTTTGGCTTCTTCCGTGTTCACCGCCGCTATATCGTCAACTTGGCGTGCGTCACGGATGTGGAGACGGTGCCCTCGGGCGCCATCCAGCTGGGCATTACGGGCGTCGACGAACGCGTGCCGGTTTCGCGCCGCCGCGTCGTGCCGCTTAAGAAGGCCCTGAGTCTCTAGCACACTGGCCCCGCAGCCCTGTAGACCTATCGTCTGCGGAGGCGTGGGGCCTTTTTGTATGTATCTGCCGAATCGTTTTTTGCGGAAGGGATCCCATGAACAGTGCAAGCGCCAAGCGTATCGACATCATCTCGGACACCCACGGCTATTTATCGCCTGCGCTC
>DAWEIC010000079.1:0-6891 GCA_052364855.1 Collinsella sp.
TGCCCATGCCCGCAAACGACGCCTGCTCAAACCAGCTGCGGCTTGCACCCGGATACCCATGGAACTGAAGTACCAATGGCACGGGCTCGTCCGAGACGGGTTTAAGGTACTTGGCATGCAGGCGAGCGCCACACATGCCGGTATACCAGAGGTCGAAAAGCTGGCAGGTCGCGGCATCGGTGACCGATGCCGTCTCGATCGCGTAGTCAAGCCCGACGGCGTCGGCCTCGGCCATGCGATCCTTCCAAAAGAGATCGAAATCTGATGGACGGGGCATGGCGCCTCGATATTCACCAAATTGATGTTGTAGCTCCTGAGCACTTGGCATGGCTCGTGAACCCAACCTTTCGAAATCGCAACGGAGGTGCGCCCGGCAAGGGAACCGGGCGCACGGGAGGGAAAGCGAGGCTACTCGCCGAGCTTGGGATGAAGCAGCGACGGCGCAGCGCCGAGCAGCATCTTGGTGTAGGGGTCCTGAGGATGCTGGAAGACCTGCTTGGCCTCGCCCTGCTCGACGATCTTGCCGCCATTCATAACGATGATGTCGTCAGAGATATAGCGGACCGTCTGGATGTCATGGCTAATGAACACCATGGCCAGGCCGAGCTCCTTTTTAAGGTCGGTCAGCAGGTTCAGAATCTGCGCGCGGACCGAAACGTCCAGAGCCGAGGTGGGCTCGTCGGCGATGATGGCATCGGGGTTCAGCGACAGGGCACGGGCAATTGCGACGCGCTGACGCTGGCCGCCCGAAAGCTGGCCGGGAAGAACCTCGGCGGCGGAGCTGGGCAGACCGGTGAGCTCCAAAAGCTCCTTGACGCGCTTCTCCTGCTCGGCCTCGGTACCCAAGTTGTGGACGCGCATGGGGTCGAGCAGCTGCTCGCGAACGACCATGCGGGGGTTGAGCGCCGTGGCCGGGTTCTGGAACACGACCGAGATGACGCGACCCATGTGGCGACGGTCCTCGGCGGTACGTTTGGTAACGTCCTTGCCCTTAAAGTAGACCTTGCCGCTCGTGGGGGCCTGCAGGCCGCACATGACGTTAGCGGTGGTGGACTTACCGCAACCGGACTCGCCGACGATGCCGATCGTCTGACCGGGCATGAGCTTAATCGTTACACCCTGGACGGCGTGAACCAGGTTGGGGTGCAGAATCGAGCCGGTACGGGTCCTAAAGGTGACGTGGACGTCATCAAGGAAGATGATCGGCTCGACGCCGTTGACTGCGGTCTCGCTCATCTACATCACCTCCGCGTGAGGGGTCAAACCATTTGCCTTGAGCACCTCGTCGGGGAGCTCGGAATAGAAGTGCTCGGTGCCGGGCACGCGCTTGAAGACCGGACGGGTGTCCAGGCCAATACGCGGATGGCTCGAGCGGGGCGCGAAGCGATCGCCCTTGGGGAAATCGCGCGGACTCGGAACGGCGCCGGGCACCTGGTGCAGGCGGCCCGAACCGCTCTCGATGGACAGAACGGAGCCCAGAAGACCGCGGGTGTACTCGTGAATCGGGTTGGTGAGCAGCTCCTTGGTGGGCGCCTGCTCGATAACCTGACCAGCGTACATAACCGTGATGTTATGGGCGACCTCGGCGACCAGCGCCAGGTCGTGCGAAACGAAGATCATGGCAAAGCCGAGCTTGGCCTGAAGATCGTTGAGCAGCTTGATGACCTGCTTCTGGACGGTAACGTCCAGAGCGGTCGTGGGCTCGTCGCAGATGACCAGCTTGGGGTCGCGGGTAAGAGCCATAGCGATCAGGACACGCTGACGCTGGCCGCCGGAAAGCTCGTGCGGATAGCTCTCGAGCGTGCGCTTGGGATCGAGGCCGACGAGCTCCAGGAGCTCCTCGGCGCTGCGGGTTCCGCCGCGCTTGGTGAGCTGCTTCATCTGGGCAGAGATGAGCATGGAGGGGTTGAGCGAGGACAGGGCGTCCTGATAGACCATAGCGATATCGGTACCGCGCAGGCCGAACCACTCCTTCTTGCTCATCTTGAGCAGGTCACGGCCCTCCCAGAGGACCTCGCCGGAAAGGTGCTCGTCCTCATCGGTCAGGCCCATGATGGCCAGCGTGGTGATGGACTTACCGCAACCGGACTCGCCCACCAGGCCCATAGTCTGGCCAGGACGGACGTCAAAGTTGACATGGTCGACGACGTTGATATCACCGTGATGCTCAAACTGGATGCAGAAGTCACGGACCGAGAGAATCGGCTCAACGGACTCGTCGGGCACGTGGCGATCGTCACGCTTGAGCTCGACATCGCGCAGGGCGCCAAGGCGAGCGGAGAGGGACTGGGCCTGCTCCTTGTAGGCGCGAACGGGGTCGGAGACCAGCAGGTCGGCCTCGCGACGCTTGGAGGAATCGGTAGGATCCAGGGCGGCGGAGGGAGCAGCGGCCATGGCGTCGGTAATGCCCTCGGAGAGGATGTTGAGCGCCAGGCAGGTGATCATGATGGCCAGACCCGGGAACAGCGCCTGCCACCAACGGCCGGCGAGCACGCCGCCGCGGGCGTCGGCGAGGATGTTGCCCCAGGTAGCGGTGGGCTCCTGGATACCAGCGCCGATGAAGGTCAGCGAGGCCTCGAAGATGATGGCGTCGGCGACCAGGGTAACGGTGAAGACCATGATCGGGGCGATGCAGTTACGCAGAACATGCTTGATCAAAATCCACGGAGCCTTGGCGCCGGAAACGATGACCGCGCGGACATAGTCCTCGCCGTACTCGGACACGATGTTGGCGCGCACGATACGGGCAATCTGCGGAGTGTACATAAAGCCGATGGCGAAAATGATCGACGGCACGGAGTTGCCCAGGATGGAGACGAAGACGGCCGCGAGGGCGATGCCGGGGATGGACATGATGATGTCCAAGATACGCATGATCGTCTCGGAGACGGCCTTGCGCGAAACCGCTGCAAGGGCGCCTACGACCGAGCCGCAGACCAGAGCCATGGCAGTGGCGCCAAAGCCGATAATCAGCGAGTAACGACCACCGTAGAGCATACGCGACAGAATGTCGCGACCCTTATCGTCGGTACCGAAGATAAATCCGTTGCCGGGAGCCTGGCGAGCCGTAAAGATCTCGACCGGGCTATAGGGGGCAAGAAGGGGCGCCAGAATCGCAGTCAGGGCGACCAGCACCAGCACGACGGCTGCAATCTTAGAAGACAGCGTCATCTTCTTCCAGCCACCGAGCTTGAGCCCCTTGGAGGCAGCCTTCTCGAGCTGCTCGGTTTGCTTCTCTCGAATCTTTACCATAATCTACACCGTCCTGATGCGCGGGTTGATGAGCAGGTAGAGCATGTCAACCACGATGTTGATGATGATGAAGGCAAGAGCAACGACGATAACGACGCCCTGAACCAGGTTCGCCTCGTTGCCCTGAACGCCCTGCAGAATCGCGGTGCCCATGCCGGGGAGGTTGAAGATAACCTCGATGACGACGGCGCCGCCCATGAGGTAACCGATCTTAAGACCGAGGGTGGTGACCGGGGTGATCAGCGCATTGCGAAGAACGTTGATGCCGACGACGACCTTCTCGGGAACGCCGGCGCCGCGAGCCATACGGACATAATCCTTGTCGAGCTCCTCGACCATGGCGGTACGCACGATACGAGTCATCTGGCCCGTCAGCGGAAATGCCAAGGCGATAGCGGGCATGATCATACGTCCCAGATAGCCAACCGGATTCGTGGTGAAGTGAGGCAGAGCACCCGATGCCGGGAGCACCTTAAGGTAGGAAGAGAACAGCAGGATCAACAGAACGGCAAGCCAGAACGACGGGGTTGCCAAGCCGGCGATGGAAAAGACGCGGATCACTTGGTCCGGCCATTTGTCGCGATACAGTGCCGCGATGACGCCGAGCAAAAACGAAACGACCGCACCGATGGCAAGACCGATAAAGGTCAGCTGCATCGTGACGGGCAGGGCCGTGGAGATGCGCTTGGCAACTGAGTTGCGAGCAGCACCATAGGTGCCCATGTCGCCATGGATCAGATCGCCCATATAGCGCACGTAGCGCACGGGCCAGGGGTCGTCCAGACCATACTTCTCATGGTACTCGGCAACCGCCTCGGGCGAGGCACCGTCACCCAACGCCGTGTAGGCGGGGTCGGTCTTGGAGAACGACATAAGGAAGAACACCAGGACGGTGACGCCCAATGCCATGATCGGCAGCGCCACAAGACGCCTTCCAATCAAACGTAGCAAGTTGTTCACGTTCTCTCCCCTTTCTTTTGTCGGTAGGACCAACTGGTATATGAGTACGGGTACTCATTACAAGACCCGAGCGACATCGTTGCCGCCCGGGTCTTTGTTTCAACTATGAGGATACGGCCCCAATGACCGACATCCTGCATACAGACTCAAGCGAGTCTTACGCCTTGACGGTCGCAACGCCCCTGAAGGACATGCTCGTCGTGCCGATGCCCTTGAAGCCATCGAGGGCCTCGCCGTTGGGCGCAGTGGACGGATCGTCCCAGGAAGCGGAGACGGTCTTGACGTGGACAACGGGGTACAGAACGGCGTTGTCGGCAATGATGTCGAAGCACTCGTTCCACTTCTTCTGCTGCTCGTCGCCCTCGGCGGCAAGAGCCTCGTCCATGAGACTGTGGAGCTTCTGCCACTCAGCGGACTCCTTCCACGGGCAACGGGTCTGCATCCAGACGTTGTCGCCGTACCACCAGTTGAGCAGCAGGTCGGGGTCGGCGCCGAAGCAGGAAGGATCGCCAGGGGCAAGGAGGATATCGTAGGCCTCGCCGCCGTCGATGGCAGCGTAGGTGGCCGGCGAGGTATCGGTCTGGATGGTCACATCGAAGCCGAGAGCGTCGAGGTCGTTCTTGACCTGGGCGGCCATGCCCTTAATCTGCTCGTTGTCGGTGGTGCGCAGGGTGATGGCACCCGGGGTGATGCCAGACTCCTCGATGAGCTTCTTAGCCTTCTTGGCGTCGGTCTTGTACACCGTGGAAGCCTCATGATAGTTGGTGAAGCTCTTGGGCAGGTAGCAGCTGGCAGCGGTGGCAAGGCCGGCGAAGGTGTTGCTGACCATCTTCTCGGTGTCGAGCGCATACATGACAGCCTGACGGACCTTGACGTTGTTCCAAGGCTCCTTGGCGACGTTGAACATGATGAAGCGGGTGCCGAAACCCTGAACGTTATCGATCTTGCAGCCGGCGCTCTCAAGCTGGTCGACGGCGTCAGCGGTAACGAGCTCCATAACGAGCGTGGAGCCCTCCTGCTGAGCGGTAACGCGAGCGGTGGGGTCGGTCAGGATGCTGTACTGGATCTTCTTATCCTCGGCAGCATACTCACCGTTGTACTCAGGATTGGGAACCAGGGTAATCTCGGTATCGGAGATAGAGTCGTACATCCAGGGGCCGGAGCCGATCGGCTGCTTGGCGCGATCCTCCTCGGTCTGAGTGGCCGGGGTAACGCGGACGATGGCCAGACGATCCTTGAGCAGGGAGAAGTTGGGGACCTTGGTCTTGACCGTCACGGTGCTGGCGTCCTTGGCCTCGATGGACTCGAAGGGCTGGAAGAACGGAGCATAGGTAGCGGAAGCGGCGCAAGCGGTGTAGGAGGCAACGACATCGTCAGCGGTGACCTCGGTGCCATCGGAGAACTTGGCGCCCTTGCGGATGGTGACCTCGAAAGTGGTGTCGTCCACGGACTTAGGATCGTCGGTGGCGAGCTCGTTGAAGGTGCTGTAGTCGTGGTAATCGATGCCGTAGAGGCCCTCGACGACGTGCCAGTTAGCACCCAGGCCCACAGCGGAGCCGGTGCTGGCGGGATCGAAGCTGGACGGAGCGTAAGCGGAACCAGCGGTGATCACGCCGCCGCCACGGTTGGCGGAATCGGTGGAACCGGAAGCGGAACCCTCGTCGCTAGAGCTGCCACCGCAGCCGGTGAGACCAAGCCCTGCGACAGCAGCGACGCTGCCGGTGAGGCCGAGGAACGAACGCCTGGACATACCCTTGTTGATGATGGCCATGTCTTCTCCTATCAATAGAGAATCTTACTCGGGAGCACCTAGACTTGCCCCCGCGCAACTTGCGGACGATATATACCTTACCTACCGACGAACCCAACTGAGGTGCCGCGCTCGGCGACCGATACATACATACGCTTGAACGGTATTTACTACCGTTCACCGAATTCGTTGACAAACGATTCGCCAGACAGTATGTATCGGCGAGGTGAGATATCAGTCTTCGTCAACCCGCAGGATAGCAGGGTTTTCGCTTGGGTTAGTCAAACGTTTTAGCGTTAATAAAACCCGAAACCAGCAGGCAATCATGGCGAAATAAATGGTTGAAAATCGCACAATCATGTATATCAGTTGTTTGGCTCGTGTTTAGCTATCGGAATGGCCAGCCGCCGCCTCGGCGCGCTCGGCATTCCATGCAACGAGCGCCTCGTGGACCGCCTTGGCAACATCGGCAGGTATGCCGCGAACTTCCGCGATCTCTTGCTCGCTCGCCGCGCGCAAACGCTTCATCGAGCCAAAATGGCGCATAAGGGCACGTTTTCTGGTGGGTCCCACGCCTGGAACGTCATCGAGTACCGAAACCGTCATGGCTTTATCGCGCAACTCGCGATGGAACGTGATGGCAAAACGGTGCGATTCATCGCGAACCTGTTTAATTAGATAGAGCGAAGCAGACCCGGTCGGCAGCACGACGGGAGTCTCGTCCCAAGGCACGAAAACTTCCTCATCGGCCTTCGCCAAGCCACAAACCGGTATATCGAGCCCAAGAGCCTCAAGTTGCTTGATCGCAGCGGTCAATTGCGGCTTACCGCCATCGACAACGAGCAAATCGGGGCGCGAGCCAAAGCGCTCGTCGACCATGCGCTCGGGAGCATAGCGTCGTCCCAAAACCTCGGACATCGACACGAAGT
>DAWEIC010000080.1:0-983 GCA_052364855.1 Collinsella sp.
AAAAGGGAAAGATACGCCCGATAACACGAACGCGACAGCCGGCATCGAGACTTCGGTCACACGACAGGCGAACGGCCCCCAATCGCTCCCCTTTTGCATAGGCATCGCAGGTATAGGAATACACGTCGTCGTTTATGGATGGATCGCCCTGCACGACAAACTCGAGGCTGCTTGCCGCTCGACCGTCGAGCGCCTTCGAGGCGCCTAGCGTGCCCACAGCCCACCACGCCGAGACGACCGCTCCCGCCACGAGACCGACGGACGCGGCATACAGCCACCGCTTCAAAGGGGCAAGCCGCGCACAAGATTGAGCCAGCATAACAAATACCGCCGCCGCAACGGGAATGGTCCATAGCGGCCCGACCGCCGGCACCCGCTCCCTCAGCAGCGCATCAGCGGCCACGTTAAGCACCAAGGCGCAGCTCACGCACATGCCGGCACACAGGGCCATCGTCCACGGCATCAGGGGCCGCGGAGGCATCACATGCTCGCGCTCGGTCGCACTCATACGCAGATGCAATCTTTGATTTTGGCAAGCTTCTTCTCGCCGATTCCCGACACACGCATCAGATCGTCAACCGAGGCAAAAGCACCGTTCTTTGTCCGCTCATCGATAATCGACTGCGCCATGGAGGGACCGATGCCCGAGAGCGTCTGCAGCTCTGCCGAGCTTGCCGTATTAATGTTTACTAGGCCTGTTGCGCTACTCACGCCCGATGACGCGGAAGCCCCACCATCAACATCGGCTTCCGCAATGGAAGCCTGCTGCTCCCCTACCGTTGGAACGTGAATCTTCTGTCCATCGACGACCTTGGATGCCCGATTGAGCCCCGTAACGTCTGCCTCGGGCGCCAGCCCGCCGGCGGCATCAATCGCCTGAGCCACCCGCGCACCGTCCTTGAGACGATATACACCGGGCGACACAACGGCGCCATCGACATCGACATAGACCTCTGCCGCGGCAGAAGCCTTAGTCGAAGAGC
>DAWEIC010000080.1:993-6701 GCA_052364855.1 Collinsella sp.
GCGCTCAAACGACACGCCGCCGGCACCGCCGCCAAGGTTCGCCATCGCCAAGCCGCTCGCCATCGCAATGACGCCCAGCATCGCCACCACCACAGCCTTATGACCGAGCAGCTTGCCTGCCCAGCGGTCCATCTTTTTGACCCGTTCGTGTTGTTCGCGCTGCGCCATAACAAAACCTCCCAACAACATCGTGTCAGGAAAAGAGCCCTGCAACAGCCATGCTTCAAAACCGGTTTTCGCGGTCAAACCAAAAGCCGACCAAAACCTTGCACAAATCTGTCCATTTATTCAGGCACACGTCAGCAAATGAACACTTAGCCGCAAAATGCCCAGATAGCAAAAGACCGACGATGCAAGAGCATCGTCGGTCTATGCACAAATTTACTCGTGATCTTGGTAAATCTCACGCGGAGCAAGCTCCGAATGTTTGCATTTTAAGGTCTTAGGGGCCTTATACGTGTTGCTTTCGAAGTCGATGTACTCGGTCTGCTTGAGTAGGCGCTCGATCATCTCCTCGTGATCGAACAACTCCCAGGCCTCATGCACGGCATCGAGTTTAGCGTGCGTCTCGGGACGACGCGGCATAAACAGCGTGCAGCAGTCGGGAGCGGCCTCAGTCGAGATATCGAACGTACCAATCTCCTCGGCGCGCGCGATAATCTCCTGCTTGTCCGAACCGATGAGCGGACGGAACACGGGGATCTTCACGGCCTCGTTAACGGCCATGATATTCTCAAGCGTTTGGGAGGCAACCTGTCCAAGCGATTCGCCCGTCACGATGGCCTTGGCGCCCTCGATGTGTGCAATGCGCTCGGCAACCGAATACATAATGCGGCGATACATGATCACGCGCAGGTTGCTGGGACAGGTGACCGAAATCTCACGCTGGCAGTCGCCAAACGGCACCACGTACAGGCGGCCGATCTGGACACCCGGCTCAAGCGCACGGATGATGTCCTGCACCAAATACTCGCTCGTGTCGGGCGTCTGCGGACGACCTGAGAAATGCACCGGCACGCACACCGCGCCACGACGCGCGAGCATCCAGGTCGCCACCGGAGAATCAATACCCGACGACAGCAGCGTCACGACCTTGCCGGCAGAACCCACCGGCAGACCGCCCACGCCGCGCTCGGAGCGTGCGTACACGTAAACGCTACCCTGGACCACCAGTACGTGCACCATCGCGTCGGGGTCGTGCATTTGAACCTTTTTATCGGGGAAGGCCTCACACAGTACCTCGCCCACCTGTCGATTGATATCAATCGAGGTGAGCTCGTAGTCGGTGTTAGAGCGCTTGGCATGCACCTTAAACGACTCAAAGGGACCAAACTCGCGCAGCGCCTTCACGGCGGCGGCGCAGTACTCCTGCGGGTCGCGGTTCGTGTGATATGCCAGGGACACGCGGGCAACGCCGGGTACGGTGCGAATGACGCGCGCCGCCTCGTCGGCCTGATGCTCATTAAAGGTCACGAGGATATAACCGGAAATTCGAGACACGGCATTCACGGAAAAGGCGGCCAAGGCCGCCTTGATGTTATCCATGAGGATATGCTCAAAATGTGCGCGGTTCTTGCCCTTCAGTCCAACCTCGTGATAGTGGACCAGGCAGACGCGGGCTGCCATTTAGGCTTCAGCAACCTTGTGGCCGAGCGCCTTCTCGTAACGGGCCTCGTCGTAAGAGATGTCGCCGTCGACAATCTCGTCCATAGCCATCGAGATGGTATCGGCACCGGAAAGCCCGATGGTGATGTCATCGACATCCTGGACGGCAAGCACGCGGTTGTGCTGGCCACGCAGCATGCTATTGATGTCGCAGGCGCGCTTGGAGGCAAGCGAAGCGAGCAGGAAGCGGTTGTGATCGGTCTTCTCCAGAAGATCGTCAATGCAAGGCTTTACAACGGACACGGACCTCAGATCCTTTCATGCATATCGAGAACGCGAACGAGCTCATCGGTCGCGCGGTCGAGATCGTCATTCACCACGACGTCGTCGTAGCGGTCGGCAAGGGCAAGCTCATCGGCGGCGTTTGCCATACGCAGCTCGATTGTCTCGGGCGTCTCGGTACCGCGACCGACCAGACGCTCGCGGAGTACCTCAAGCGAAGGCGGCTTGATAAAGATCAGCACGGCCTCGGGGAAACGCTCCTTCACCTGCAGGGCACCCTGGACATCGATCTCCAAAATCAGAGATGCGCCAGAGGCGAGCTTGGATGTGACCTCGCTCACCAACGTGCCGTAGCAGTTACCGTGGACCTCGGCCCACTCAACAAACTCACCGTTTGCCACGCGGCGGTCGAACTCCTCGCGCGTCAGAAAAAAGTAGTTGACGCCGTCGACCTCACCTTTGCGTGGTGCTCGCGTGGTAGCCGAAACCGTCAGGCCCAGGTTCGAGCGGCGCTCGCGCACACGAGTGACGAGCGTACCCTTGCCTGCGCCTGACGGTCCAGAAATCACAAAGAGCTTGGAATCCTGAGCGCTCACTTATTTGGTCAGCTGCTCGAGGAGCTGCTCGCGCTGACGGACGCCGAGGCCCTGGACGCGACGGGTAGCGGAGATACCGAGCTCCTCCATGATCTTGGCGGCCTTGGCCTTGCCATAACCAGGGAGAGACTCGATGAGGGTGGAAACCTTCATGCGGGAAGCGATGGGGTCATCGGAGTTGAGCACGGACTCGAGGGACTTCTCGCCCTTCTTAATCTGCTCGCGAAGCTCAGCGCGGGCGTGACGTGCGGCAGCAGCCTTCTCAAGAGCCTGCTTGCGCTGCTCATCGGTAAGCTGAGGGAGTGCCATTCGTACCTCCAAAAAGTTAGGTTATATCTGATTCAATAATTGGCATTTTAGCACGTAGAACGTACAAAATGCCCAATCGCGGCTCCATAGGTTAGACGATACCCGCAAAAAGTGCAATATACTGCGCCCAAAGTTAAGCCCCTGACCTGCGATTCCACACAAAGGATGGGAAAGTTTACGCAGGCACAGGGGCTATTTTGTGCTAATGAGACCCAAAAGTGGTGACTTAGGGGAATCTTTTACGCGACGTTTTCGACCAGCTCGGCGACGATGGCGTCAAAGGCGGCAACCGGATCGTCGGCACCGGTGATGGGACGGCCCACCACAATGTGGCTTGCACCGCGCTCGATAGCCTGGGAAGGCGTCGCCACGCGGGACTGGTCACCAAGGGCGGCACCCACCGGACGCACGCCCGGAGTCACGATCAGGGCATCGGGACCCAGCAGCTCACGCATGTCGTGAGCCTCCATCGGCGAGCACACGATGCCATCGATACCGTTGGCCTGAGCGAGCTTTGCAAGGCGGGCGGCCTCCTCGGACACGGGCGACTCGACGCCGATCTCGCTCAAGGCATCCTGATTCATGCTCGTGAGAACGGTGATGGCGACGAGCTTGGCGCGGTCCTCGCGCGCCTCCTCGGCACCCTCGCGGCAGGCAGCGAGCATGGCGCCCGAACCCAAGCCGTGAACCGAAAGCAGGTCGGCACCGGCAAGCGAGGCCGAACGGGCGGCACCGCGAACCTGATGCGGAATATCATGGAACTTAAGGTCAAGGAAGACCTTAAAGCCCAGGTCCTTAAAGGTCTTGACGATCTCGGGGCCCTCAGCGTAATAGAGCGTCATGCCAACCTTGAGCCAGGCGGCATGGCCCGAAAGCTCGTGGGCGAGCTCGAGCGCACGCTCACGGTCGCAGTCGAGGGCGACGATCACACGGTCGCGGACATCGGTCTCTAGCATTCGAAAGCACCTACCAGCTCGTTGATGTCCTTTACGCCCTGGGACTCGGCCCAGGCCTCGAGCTCGTGCGCGATCTTGAGCGAAGCGCACGGATCGACGAAGTTGGCCATACCGACCGACACGCAGGTGGCGCCGGCCAGGATAAACTCGGCCGCATCCTCGCCGGTCATGACACCGCCGACACCGTTGATGGGGATATCGACGGCCTGGGCAACCTCCCAGACCATGCGCACGGCGATGTGGTGGCACAGCGGGCCCGAAAGGCCGCCCTTGGGCTTGGCCACGCGGGACTTGCGGGTATGAACATCGATGGCCATGCCCTGGATGGAGTTAATGACCGAAAGGCCGTCGGCTCCCGCGGCCTCAAGAGCCTTGGCAATCTCGGCGACGTTAACCGGAGCCATCTTTACGAACAGCGGCTTATCGGTCACCTTACGGCAGGCAGCCATGACGGCAGAGGCGCCCTCGGGCGAGGAGCCCATGGCGGCACCGCCGGCGGCAATATTGGGGCAGCTCACGTTGATCTCGTAGCCGGCAGCCCAGGGGCACAGCTCGACATACATCTCGAGCGCGCGGACAAACTCCTCGACGGAGTGACCGGCGACCTGGCAGATGACCTGGCAACCGTCCTTGGAGAGCTGCTCGAGCCACGGACCGGACTCACGGGCAAAGGCAGCCACGCCGGGATTCTGAAGGCCCACGGAGTTGATCATGCCGCCCGGGATCTCGGCCATGCGAGGCGCGGGGTTGCCGGGCCAGGGCTCGGCAGCACAACCCTTGGTGGTGATGGCGCCCAGCTGGGAGACATCAAAGAAGTTCTGGAACTGCCATCCGTAGCCAAAGGTACCGGCTGCGGTGTTGATGGGGTTCTGCATCTTGACGCCGCCGAAATCGACGGCCATGTTCACGGTACCCACTAGAAGACCACCACCTTGGAAGCATCGAACACGGGGCCGCACATGCAGGCGCCCTTCATACCGTCGACCGTCTCGACATTGCAGGTGTTGCAGGCGCCAAAGCCACAGCTCATCATGCGCTCGAGCGACACCTCGCAGTACGCACCGGCCTCGGCGGCAGCGGCGGCGACTTTCTTCATCATGACAGCGGGGCCGCAGCTGGCGACGTAGTCGTAGCCGCCCTCGCCGAGCAGCTCGGCTGCCGGGTCGGTGCAAAAACCGTGCGTGCCCAGCGTGCCATCGTCGGTGCACACGTTAACCGTGGCGCCCAGCGCGCGGAACTCATCGACACCCACGGCCTTGGAAGCGGTGCCAAAGCCCAGGCAAACGTCGACATCCACGCCCTGCTCGACAAGCTTGCCGGCGAGGCAGAGCACGGGCGGAACGCCGATGCCGCCCGCCACGAGCAGCGCCTTCCTGGTGCCCTCGGGAACAAGCCAGCCGCGGCCGCCAGGGCCCAACAGGTTGGACTTGGAGCCGGGGGCCATCTGCGACAGACGACGGGTGTCGTCGCCCACGACGGCGTACCACAGCTCGACGGTACCGGCCTGGGCGTCGGCGCGATAGAAGCTCAGGGGCACGCGAAGCAGCGAGGACGCATCGCCGGGCACGGCGATGTTCACAAACTGACCGGGCTTGAGCGCACTTGCAAGCTTGGGGGCCGAGATGACGAGCGAGAAGATGCCGTCGGCGATCTCCTGGTTCGAGACGACCTCAAAGTCGTGCATGCGTGCAGTGGAAGGTGTGGGCATAGACGCTCCAATCCCCCATGCGGTTGCATGGTCAAAACGAACAGAAAGCGCGGCACCGCAAGGGCACCGCGCACAAAAGCGATAAGGCTATGCTAGCAGATGCAGCCGTCGGCAAGCGTCTGCTTACCGCCGACAAACACATCGGTGGCACGACCGGTGAGCGTGCGGCCGGCAAAACCGGAGTTCTCGGCGCGCGACTCGTAACCGTCCTCGCCAACCGTCCAGGTGGCGGCGGGGTCGAACACGGTCAGG
>DAWEIC010000081.1:0-493 GCA_052364855.1 Collinsella sp.
ACTGCATCTCCATAAGCGAGCAGATAGCGAAGCCATAGGTCTGGCTAAACACGGGACCGGATCCCAAGATATACAGGAACTTGTGGTCCTGGCACAGGGCAGCGAAACGGTCGCAAAGTTCGGCGTTGACCTTCTCGCGAGCCGCAGGCAGGATCCGGTCCATCTTGGCGATGCCTTCGTACATATCGGCAAGGTCAGCATAACCTTCCTGCTGATCCAAGAGCTCGGCAGCGAGAGCCAAAGAGATGCCGGCGGGTACCTCCGCCTGCGGAACTCCCTCGCCCCACGGATATACCCAGCACGTCCACTCACCGTTATCGATGCCGGAGCCGGCGTTGTCGGTCTGTGCGATAACGGTTGCGCCCGCCGCCTTGGCGATCGAGCACGCATCGATTACCTCGGGAGTGTTGCCGGAGTGGCTGCAAGCGATAACAAGGGACTTTTCGCCCAGGCGCTTGGGACGCATGATATCGAACTCGCGGGCGGTATACGC
>DAWEIC010000081.1:503-6492 GCA_052364855.1 Collinsella sp.
CACTGGCAAACGTAGTCGCCTCGCGCTTAAGCAGCTCATGGGCGGGCAGCAGGTCGATGAGGGAGCCGCCGCAGGCAACCCAGAAGACGCTATCGAAACCGCCCTTTTCGGCGATTGCGTCGGCGATGAGATCATGTGCGTTCATTGTTATTCTTCCTTTCGATACGGCGGACGAATCCGCCAACGTTTACTGCAAGTCTTCTCGTCAAGCGTGTTGACTGCCCCACGCGAATGGGAGCTACGCGCTAGTCGACAAAATACCTCTCGAAGGCGTCCATGTTGCGCCGGTCCGCTGCTGCGGGATCATCGAAATACCTTCCATCGGTGATCTCCTGGCCAAGATAGCCCTCGAACCCATGCGCGTTGAGGACACGCACGAAATCGTCCATGCTGTGCTTTCCATCGCCCCAAACCAGATGGCCGTATGGGTCGCCATCAATGAAGTGCATGTTCCTTATGGCACCATCGCCAAACTCGGCAAACCACTCTTCAAGGCTCTCGCCGGCGACTCCCATAGCAGTAGTGTCCACCATTGGAGTAAGGTGCGGGTTGGCTACTTGGTCAAGCATGCGCCTGGCATCCGCGAGTGTAACCACCAAGTTGCTCTCTTCCGGCCTCAGGCTCTCCATGCAGAGGGTCACGCCGTGCTCGCCGGCATAGTCCGCAAGAATCGCCAAGTGCTCGGCAGAGCGCTTCCAAGCTTCCTCGCGGTCCTCGTCCCAATCGCCCCAACCGGAGTTGATGGACATATACGGGGCGCCGAGCACCTCGGCGAGCTCGATGCCGTGCTTGAAGTAAGCGAGGCTCCGCTGCGCGTGGAGGGGCTTTCTGGCAGCGTACTGCCACGGATACACCACGTTCTCCGGGCACAGGGAGCTCCCGGAGAGTCCGCGGGACTCGATCTTGCGGCGAAGCTTGTCGGCCTCGAAATACCCCGTGTGGTCCAGCGTCACGTGCGGCTCGGCCGCCCAAAGCTCGATGGTTTTGAAGCCAAGGCGCTGCTGAACATCAAGGAAATAATCGAGCGACCACATGATGTAGTGAATGTTCATGCCGGCGACCTGCTCGCGACGCAGGCGGGGCGCGGAAGCGTTTAAATCCATGCTGGGCATCTCCTCTCCTAGCAATCTTCGTACACGACCCGACCATCGCTCAGCGTGAGCGAGACCTGGATGTCTCTGGCATCTTTGGGGTCCACCGCAAACACATCGCGGTCCAAAACGCAGATGTCCGCGAGCTTGCCCGCCTCGAGGGTGCCGAAATCGTTCTCGCGAACCAGATCGTAGGAACCCCCGGCAGTCCATGCCCGCAGCAGCTCGGCAACGCTAACGGTATTCTGCGGGTTGACGTCCAAACCGTCGGCGAAGTACCCTCCGCAGGCGCTGTAGATCGAATCTCCTAGATGCGGGATAAGGAGGGGAAGATCGGTTCCGCAGCACAGCACACATCCGCCATCCACCATGGCGCGACGGTTCCAGCTGCGGGAGAGCCTCTTCTCTCCTATCTGGCGACGCATGGTCGAAAGGCAATCCTCGCGCTTATCAAGAGTAAGGATCTGGGGATAGACCTCGCAGATACCGCCGATGGCGCCCATGCGCGCCAGGTCAGCTGGATCGGAGTTCTCAAGGTCCGTAATCGAATGCCTGCGAGCGAGCCTTCCCGACTCATCACGCGGTAGCCGCTCATACAGGTCGATCGTCTTGCGAACGGCCCCATCCCCCTGGCAATGCAGGGAGTAGCGGAATCCCTGGGCATCGATCTCGGACAGCTCGCGAGAGATGAGGTCCCATTCGGGCTCCTCGACCACGGTCTTTCCGCCGGCACCCGCATCGGCCCCCTCCTCGTAGGGATCGATCATCTCGGCCAGGCCGCACCACACGCCGCGATCGGTCATGCGATTGAAGCCGGAGAACCTGACGAAGTCTCCTTGGAAGCGGTCGCGCGCCGAGCAGGCGTAATCAAGGTCGGCTCCATGCCCGACGGGCTGGCTCATCATGTCGACCCTAACCGTAAGTTCGCCTTCCTGCTCGCGGCGATACATCTCGTCCGCAAATCCGTAATAATCGTCAAAGCACATCTCCTTGATGGCGGTGACGCCACGGGAGTTAAGCATGGTCATGTAGTCGCCATACGCATCGCGGACTTCCTGAAGAGGTAGATAATCGCGCATAAGGTGCCAAATCATCTCGGCATAGCAAGCCTCGGGCGTAAAACCATAGCGCGCAGATGCGGCGGAGTTGAGCACGCAGGTCTCCGCGCCGGCAGTAAAGGCGACGGCAGGCGTGGATGAGAACTTCTCGTCCAACATATCAACCAAGTCGTCACCCATAAGGGTCTCCGGAAGGTTCATGCCCAACGCCATAGGGGCCTGGGGCCGCTCCTCCTTCCAATTCGACATCGCGGTGAAAACATCATCTGCCGAGGTCGCATCGATAAGATCGGCGCCGATGCGACGGAGCACCCAGCCGGTAAAGAACGTGTGCACGTCGACAAGGCCTGCCATGACGGTTCTGGAGCCAAGGTCGCGAACCTCGTCCGCATGCGCAGTATATTCGGCAGCCCGATCAGAGGCGCCCACGGATTCGATGCGATTACCGCGAATCGAAACATATCCGTCGATCGGTTCATCGGAAAGGCCGGTAAAGATGCTGCGGGACAGCAATACTAGCGAACGATCAAACACCGGGCACCTCCCACATCGGCAGTAGGCCGGAGATCGTAGTCGCGACCAATCCGAACAGGACCATGAAGATAAAGAACTTCCAGATGGTCTTCCACCATTGCCCGAAGGAGATCTTCGCTACGGCGAGACCCGCGACGGTCATGCCCGCAACGGGGCTGATGGTGTTGATGGTCTGGTTCGCGAACTGCAGAGCGGTGACGGCAGCCTCGGGATTGAGACCCATAAGCTCGGTCAGCGGGCCCATGACTGGCATGGTGAGTGCAGCGAGGCCGGAGCTGGAAGGAACCAGCAGCGAAAGCAGGCCGAGGACGATGTACATGAAGGTGGTATAGATGAAGGACGGAGCGCCCGCAAGGAGTCCGACGAGCCAGTTAAGAATAGAGTCGATGATCATTCCGCCCTCTGCAACGACCAGGATGCCGCGGGCGATACCGATGATGCAGGCTGCGTAGGCGAAGTCGGCGATTCCGCGGACGAACTCCTCCGCAATGGTCTTCTCGTCCAAGCCGCCGAGTATGCCGGCAAGAAGGCCCATGGCCAGGAACACCATAGAGATCTCGTCCATATACCAGCCCTGGGTAACGAGGCCCCACACGATAACGCCCATGCCGACCGCGAAATCAATGAGGACGAGCTCGTGGCGAAGCGTGAACTCCTCTTCGATAGAGGCGTCGGTGACAGAGAACTCGATGCGCTTCTGCTTATCGTCCTCATAGGTGATGGAGGACTTGGGATCGAGCTTGACGCGGCGCGCGTAGCGCATGGCCCAGAAAATGCCCGCGGCGGTGAAGATGACCCACAGGATGGCGCGGAGCCAAAGCTGGGGATTTCCCTCGATGCCGATAACGCCCTGGGCGATCAGCACGTTGAAAGGATCGATAGTGGATGCGCAGTAACCAAGGTTGGGGCCGAGGAAGCAGATGATGAATGCGGTCATGGAGTCATACCCGATGCTCAGCATGATGGGGATGAAGATCGCGTAGAACGGCAGCGCCTCCTCGGACATGCCGAACGTGGTGCCGCAGATCGAGAGCAGGACCATGGAGATGGGGATGATCAAGATGTCCTTGTTCTTCAACTTCTTGATCACGCGGCTCATACCGGCGTTTAGGGCGTTGGTCTTGGTGACGATGGCGAACGATCCGCCGATCAGCAGGACGAACGCGACGACATCGGCCGCAGCCTGGATGCCCTTGGCGGGAGCCTGCAGGACGGCATCGATGCCCTGTCGCAGATCGACGGTCTCCCCCGTCTCCGAATCGGTGTAGACCTTGTCGACTTCTTGGTACGTTCCGGCTACGGCGACTTCTCGCTCGCCCGCGGCCGTCTGAATGGTCTGACGGTCGAACTGACCCGATGGGACGATCCATGTGAGCACCGCGAAGAACACAATCAGCATGAACGCGATGGTGTACACATGGGGAAGCTGGAGATGGAATCTGCGCTTGGGCTTCTCCTGTTTGGCATCCGACATTCTTAACCTCCTGTCAGAGCAACGATGCTTGCCAAAAAACCCTCACGTATAAGCAAACATCTTAGGTTGTCCTATGTATAACCTGCATGAAGGTGCCGGTCAAGAAACATATTAGGTTGTTCTATAAGTGGTAACTTTTACGCGCTAAACGGACCTGTTGCGGCGATGGCGAGAACAGCGCTGCGCGAGACAGAGCCGCTAGATATCGAAGCTGTAGCGCGAACCCACGTAGTACTGCCTGCCATAGCAGAAGCGCTCTCCGTTGGAATCGAGAAAGCCCGCGTTCATGAAGAATAGCGGCTCCCCTACTGGGACCTTGAGCTCGCGGGCGGTATCAATTCCCGCACGGGCGATCTCTAGCCTGCAGGGATCGGATGAACAGGGATACCTACCCGTACGCTCCCCCACGGCCTCGAATATCGAGCAATTGGAGAGACCGATATCTTTGAGAAATTCGAATCCGTCAACAGGATAGTAGTTGTTCTCGAACAGGACCGGCACGCCGTCTGCGGTACGCACGCGTGAGACCAAGATGAGGTCAGAGCCTTCATCCAAGCCAAAGAAAGAAGCGAGGTCGCGATCGGCGGCAACGGTCTTGCGGGCAACGACGCGAGCGCCCGCCTTCATGCCGTTTTCAGCGCATGCTTGGGTAAAACTCTGAACATCGTCCTTCTGATGCACCTTGCGAATTATCTTTGTCGCGGTCACAAACGTACCACGCCCCTGCCGCTTGGTGAGATACCCCTCGCCCACAAGCTCCTCTATTGCGCGACGAACCGTGACCCTTCCCACGCCGTACATCTTAGAAAGCTCAAGTTCCGTTGGAATCTGCGAGTCAACGGGATATGTCCCCTGTTCGATATCGCTCTTGAGCAAATCGAGCACCTGTTGATACAGCGGGGCGGAAGAGCCCCCATCCAGATGCGTATCCACAAAAACTCTCCCTTTAAGGCGTTCGCGATCTCAACTATCCCATTCTACCGCACACGGAAAAATGAGGTTAAACACATAGGGGCCCTGCATGTTTGAGCAGATCGGGAATCTGGTCGATGATTTCGTCCGCATTTGCTTGCGAAAAACCAAAACGCTCCTCGCGCTTGGCGAACACGGTGAGACCCGCCGTCTTGCCCGCGGCGATGCCCGACATCGTGCCTAGCAGCGCCGAACGCATGCAGTCCGGCTACACCCGCGGCGGCAGGCCCCAAGCTGACAGGCCCCAGCAATTAGACATCCCGTTCTCCGACGTGCTCTCGGTCGAGATCGCGGGGCGTTCCGCATAGCGGTGCTGCCGAGCACACCTACGGCGTGGTGGGGTCGCTGTGCGAGAACAACGACAAGCTCGCTATCGACCGGCGCCCGCCCGAAGTGGAGGAGGGCGACTTGCTCGTCATCCACGATGCGGGCGCGCACGGGTTCTCGGTGGGCTACAACTACAACGGCCGGCTCAAGCGTGCCGAGGTGCTGATGCGTCCGGACGGGTCGGGCCAGCTCATCCGCTGCGCCGAGGAGCCGCGCGACTACTTTGCCACCTTTGACTGCTTCCCGGCCGACGAGCGGCTCGCCGTTCGCTCCAGTATCCGCTGGGTTGCCACTATGCCGTGTAGCAGGCGGTTGTCGATACATGCGGCGATGATGCTCATGTGATGTTGGCTTCCTTCCTTTGCTTGCGAGGCGCGTCACTCGTCCTGCTGGGCCGCGGGCCCATCGTTCAGCGTGGCCTGCCTGCGCGGGGTATGCCGGGAATTGATGTAGTCGTATGCGTAGGCGATCTCCGTGACGGGGACCTCCACGTGGTAATGGGCGGAAATGTCAGAGAAGCTCGTGCGGAATGC
>DAWEIC010000082.1:0-6488 GCA_052364855.1 Collinsella sp.
GAATCGTGCTCAATCGCCGACACGATCACGCGGTCGCGCTTGCGATCGCGCTGACGAGCGCCCTCGGCAAGACCGAGCAGCGCCAGCTGGTTTGCCTCGGTGCCGCCGTTGGTCAAGATGATCTCGGACGGACGGACGCGCGCGCCAAAGCTGCGGGCAATCTCGCGACGGGCAACTTCCAGGCGTGCGGCGGCCTTGCGTCCAAGCGAGTGTAGCGAGTTGGGGTTGACGCCGGCAAGCTCGCTGTCGTCGTACTCGCGCTGCGCAAGGAGCGCCTCGGCGCGCATGGGCGTCGAGGCGGCATAGTCAAGATTCACGGGTATGCGGTTTTGACCTGCGGTCATAAGGATTTATGCCTCCTGTGCAGCCTCGTTGCCCAGCTTTTGCAGCAGCGCAACCTCAGCGGCGGGATCTTCGGACTTAAATACGGCAGAGCCGGCTACGAGCACGTTGGCGCCGGCCTTGACGACCTCGGCGATGTTCTTGGAAGAGATACCGCCATCGACCTCGATCAGGGGCGACACGCCGTGGCGCTCGCACATGGCCGTAAGCTCGTGAAGTTTGGCGATGGTACCGGGGATAAAGCTCTGGCCTCCAAAGCCAGGGTTCACGCTCATCAGCAGCACCATATCGACGACGTCGATGATGCTCTCGAGTACGCACACGGGGGTGGCAGGGTTGAGCACCACGCCGGCCTTGACGCCGCGCTGCTGCAGATGGGTGAGCGTGCGGTGCAGGTGCGTGGAAGCCTCGTAGTGCACGGTGATCATGTCGGCACCGGCGTCGGCGTACCAATCGACCGTCTCGTCGGGGTTCGACACCATCAGGTGCGCATCGACCGGAACATCGGTGGAGCGCTTGACGGCCCTAAGGATGTCAACGCCAAAGGTCAGGTTGCCGGTAAAGTGACCGTCCATGACGTCGAAGTGCACGTAGTCGGCGCCGGCAATCTTGTCGAGCTCACCCTTCAGGTTGGCCATGTCGGCCGAGAGGATAGACGGAGCGATTTTGATGGAACCCATGGTAGTAGCCTTTCTGCGCTAGTCGGCGAGTCCGTAGAACTCTTGAGAGGGGACGCGGTCGGTGAGAATCTCGAGCGCCCTATCCAAAGTAACACCGTTGTAGAGCGTTTGCTCCACGGCAAAGGTGAGCGGAATGTCTACGCCCAGTGAACGGGCGAGTTCGCTGACACTGCGGGCCGCGACGGCACCCTCGACCACCATATGCGTGCGGGCCTGGTACTCGTCGAGCGACACGCCGTGGGCAAACTCGAAGCCAAAGGTGCGGTTGCGCGAATGCTCGGAGGTGCAGGTGGCGATAAGGTCGCCCATGCCGGCAAGTCCCATGCAAGTCATGGCCTGACCGCCGCGGGCGTGCACCAGGCGGCTGATCTCTGCCAGGCCGCGCGTCATGATAAGAGCAAGCGTGTTGTCGCCCGCGCCGGTACCGGCAGAGATGCCGCACACGATAGCGATGACGTTTTTCATGGCGCCGCATACCTCGACGCCGGTCATGTCCTGCGACAGGTAGATGCGGAAGGCCGTGGAAAGCAGCAGTTCCTTAAAGGTCTCCCCCACTTGCTGGTCTTCACTGGCGATGACGGCAGCCGAAAGCCCGCCGCGGCAGATTTCCTCGGCATGGTTGGGGCCCGAGAGCGCCGCCACGCGCGCTTCGTTGCCGATCTCGCTGGCGATGACCTCACTCATGAGCAGGCCGGACTCGGGCTCGATGCCCTTGGTGAGGCACAGAACCGGCGTCTCGTCCGCGATGAACGGCGCCGCCTGGTGGCAGACGTCTCGCAGATGCGTCGAAGGCACGGCAAAGATGATCGCATCAGCACCGTCGAACGCCTGGGCCAGGTCCGTCGTGGCGACAACGTTTTCCGGCAGCACGTAGTCCACCAGATAGCGGGGGTTGCGATGCGAGCCGTTGATGCCGGCGGCCGTCTGCTCGCTATGGGCCCACATGGTCACGCGCTCGGCTCGCGCAGCGGCAAGTCCGGCGACGGCGGTTCCCCAGGAGCCGGAGCCAATCAGCGCAACATTCATGACTCTCTCCTACTTATCGTCGGGCTCGGTGACGCGCTTGGTAAACGAGAGCTTGGACTCCTTACCCGTCATGAGCTTTTTGATGTTCGCACGATGGGCCCACACCACGGTGATGCCGATCATCGCCATGCAAAACTTGAGTCCCAGGCTGCTGTACGGAAAGACCGCGCAGGCAGCGATGGGAAGACCGATGGCGGCGGCAAGCGAGCCCACCGACACAAACTTGGTGATGGCGACGGCAACGATAAACATACCCAGCAGCGACAGACCAATGGGCCAGTACCAGGCAAGAATCACGCCCAAGCCCACGGCGATACCCTTGCCGCCGTGGAAGTTAAGGTAGGGCGAGAAGATGTGGCCCCACACGGCAGCCAGGCAAATGACGCCGAGCATCCAGTCGCCTGCGGCACCGGGAGCCATGATGCTCACAGGGAAGCCATAGCCCACGCTCGCGATGAGCGGACGGGCGATAAGGACGCAGATGGCGCCCTTAAGGCAGTCGAGCAGCAGCGTGAGTGCCGCGACCTTGGGGCCGGCCACGCGCAGCGCGTTAGTGGTGCCGATGTTGCCGGAGCCCGCCTTGCGAATGTCGGTGTGGTTGAACACGCGGCCCAGGATCAGGCCAAACGGAATCGCTCCGATAAAGAACGAGACCACGGCGCAGATGGCGGTCAGCAGGATCGGATTAAGCATCCTTTTGCTCCTTCTTCCTAAAGAAGAGTCGAATGGGCGTGCCGGCGAAGTCGAAGGTCGAGCGCATGCGGTTTTCCACGTAGCGCTGGTAGGTGTCGTTGACCAGGTCGCTGTGGTTGACGAAGAACGTGAACGTCGGCGGGTTGACGCCCGTCTGGGTCACGTAGTGCATGCGCAGGCGGCGCTTGCCATCTACCACGGTGTGACCAAACTCGCGCAGGTCGGTGAGGAACGTGTTGAGGCGCGAGGTGCTGATCTTTTGCGAACGCGTCTTTTCGGCGGCATCGACCATCGCCCAGATCTTTTCGACGCTGCGGCCGGTCAGGGCCGAGATGCGCAGGTACTGAGCCCAGGGAGCCATGACGCCCAGACGGCGGTCTACAGTCTCCATGCAGGCCTCGCGCTTGCGGTCATCGTCGAGCAGGTCCCACTTGTTGAGCAGCACCACGATGGCGCAGCCGCGCTCGATGGCCAAGCCCATGACCTTCTGGTCCTGTTCGGTAACGCCCACGGAGGCGTCGACGACGAGCAGCGCCACGTCGGCGCGGTCGATGGCGCGCAGGCCGCGGACCATCGAGTAGTACTCGATGTTCTCGTACACGGTGCTCTTCTTGCGAATGCCAGCGGTGTCGACCATGCGGTAGTGCTTGCCGTCGCGCTCGACAACGGTATCGATGGCGTCGCGCGTGGTGCCGGCGATGTTGGACACGATGGAGCGGTCGGCACCCAGGATGCGGTTGAACAGCGACGACTTGCCGGCATTGGGTCGGCCGATGATGGCGACGTTGAGCGCGTCGGGGAACTCGTCGGCGACCTCGTCCTCTTCCTCGGGGAGCAGGGCCACGATGTCATCGAGCAGGTCGCCCGTACCATGGCCGTGAAGGGCCGAAAGCGGCGTGGGCTCACCGATGCCAAGTGAATAGAACTCCCAGATGCTGTCGTTCTCGCGATCGGGGTTATCGAGCTTGTTTACCAACAGAAAGACCGGCTTGTCGCAGCGCTTGAGCATGCGAGCGACCGACTCGTCCTCTTCGGTGACTCCGGTGCGGCCGTCGACCACAAACAGGATGACGGCGGCTTCCTCGGCGGCGGCGAGGGCCTGGTCGCGAATGGACGTGGCGAAGACGTCATCGCTCTTGAGCGGTTCGATGCCGCCCGTGTCGACGATGGTGAACTCGCGGCCGTTCCAATCGGCCGTGTGGTATGAGCGGTCGCGCGTGACGCCGCGGGACTCATGGACGATGGCGTCCGAGGTCTGGGCCAGGCGGTTGACGAGCGTGGACTTGCCCACGTTGGGGCGTCCGACGACGGCGACGATAGGTTTCATCTGCTCTCCTTTAATGGATAGGGTCAGCGGAATTAGTAGAGTCGGCAGGCACAATGCCAAGGATGTGCTCCAGGGTATCGAGCAGCTCATGCGGCATGGTCGACACCACATGAACCTCGGCGCCGCGGTGGTTAAGGCTTGCGAGTAAATCGTCACGATGATACTCGTCAAGCGTCATGCCGTCAGCGTTGAACATGAGCTTAGGCACAAAGAGCATAACCCCCGACAGGTCTTGCGGCAGCTGCTCCAGGATGTCGCTCGCGACGATGAGGCCGGTCACGTCCACGTTGCCGCCAAAGTAGCGGTTTTTAATGGCCGTGACGATGCCAGAAAGGCCCTGTGGAGACTCCACGAAGCGCGCCACGGTATCGCGTGCGCTGGCGCCCGAAAGACATACCAGGCGCTGGTCGCGGGCGGTCATAGCCTTGCGAACGCGGGCAAGGCGCTCAGCATCGGCGGCAAGCACGTCATCGGTCTCGTCCAGATACGAGCGGATCATGCCGATGCCGTCGTAGTACTGAGGGTAGCCGTCGTAGAAATCGGCCTCGGGCGGCTCGATGCCGGCGTCCAGGTAGAACTCGTCGCTCATCTGGAAGGTGTGGCGGCCAAAGCGCTCGTACGCGCGGTCCTGGAAGGGCCGAATCATGGCAATGGTTTCGCGCGCGAGCTCGGGCTTGTCGCTGTAGGACCAGCTAAAGCGATTTTGGTGCTTGGTAAAGCCGAGCGGCACGATGCCCAGGCTCGTGATCTGTTCGTGCTCCTCGCAAAAGCGCAGGGTCTTCAGCAGTTCCTCGCCGTCGTTCATGCCAGGGCACAAAACGATCTGCGCATGGATTTCGATACCGGCGGCCATGATGGCCTCGAGCACGTCCATGCCGCGCTGGGCGTTGCGGCCCATCATACGGCGGCGGACATCGGGGCTCACGGCGTGGACCGACACGTTCATGGGGCTCATGTTGCGTTGGATGACGTTTTGCACGTCCTCGTCGGAAAGGTTCGTGAGCGTGACAAAGTTACCCTGCAAAAAGCTCAGGCGATAGTCGTCGTCGCGAATGTAGAGCGTGGAGCGGCCGCCCTTGGGCAGCATCGTCATAAAGCAGAACACGCAGGCGTTTACACAGGTGCGCATGCCGTCGAAGATGGGGCCATCGAACTCCAAACCCCAGTCCTCGCCGGGAAAACGGTCGAGCTCCACGGGGGTGACGGTGTTGTCGCGCGGGTCGAATACCTCCAGCTCGACGGTATCGTCATCAGCCTCCCAGAGCCACACGATCATATCGGTCAGCTGTTCGCCGTTGACCGTGAGCACGCGCATGCCCGGCTCGATACCCACATCCCATGCGGGCGATTCGGGACGCACGTTCTTAACGAGCGCGCCTTCACCCGGCTCGGGGTCGCGGCTGCGCCCGTAATCGGCCACCTCGGCGGCGTATGCGGGTACGGTCTGGTCCATGACTAGCGGCAAAGCTCCTTGATGCGCGCAACGGCGCGTTCGATGTGTTCTTGCGGGGTGGAGGCTCCGGCGGTGATGCCGATGTGGCGCGCGTTGGCAAACCACGCGGCCTCAAGCTCGGAAGCTTCCTCGATGTGATGCGTGTGCTCGCAGACATCGGCACAAATCTGCGCCAGACGGCGCGTATTGCCCGAATTTTTGCCGCCCACGACGACCATGCAATCACAGCGGTTGGCGAGGGTTGCCGCCGCCTGCTGGCGCTCGCTCGTGGCTGCGCAGATGGTGTTGATCACGCGCAGTTCCTGCACGCGTGGGGTGATGGAGGCCACAACCTCGGCCAGGTTCTGCGCGGTTTGGGTGGTCTGCACAACCAGGCCCACCTTGCCCTTGAGCGGCAGCTCTTCGGCGTCGGCGGCACAGCTCACGACTTGAGCGTCATCGCCAGCGTGGCCCAGAATGCCCTCGACCTCGGGATGGCCCGGTTCGCCTACGACGATCACGCGGTAGCCTTCGCGCACCAGGCGTTCGGCCGCCACATGGACCTTCTTCACGTAGGGGCAGGTGGCATCGACCACGGTAAGGCCACGCCCGCGAGCGGCATCGATTACCTGCGGCACCACGCCGTGGGCGCGGATGATCACGGTGCCGGTTGCGGCGTCGTCCAGGGTTTCGGCCAAGCCAACGCCTGCCTCAGCGAGCTCGCGTACCACGATGGGGTTATGGATGAGCGGGCCCAGGGTGTGGACCTGAGCGGTCTCCCCCGCCTGCGGGGCGGCCGCCAATGCCATATCGAGCGCGCGTTGCACGCCGTAGCAGGTGCCGGCGTGGGCAGCGATTTCGATGGTGGGGGCGTCTGCCTTTCCGGCCACAGCCTCGGCAGTGTTCATGACTTCCTCGCCCATGGCTAGAACCTGCCCGGGTGTTCGGCGCACAGGTCGTCGCGCATGGCGTAGACGCGGTTCATGGC
>DAWEIC010000083.1:0-4365 GCA_052364855.1 Collinsella sp.
GCCGTAGGCGTTGGCGGCCTTGATGGCGGCGGCGAATTTCTCGTCGGTGAAGGGCTCGGGGTTTCCCTGCTTCCACTCGTTGGTGGCGTGCGCGTATTCGCACAGGGCCGGGATATCGGACTCGGAAAGCCCGACCTGCTCAAGCGTCACGGGCAGGCCCATCTGCTTGTTAAAGGCAGCGTAGCGCTCAAGGTTCTCGGTGTCGCCCGTGTAGGCGAACAGCACGAGCACGCCCAGGCTCACGACCTCGCCGTGCAGGTATGTGCCCTCACGCGGAATGCTGCAGGTGGCGTTGTAGAACGCGTGCGCCACGCTCGAGTTGTAGTAGTAATCGTTCTGGTTGGTCAGGTTGGAGACATAGCCCGTGTTGACCACGATATCGAGCGCAATCTGCTTGACGGCCTCGCTCGACAGGTTCTGGCGCACATCCTCAAGACCCTGCACGCCGTAGGTAAACAGCGGCTCGGAGCAGGTGTGGGCGAGTGCCAGGCCAAGACCGGCGGTGTGCTCCAAGTTGCCGGCGCTCGTGGCGTACTCGACCTCGGGCTGCTTGGACAGGGCATCACCCACGCCGGCCCAGAAGTACTCCGCCGGTGCCTCGGCGATGATCTTGGGGTTGATGAAGATGTGCGCCGGTCGGTTGGGGTACGAATAGCCCTCGAGCGAGCCGTCGTCGTTGTACACGACGGCAATGGCGGTCGCGGCGGAGCAGTTAGAACAGATCGTCGGGACGGTGAAGACGATCTTCTTGAGCTCGATAGCAGCCGTCTTGACGGTATCGAGCGCCTTGCCGCCGCCGCATGCGATGAGCACGTCGGCTTCCTGGCAGGCAGGGGAGTTCACGACCTTGGCAATATTGGCACGCGTACTGTTGGTGCCATAGACGCGCGTCTCCAGGACCTCGACATCGGTACCTTCAAGTGCCGCCTCGATTCCCGGCAGCGCCGCAGCCAGGGCTCGCTTGCCGCCAATGATGGCGACCTTCTTCGCGCCGTACTCCGCCAGTGCGGTCGGCAGCTCGGTAAAGCAATCCTCGCCAACGGTGTAGTCGCTCATTCCGATCGTGCGCATAGCAACCTTCTTTCGTTCGATAAAGTGCTTTCAGGTATTTTGCTCCTAGAGAAGGGCTTTAATAGCGAGAAATTTCGAACGTATAAAACCAGTGTTGAGGGTTTTTCGCTGGCGCGGAACGTGCTAGCATACTCCGCATAAGCGTTGATGGGGACGAGTAGTCGGCCGTCCGCATGCTACAGAGAGCGGGGAGCGCTGAGAACCCGTGCATGCGACCGATGAAGATCACCCCGGAGCTGCGGTCCCAACGGGCGCGCCACACAGGCACGTCTTAGTAGACATCGCCGAGATGGTCGTCGATACAGGCCAGCCGAGTAACGGATGCGAGCGCGCGAATACGCGGGCGAGGGCATCTAAGCTGGGTGGTTAAGCGAAGAGCTTTTGCGGGCGTGCAGCCCGTTTTGTGGCGCTTCGTCCCAGCTTGCAGGGACGGGCGCTTTTTTTGGTGCCCATCGGGCGTGCGCGCCCACGACATGAAAGGGGTACCGTGGCAAACGAGTACAAGCAGACGATGAATCTGCCCAAGACCGGTTTTCCCATGCGTGCCGGTCTTTCCAAGTCCGAGCCCAAGCGACTCAAGGACTGGCAGGACAACAAGGTCTACGAGCAGGTTCTGAAGAAGAACGAGGGTCACAAGAAGTTCGTGCTGCACGACGGTCCTCCGTACGCCAACGGTCCGATCCACATCGGCCATGCCATGAATAAGATCTCCAAGGACATGATCAATCGTTACTGGATGATGCAGGGCTGCGAAGTTCCCTATGTCCCCGGTTGGGACTGCCACGGTCAGCCGATCGAGCACAAGGTCGAGGAAAAGCTCGGCACCGAGAAGTTCAACCAGACCTCCACGGCTAAGATCCGCGAGCTTTGCAACAAGTTCGCTGTCGAGAACATCGAGCTGCAGAAGGCCGGCTTCCGTCGTCTGGGCGTGCTTGGCGACTGGGACAACCCCTACCTGACGCTCTATCACCAGCATGACGCCGCCGACATCGAGGTCTTCAAGGCCATGTTCGACAAGGGCATGATCTATCGCGGTCACAAGCCCGTCCACTGGTGCAAGCACTGCCACACCGCACTCGCCGAGGCTGAGATTGAGTACTCCGACGAGACGAGCCCGTCCATCTTCGTGCGCTTCGAGATGACCTCCAAGCCCGCCGGCCTCGAGAACTTCGACGGCCCGGTTGACTTCATCATCTGGACGACCACGCCGTGGACCATCCCCTCCGACCAGGCAGTTTCCCTCAAGCCCGGCGCCGCCTACGTCGCCGTTGAGCACGACGGCCGCGCCGAGGTCATGCTCGAGGACCTGGCTCCCAAGTGCTGCGAGGAGTTTGGCTGGGAGTACACCCCGGTCATGGTCGACGGTAAGCCCTACGTGGTTCCCGCCGAGACCTTCCATCATATCCACTACAAGCAGCCGATCTTTGACGGTGTCGAGGGCGTGGCGCTGCTGGCCGATTACGTCGGTGTCGATGACGGTACCGGTATCGTCCACAACTCGCCCGGCCACGGCGTCGACGACTACTTTGCCTGCCTCAAGGAGGGCATCACCGACATCTGCATGCCGGTCGATGACGACGGCAAGTTCTACACCGGTGAGGAGTTTGGTACCGGTGGCCCCTTCAGCGGTATGGATACCGATGAGGCCAACCCGCACATCATCGAGTTCCTGCGCGAGCGCGGCACCCTGGTCCTCGAGAAGAAGATCACGCACAGCTATCCGCACTGCTGGCGCTGCAAGCACCCGGTGCTCTTCCGTGCTACCGACCAGTGGTTTGTCTCGATGGACAAGACCGGTTTGCGCGAGCAGGCTGGCAAAGAGGTCCGCGAGAACGTCAAGTGGTATCCGGCCCATGCGGCCAACCGCATCGGTGCCATGGTCGAGCAGCGTCCCGACTGGTGCATCAGCCGCCAGCGCAACTGGGGCGTGCCTATCCCCAGCTACACTTGCGCCGACTGCGGCGAGAAGGTCATGAACGACGCCACGCTCGACGCCGTCATCAAGCTCTTCCACGAGAAGGGCTCCGACGCCTGGTTCACCGACGCTCCCGAGAGCTACCTGGGCGAGGCCTGCGTCTGCCCCAAGTGCGGTGGCCATCACCTCAAGGCCGATAAGGACATCCTCGACGTGTGGTGGGATTCCGGCGTCTCCTGGAAGGCCGTCTGCGAGTACCGCCCTGAGCTGGAGTATCCGGCGGATGTGTACCTCGAGGGCTCCGACCAGCACCGCGGTTGGTTCCAGAGCTCACTGCTCACCTCGGTGGGCGCCAACGGCCACGCTCCGTACAAGGCGGTCGTCTCGCAGGGCTTCACGCTCGATGGCCAGGGCCGCAAGATGTCCAAGTCGCTCGGCAACGTCATCGACCCCAACAAGGTCTGCGACGAGATGGGCGCCGATATCATCCGTCTGTGGGTTGCATCCGTCGATACCAGCTCCGACGTGTCCATCGACCACGAGATCCTTGCTCGTACGTCCGATGCCTACCGTCGTTTCCGCAACACGCTGCGCTTCCTGCTCTCCGAGCTCGAGGGTCAGTTTGAGCCCGAGACCGACGGCGTCGCCTTTGCCGACCTGCTGCCGCTCGACAAGCTCATGGTTGCCCGTCTGACCCAGGTCCAGGCCGAGGTCGACGACGCCTACGCCAGCTATGAGTTCCCGCGCGCCTACCGTGCGCTCTATGACTTCGTGGTTACCGAGCTTTCCAACGTGTACCTCGACGCCCTGAAGGACCGTCTGTACTGCGATAAGCCCGGCTCGCTCGAGCGCCGCAGCGCCCAGACCGTGCTGGCCGAGCTCTTCTCGATGCTCATGCGCGACCTGCAGCCGATCCTGTCCTACACGGTTGACGAGGCCATGGCATATGCGCCCGCTGGCTGCGTCGATCACCAGAAGTACGCCGCGCTGCTTGATTGGTACAAGTCGCCCATCACGTTCGACGAGGCCAATGAGTTTGAGGGCGTGCTCGAGGCTTCACTCGAGCTCCGTAGCGCCGTGACCAAGGCCCTTGAGGATGCCCGCTCCGCCGGTACCTTCACCAAGAGCCAGCAGGTCCGCGTCAAGGCGGTCGTTCCCGCCGAGATGTACGCGCTGCTGACCGGTGATAAGGCCGTCGACCTGGCCGAGTTCTACATCGTTTCCGATGTTGAGCTGACCCAGGGCGAGGAACTCTCCGTTGCCATCGAGGCAGCCGAGGGCGAGTGCTGCGACCGTTGCTGGAACTACCGCACCACCGTCGGCGAGTACAACGGCCACGCACATATCTGCAAGCGCTGCGCTGACGCTTTGTAGTTACG
>DAWEIC010000083.1:4375-6488 GCA_052364855.1 Collinsella sp.
CTTCCCTTCTCTTTCACGTCACCTTGCTCGCTTAGGGACGTTTTCGCTGTTGGTGACGATAACGCGGCGTTTCCATTGCTGGAGCAAGAGGCTTTCTTTCGACTTGCGCTTTTAGTCGAAAGCTATTAAGCGGCATTTTGTTTTTCGGAATGCCGCTTTCTTTTTATGCTGGTTATTTATCTGGCGTTAGCGAATATGTCGTGCGCTCTGCGTGTGGCAATATAAGATGGTTAATTGCGTTAAACGGAATTCGATGTTCTTGAGGGTAGGGGATTGATTTGGGTCGTGCTGGGGGTATGACGCCGCCTTTGCGTTGGCGGTTGGGTGTTGCTGGTGGGGTGGCGCTGGTTGTGCTGCTTGTTGACCAGTTGACCAAGCTTGCGGTTCGTGCCGTGGGCGATGCACTGCATGTGACCGTCATCCCCGGCGTGATCGACTTCCTGTTTGTCCGCAATATCGGCGCTGCCTTTAGCATGGGCGAGGGGCATGGCATCGCGTTTGCCGTGCTGGCGCTGGCGGTCATTGTCGCTATTGTCGTGTACCTCGTTCGTGCACCCCAGCTCGCCCATCTTGAGGTTGTGGGCATGGCGATGGTTGTGGGCGGTGCTATCGGCAACGCTATCGATCGTTTGGCCTTTGGCTTCGTGACCGATTTTATTGCCACCACCTTCATCGACTTTCCCGTCTTCAATGTGGCCGATATCGGCATTACCGTGGGCGTTGTGCTCGCCCTCTTCGGCTACATGTTCTTGAGTCCCGCCGCTCGCGAGGTCGATGCGACTGCCGAGCTCAATGCCCGTGATGAGGCCCGCGCTAAGCGCAAAGCCAAGCAGCGTGGGGAGCGTGCCCGCAAGATTCGCGAAAGGAATGAGCGCTAATGGCTGACATCCATATCCTTGTTGCCGACGATGCCGCTGGACAGCGTCTTGACGCCTATCTGGGCGCCAATGACGGCTGCCCTACGCGCTCTGCCTGTGCGCATCTGATCGAGGGCGGTGCCGTAATCGTGAACGGCGAGACCTGCCTGTCAAAAAAGTATGCCGTGCGCTCCGGTGACCGCATCTCGGTCGACCTGCCCGAGCCGCACGATCCGACTGACGTGATTCCTGAGGCCATTCCCCTCGATATTCGTTACGAGGACGACTACCTCATCGTGCTCTCCAAGCAGCGCGGCCTGGTGTGCCATCCCGCCCATGGCCACGAGAGCGGCACGCTTGCGAACGCTCTGGTCTACCACTGCGGCATCGATCATCTTGGTACTGTGCAGGGTGAGGACCGCCCCGGCATCGTGCATCGCCTGGATCGCGATACCTCGGGCCTTATGCTCGCGGCAAAAGACGACGATACCCAGCGCGCGCTTCAAAATCTCATCCGCACGCGCACGCTCGACCGTCGCTATATCACGCTCGTTCACGGGCACATCGCCATGGACGAGGGCACTATCAACACCGGTATCGCCCGATCGACGCGCGACCGCGTGAAGATGGCGGTTTCCGATGACCCCTTTGCGCGCCAGGCCATTACGACCTTTAAGGTCCTCGAGCGCTTCGATTCCACGCGTTTTGACGACGGCTATACGCTCGTCGAGTGCCACCTGTTTACGGGCCGCACACATCAGATCCGCGTGCATATGCGCCATATCAACCACGCCTGCGTGGGCGATCCGCTCTACGGCAAGTGCGATGCACGCGCCGATCAGGGTCTGACCAGGCAATTCCTTCATTCCTGGCGTGTTGCATTCGTCCATCCCGTGACGGGGGAGCGCATTGAGTGCCGCGACGAGCTACCGTGGGATCTCGCCGCGGTTCTTGACGACCTGGCCCCGCGCTCGCTTGGCCGCACCGCTGCCGGCGACGAAATCGTTCCGCAGCTCGGTCTGCTCGAAGCCTAGCCAGTATTAGGTGGTTTCTTGAACTCGGTAAGCCTGCGGTAAGATATACGGTTGTTTACGTAACGCGTTCTCGGGAGCCTGCATGCTCGCCTTTTTACAAACCAACACACCCATCGTGATCTTCAACCAGATTGTTGTCACGCTGCTCACGGTCTGCTTTCTGTACCAGGTGGTCTTCTTTGTCATTGGCGCTCTTCGTGGCGAGGTCGCGCCTCCCAAGGC
>DAWEIC010000084.1:0-6432 GCA_052364855.1 Collinsella sp.
GACTCGATAGGTATAACTGCATAAAATGCCTGCTCAAGGCGCCTGTGCGAACAATGTTTGCACAGGCGTCCTTTTTGCATAGCGAGGGCGCCAAAACAGGGTTTTTGGCATGCTTTATGCATTCGAGTTGTGGAAAACTCCTGTTGAGAGGATGTGAGTTTTACGCAATTGACGTGCGCCTTTTGAGTAAAACCGCAGGTCGCGATTTGCTCGGGGTACTATGCAGCGCGATCGAATCACACGCAGCTCAAACGCAGCAAAAACGCACTACGGAGGTTTCCAGCTACATGAGGATCGATTCACGAAAACCGAAAGCCGCCGCCCTTTCCGCCGCTCTGACCGTGGCACTTTTGGCGGGCGCCGGTGCAACTGATGCCCATGCCGCAACATTGTCCGATACGGTTGGATCTACGCCGTCCGAGACGACGCTGGTACAGCCCGTTGACTATCGCGGCGATGGTTATGGTTCCATGCAGGAGTGGAACGCCTCGATGGAGGCCAAGCGCGATTCCCTGGAGATGCGCGCTCAGATCATCATGAATATGTATGGCGACTATGCCACCGATGACGAGCGCGCTGTGCTGCAGGGCTGTATCGACGGCGCGGGTAGCCTGTTGACGATGGGGGAGGTCGACGCCAAGTCGACCGAGCTCGATGAGCTGCGCACTGCGCTTGAGGATGCCAAGCGCGAAGCGCTCGAGGCTGCCGCCGAGGCGGAGGCTGCCGAGGCTTCGTACTACAACGCCGGTTACACTCCGTCCTACGCGTCTGCCGCGTCCTGCACGAACGGATCGGGCCTGACGCGCTCTGCGGGTGTCAATAACTACAACGGGCGCCGCGAGACCTATTACAGCAGCAATGTGCTTTATCACTATCGCACGGGCGAATGGACTCAGGATTCTGAGGGCTTCTGGCGCGATTCCGACGGCTATTACGTTGTTGCCGCGGGCGATATGGCCCAGGGCTCGACCTTTACGGGCTCCAAGGGTGATTGCAAGGTCTATGACTCCGGCTGCGCTGCCGGAACCACCGACTACTACACCGGTTGGTAATTTTTCTGCATCACGGATATTTGGCGGACGGGTGTCTTTACCGAGCTTTAGGGCAACGTAAAGACGTCCGTTCTATGTATGCGCCTGAGCTAACAGAGCCCTTACCGTGACGGTACGTCGCGCATATGGGCGCGGGGCACACTAGTTCATGAGAAATAAGGTCTTTCTCTTGGAGGAAGTGGTCTTGTGAATGCTCGAGATATCGCCGTTGCCGCCGTCGCGTTGATGCTTGGCTGCCTTGGTCCCACGGCCGCGCTCGTCGCGGGCATGCAGGGGACATGCGGGGCTGCTCCTATCGTGGTCGGCGCGCTGATCGCGGCCGCGCTGCTGGGAAGTGCAGGTGTAGTCCTTTGTCGCGACGATGAGGACCAGGCGTCGGAGTCGCAGCTCTAACCGTTGTGAAGCTGATTTTTGACCAAAGATGAAAAAGGAAGCCGCCGCGAGGGGAGTGCCCCTTGCGGCGGCTTTGCCATTGGATCTGCTGGCTACAGTATGCCGAGCACTACCAGCTGCTTTCTATTTCGCGAATCCTCTGGTAGAGCCAATCGTTTTGCGGCACTTGGATATCGTGTTTGGCGGCCAGGCGGCAAATGGTGCCCGCGAACTCCTCGACTTCGGTTTTTCGTTGTGCGATGCGGTCCTGCGCCATCGAGGGCATACCGGCGGGGTCGATTCCCTCGATGAGGTGCACCATTTGCGTCAGGTCTGCCTCGGTCAGCTCAACGCCCTCGGCGTTGGCAACCGCAAGCGTCTCGCGCATGGCGGAGACAAAACAGCGGCGCTGCTCGGAGCCCGGCTCCGTGGCGCTTCCGTAGGTCCCGCCGTAGGCCATGCAGGTCTGGTTGATGCCGTCGTTGAGCATGAGTTTGGCCCACATGCGGTGCGCAATGTCGCTCTCGACGGTATGGGCGATGCCGCAGCGCGTATAGAGCTCGTCGATGGCGGTAACGGTTGCGGGCTTGGTGCCCGCTGCCGCGCCAAAGCGAATCTCGCCCGCATTGGTAAAGGTGAGCTCTCCGCTGAGGAACACGGCGTCCATGCCTTGGCAGATACCCAGGACGGTGTGCTCCCAGCCAAAGCGCTCGGCAATCTTTTGCTCGCTCGTAATGCCGTTGCACAGCGAGGCGATGAGCGTGTTGGGTCCCACGACACGCTCCATAGTCTTGAGTGCTTGGTCGAGACCGGTGGTCTTGACCGTCAGGATGACCAGATCGGCGGGCGCTGCCTCGCTGGCGCGGACGGACGTGAGATCGCAAGGCTTTCCGTTGACGGTGAGCGCATCGCCCGCGTGACGCTCAAAACGGGCGTCATCCATAACGTATTCGACGGCGTCATTGCCGAGGGCCTTGGCAATCATGCTGCCGTAGAGCAGGCCGACGCCGCCCTTGCCGATAAAGGCGACCTTGTTGATCTGCATGTGAATCATCTCCTCACAAAAAGGCGCCCGCGTGCGGGGCGCCTGATGGATTGTATGCTGCCGGGGTGATTGATGGGTGCGCGGGGCGGCTGTTATGAAAAAGAAACTATTGCGCTGTGCGCTTATGCCGCGGGGCAGACCGCAAAGACATGCGCGTGGTCATGCCCGGCCCCTTTCATCGGGCTTTTTGCTGATGTTAAAGCGGTGCCGTGACAGCTCGATTTCTACTGCGTTACGATACGTTCTCGATTGCGATTCCACGATGTTTCGGCTGCGTGACCATTGTGTTTCGCCTTGCCGGGGCGCTGATGGCGAAGGGAGGGGCCGTGCAATATCGCGTTGACCCCAAAAGCGGCAACCGTATCTCGGCGTTGGGTCTGGGCTGCATGAGGTTTCCCGGTGCGCCGGGACGTCCGGATGCGAAGACAGCCGATGCCATCATTTCCCGTGCGGTGGAGCAGGGGATTAATTATCTGGACACCGCGTATCTCTATCCCGGTAACGAGGCGTGCGTGGGCGCCTCGCTTGAGCGCTTGGGGCTGCGTGACCGGGTGTTGCTGGCGACCAAGTTGCCGCATGCTTCGTGCAAGTGCGCGGAGGATTTCGACCGGTTCTTCGATGAGCAACTGCGGCGCCTGCGGACCGACCATATCGACTATTACCTCATGCATAACATTACCTCGCCCACCCAGTGGGAACGTGTGGTGGCGTTGGGCATTGAGGACTGGATCGCGTGTCAAAAGGCGGCGGGGCGTATTCGCCAGATTGGTTTTTCGTACCACGGCAGCGCGGTGGATTTCCTGACGATGCTTGACGCATATGACTGGGATTTTTGCCAGATACAGTACAACTATGCCGGCGAGCGTTACCAAGCGGGAACGGCAGGACTCATGGCGGCTGCGGAGCGCGGGCTCGCGGTGTTTGTGATGGAGCCGCTGCTGGGCGGGCGTTTAGCGGGCAAGCTGCCGCCACGGGCCCGCGCTGTGCTCGATAGTGCCCGTGACCCGCATTTGCGCACTCCTGCCGCCTGGGGTCTTTCGTGGGTGTGGAATCATCCTCAGGTGACGATGCTGCTTTCTGGTATGACCGATACCGCGCAGGTGGACGAGAATTCGTCACTGGCAGACCTCGCGTTGCCGAATTCGATGACTGCCAACCAGCTCGACACGATCGCGCACGTGCTGGATGAGTTTGAAAAATCGAATCGCGTGCCCTGCACGGGATGCGGCTACTGCATGCCATGTCCCAAGGGTATCAACATTCCCGGCTGCTTTGCCGCCTACAACGCGAGCTATGCGCACAGCTGGTTTACGGGGCTGTCGCAATACTTTACGGCGAGTGCGGTGCGCACGAGCGAGCCCAAGCTGGTGAGCAATTGCGTCAAGTGCGGCAAATGCGCGCGTCACTGCCCGCAGCATATCGATATCCCCGAGCGTCTCGATGACGTGCGCCGACGCTTCCAGCCGGGCCCCGTAACGGCCATGCTTAAAGTCTTCGGCAAAACACGCTCCTCATGACCCTTTTATATCTTGTGATGGAATAGTTCCTGTTTGCGGCAGAATAGGGCGGTAGCAGGAACTATTTCGCCGCAACTGATGGGAGGCTATCGTGGGTGACCGAGGTTTACGTAATGATTCGCGTGAGGTTCGTTGGGGCATTTTGGGCGCTGGGCACATTTCTCATCGATTTGCATCGTCTCTCAAGAAGGTCGATGGGGCACGGCTGGTGGCTGCGGCCGGCCGCACTCCTGCACATGTCGAGGAATTTTGCCGAGCGTTTTCGATCGATGCTGCGCATGGCCATGTCTCGGTCGACGATAACGGCGATGCGGCTTATGACGCGCTGATTGCCGACCCCGATGTCGACGCAATCTACTTGGCTCTTCCGCATGGCATGCATACGCGTTGGGCCTGTCGCGCGCTGTGCGCCGGAAAGGCCGTGCTGTGCGAAAAGCCGGCCGTTTTGAGTGAGGAAGAGGCTCTCTCGATTGCCTCCACCTCTCGCGAGCGCGGCGTGCTGTTTATGGAGGCGATGAAGAATCGGTTTTGCCCGATGCACACTCGCGTGAAAGACTTGCTTGCGTCGGGTGAGCTTGGCCGTATTGTCTCGATTGAAAGCGTGCAAAAGCTCGATTACGGCGAGTCTCCTTCGGGCTATCTGCTTGATCCGTTGCAGGGCGGCTGTCTATATGACATGGGCTGTTATGCGGTCGGTTGGTTTGAGGATTTGCTCGCGGGCGCGTGCGAGGTTTCGTCCCGTGAAGTTCGCTGGCGTGACGTATCGGGCGGCCGCGTCGATTGGGCCGACGAGATCCGTATGAGCGTCGGCGGTATACCCATTCATATGGTGTGCGACGGCAAAGCAACATATGAAAGCCGCTTAACGATTGCCTGTGAGCGAGGCTCGTTGGAAATCGAGCGTCTCCATCGCCCCGAGCTCGCCCATGTGAAGTATTCCGACGGTCGAACGCTAGAAATAAATGCCCCGTTTGAGATCGATGATTTCTACGGCGAAATCCAGCATGCGACCCAGCTCATCCGGGCGGGGAAACTCGAGAGTCCCGTCATGCCCCTTGCCGCCACGCAGCGCTGTGCACACATCATCGATGCGATTCGTCTAGCCCTCTAGGACTTGGCGCTGACACGTAGGGGATCATGACGCCGGCGCCCGTGGTGCCTGGCGGCCCACATCTCTGATGCCCCTTTTATAACTTGCGGTGGAATACGGTCTGTTTGCGCCAAAATAGGGCACCAATAGACCGTATTTCACCGCAACTGATGAGGGGGAGCTGGAGATGCTGACAATCGGATGCCATCTTTCGACGACGAAGGGCTATCGGGCAATGGGGGAGACGGCGTTGTCCATTGGTGCCAATACCTTTGCGTTCTTTACGCGCAACCCGCGCGGTGGCAAGGCAAAAGACCTTGACATGGATGACGTGGCGGCTCTGCGCGAGCTTATGGCGCAAAACGACTTTGGCCCGCTCGTGGCTCATGCCCCGTATACCTATAACCCCTGCTCAGCCAAAGAGCGGGCGCGTGAGTTTGCCCTGGAGGCCATGGCAGAGGACCTACGGCGCATGGAAGCACTGCCCGGCAACTACTACAATTTTCATCCCGGTGCGCATGTAGGACAGGGGGCAGACGTCGGCATTCAGATGATTGTTGATACGCTGTGCCAGGTGATGTTCGAGGGACAGCAGACGACGGTATTGCTCGAGACCATGGCCGGCAAGGGCACCGAGGTGGGCCGTAGCTTTGAAGAACTGGCGTGCATTATCGAGGGCGTTGCCGCCAAGTGCCCAGAGCTGTCCGATAAGCTGGGCGTTTGTTTGGACACCTGCCATGTGAGCGATGCTGGCTACGACATCATCCATGATCTGGACGGCGTACTCGACGAATTCGACCGCGTGGTGGGTATCGATCGTCTGCATGCCGTACACATCAACGATTCGAAGAACCCTTGTGGCGCCCATAAAGATCGTCACGAGTGCATCGGCAAGGGATACCTTGGCAGCGAGGAATTTGGTGGCGGTATGCAGGTTATGCAGAATATTGTATCGAATGGTCGCTTGCGCGCATTGCCATTCATTTTGGAGACACCGAACGAACTTGCAGGTTATGCGGCTGAAATCAAACTGTTAAGGTCATTGCAGCAGTAATGGCTGCCATAAAGTGGGACGCTCCATTCACGTTATGGGTTTGTTTCAATCAGTTTTCTAATTGCAGATTCTTCCAAGCGGGTGCATAATAACCCTCAGTTTTTGCAGACCTCTGAATCACGTGGGGTCATTGGAAGGAGACTGATTATGAAGCTGAAGAAGCTTGGCGCATTTGCCGCCACGGGTGCTATGGCGCTCGCCCTCGCTCTGACGGGCTGCGGCTCGTCCAACGCCACCTCTGGTTCTAATGCCGGTTCCAGCAGCTCTGACGACGCTAAGGTCGAGAAGGTCGACGGCTCCAA
>DAWEIC010000085.1:0-6393 GCA_052364855.1 Collinsella sp.
AGGAACGGCGCGGTGTGGAGCGCGTTTGCCCAGTTCGCAAAGAATGCGGATGCCGGGCGGGAAGACGATGCAAGCTTTAGATGGGCTACGGGCGGGGTATGGAGACCGGCTCCCATGCAATAAACGCCCAACGGACCTTGCGGACGTGGTCGAGCATGTAACGCCCCTGCGGTACGCCCTTGGACCCTGGCTCGCCGGCATGGGGATTCTCAATCATATGCTGAGCGACGTAGTCGCGTAGACGGTCAATCTTATCCTCGTTACCGTGCTCGAGCATGCGGGAGAAGTCCGCCACTCCCGCCTCAAGGCTATCGAAGGTATCGCGACGAGGCGATTCAAAGTACGTAACCTGCGGCAGGGCGCCCATCTGAATGAGGATATTGAAGGCATACACAAAGCCATTACTGCGGGTAACCGAGGCACCGATAGCGTTCATCAGGTGCAGGTCATAGCGCGGGCTGGAGTTGGCGACCATCGTGACAGCACAACGCCGACGAGCCGTACGATCAAGCTTGGCAAGCGCGCCTTTTAGGTTGGTCGTGGTGACAGAGCGACTGGCAAAGGCAACATCTACCGCTTTCGCGACCGGTCCAACCAAATTCCAGTCATCATCCCAAGCAAGCTCAAGCGGCGTAATAAGATCCTCGAGCCCGTAATACTCAATGCCGGCATCAAGCGTGCCCAGCATGGCGGGGGAGAAATCAGCCGCAATCACAGGATGCCCGTCTTGCGCAAGCGGAATAGCAATCGACCCAGCCCCACACCCCATATCAAGCACCGATTCACCAGGCTCAAGAGCCAGCAATTTCATAAAATCCCGGGCATACGGAGCAGTCTCAAGAGGTCGAAAATGTCGAGCCCGCTTATCCCATTCAAAAGAATCATCAGCCCGATGCCGAGCGGCCTGCAGACGCATCCACTCCTGATTCCAATCAGCAGAAAGAAGCTCAGAGCGAGCATCCCCATCAACCACGGGCTAACCTCCTAGCAACAAAAAAGCGACTCCCCCCCAAAAGAAGAGCCGCAACCAGCATATATCAGAAAGAACCGATCCAACGCCAAACCGTCGCACCAGCCTAGTGGTGCAGGAGCGAAGCAACTGCAACCGGGATAGAGCCCAACCGAGGTCCCGTTGTGCGGGAGCCCCGGGGAGGGCAAATATATAAGGTCGATCGCGAGTTCCGCACGAGCCGGAGAGCACTTAATGTGCTCTCCGTGCGAGTCAGGACTGTCCGAGCAGGCGACCTTATATATTTGCCCTCCCCGGGGCTCCTCGCCAGTCCCCCTCAGCTAGTTCTTCAGCGAGTTCAGCGGTGCCGGGAAGCGTCCACCACGGTGGGCAAGCACGGTGCCGGCGTTGGGGTTCACCGGCATGATGGGCGCACGGCCAAACAGGCCGCCGTACTCGACGCAGTCGCCCACGCCCTTGCCGATGGCGGGAATCACGCGCACGGCCGTGGTCTTATTGTTGATGACGCCGATGGCCATCTCGTCGGCGATGATGCCGGCGATGGTCTCGACCGGGGTGTCGCCGGGGATGGCGATCATGTCCAGGCCGACGGAGCACACGCAGGTCATGGCCTCGAGCTTCTCGAGCGAAAGCGCGCCGGCCTCGACGGCGGCGATCATGCCGGCGTCTTCGGACACGGGGATAAAGGCGCCCGAGAGGCCACCGACGCTGGAACTGGCCATGACGCCGCCCTTCTTGACGGCGTCGTTGAGCATGGCGAGCGCGCAGGTCGTGCCCGGGCCACCGCAGGTGCCCACGCCGATAATCTCGAGGATGCGAGCAACGGAGTCGCCAATGGCGGGCGTAGGCGCCAGCGACAGGTCGACGATGCCCTTCTCGACACCCAGTCGATGGGCGGCCTCGCGGCTCATGAGCTCGCCGGCACGGGTGATCTTAAAGGCGGTCTGCTTAATCTTCTCGGCGACTTCCATCATCGAGGCGGAGTCGGGCAGCTTCTCCAGGGCTGCCGCCATAACGCCGGGGCCCGAGACGCCAACGTTGATGACGGCGTCGGCCTCGCCACCGCCGTGGACGGCGCCCGCCATAAACGGGGAGTCCTCGACCATGTTGGCAAAGCAGACAAACTTGGAGGCGCCAACGGAATCCTCATCTGCCGTAAGCTTGGCGGCATCGATGATGGTCTGGGCGGCCATGAGCACGGCGTCCATGTTGATGCCGGCACGCAGGCTGGCGACGTTGACGCTGGAGCAGACGCGGCTGGTGGTAGCGAGCGCCTGGGGGATGGACTGGATGACGCGGCGGTCGGCGTCGCCGATGCCCTTCTGAACGAGCGCGGAGAAGCCGCCCAGGTAATCGATGCCGAGCGTCTCGGCCGCGCGGTCGAGGGCATGCGCGATGGGGGTGAGGTCCTCATCCTTGCAGCATGCGGCGATCTGCGCCACCGGGGTGACGGAAACGCGCTTGTTGACGATGGGGATACCGTACTCGCGCTCGAGGTTCTCGGCGGTCTCGACCAAGTGCTCAGCCGTGTGCGTCACGTGGTCGTAGATCTTCGTGCACATGCGGTCGAGGCTCTCGTCGCCGCAACCCATGAGCGAAACACCCATGGTGATGGTCCTGATGTCGAGGTTCTGCTCCTCAACCATGCCGCGGGTTTCCGCGATTTCTGCGGGCGTGATCGCCATCCTTGCACTCCTATCTGCCAAAACGAGCATAGCCTTATCTATTCTAACGTGCCGCACGTGCCAAGTGGCGCGTGCGGCACGTTTTGGTGCTCGGTTGTTTCCGTTGTGTTACTGCCCAAAGACCTCTTCGGCGATGCGCGCGCTTTCGGCGGCATCCTTGGCGTAGTAGTCCGCGCCGATCTGCTTGGCGTATTCGGGGGTGAGCACGGCGCCACCTACGATGATCTTGACGCCCGGAACCTCGGCATGGAGCAACTTGATGGTCTCCTCCATAGCGACGACCGTGGTGGTCATAAGCGCCGAGAGGCCGACGAGCTTAATGTCGCGCTCCCGTACGGTCTTGAGTACCTCTTGCGGGTCGACGTCGCGGCCTAGGTCAAAGACGGTGTAGCCGTAGTTATCGAGCAGCATCTTGACGATGTTCTTACCGATGTCGTGGATATCGCCTTTAACGGTGGCCACGCAGATCTTGCCCTTGTCGGCAATCTCGCCGGCGGGCATCAGGCGCTTGATGGTGTCAAAGCCCACACGCGCGGCCTCGGCCGAGGCCATAAGCTGCGGCAAGAAGAACTTGCCCTGGTCAAAGAGGACGCCAACCTCGTCGAGGGCGGGGATAAAGTGATTGTTGATGAGGTCCATGGCGTCATGGTCTGCCAGCAGACGCTCGGTCTCGGCCGCGATTTCGCCCTTGCGGCCCGAGACGACCATGCGACGAATCGGGTCGTCGTTGCCGTCGGTGCCGGTGGTGCCAGCAGCGGGCGCGGCGTCGGTCGATACCGCCTGAGCCGCCGCCGGATTCGCGGCGATCTTGTACGGATCGGTCCAGCCGGCGTAGCGCTCGATGTATCCGGTCGAGCCCTCGTCCTCAACGCTCAGCACGCGATAGCTGTAGACGGTATCCATAAAGCGCTTGGAGCCCGGGTTCATGATGGGGGCGTCCAGGCCCGCGCCAAAAGCGGCAGCCAAAAAGACCGAGCCCAGCAGCGGGCGGGCAGGCAGACCAAAGCTGATGTTCGACACGCCGAGCGCGCATTTGACGCCCAGACGCTCCTTGCACAGGGACATGGCGCGCAGGATCTGTTCGGCCTGGCGTTGATTGGTCGAGGCGGTCATGACCAGACAGTCGATGAGGATGCGGTCCGGGCCGATACCGTAGCGGGCGGCCTCGGCCACGATGCGCTCGGCGATGGCGAAGCGAGCTTCGGCGGTATCGGGGATGCCGCCTTCATCGAGCGTGAGGCCGACGACGTTGGTGCCGTAATGGGCGACCAGCGGAAAGATCTCATCCATGATCTGCTGTTTGCCATTGACCGAGTTGATGATGGGCTTGCCGGCGTAGCGGCGCACGGCTGCCTCGACGGCTGCGGGGTCGGTGGAGTCGATCTGCAGCGGCAGCAGCGTGGAGCCCTGGAGCTGCTCGGTCGCCTGCTGGATGATCTTGACCTCGTCGATCTCGGGCAGGCCCACGTTGACGTCCAGGATGTCGGCGCCCTGTTCCTGCTGGCTGATGCCCTGGCTCACGACGTAGTCCAGGTCGCCGTCGCGCAGGGCCTGCTGCAGGCGCTTTTTGCCGGTGGGGTTGATGCGCTCGCCGATGACGGCGATTTTGTGGCCGTCACAGGGAAGGTCCACGACCGTCTGGGCGCTCGTGGCCGACATGCTGGGCTTGCGGCGGCGCGGGCTGGGCGTGTGGTTGTCGATAAGCGTGCGCAAGGCCGCCATATGCGCCGGCGTGGTTCCGCAGCAGCCGCCCACGACGCTCACGCCGTCCTCGATCATGCCGGCGACGGCCTCGGCGTATTCGGGGGCCTGGATATCAAAGACGGTATTGCCGTCGTCGTCCACGCGGGGCAGTCCCGCGTTAGCCTGCACCATAACGGGCTTGTCGGTAACGGTGAGCATACGTGCGGCGAGCCCTCGGAGCTCGGCCGGGCCCTGGCTGCAGTTGATACCCAAAACGTCGGCGCCGATGGCGTCGAGCGTGATGGCGGCGACCTCGGGGCTCGTTCCCAAGAAGGTGCGACCGTCTTCCTCAAAGGTCATGGTGGCAAAGACGGGCAGGTCGGAGTTCTCGCGGCAGGCGAGGACGGCCGCCTTGATCTCGGCAAGGTCGGTCATGGTCTCGATAATAAAGAGGTCCACGCCCGCGTCGACGCCGGCGCGCACCTCCTCGGCAAAGAGGTCATAGGCCTCGTCGAAGCTCAGGGTGCCCAAGGGGCGAAGCAGCGCGCCGATGGGGCCGATATCGCCGGCGACGTAGCGGGCGCCGGCCTCGCGGGCGCAGGCGACAGCGGCGGCAAAGACATCTGCCACGGTGGCGGCGCCGTCGAGCTTGTGGGCGTTGGCGCCAAAGGTGTTGGCGGTGATCACGTCGCAGCCGGCCTCGACATACTGACGCTGGATATCGGTGATAACCTCGGGCTCCTCAAAGTTGAGCAGCTCGGGCAGGGCGCCGGCCTTCATGCCGGCAGCCTGCAGCATGGTGCCCATGCCGCCGTCAAACAGCAGGTGCCCCGTGCCCTCGATGGCGGCGCGCAGGCGATCGTCCTTAATGCGCAGGTCGTCGATCGTGCGTGGCTTGTACACAGCGCCGTTGCAGCGTGCGGCATTGACGGGCGCCGCCAGCGCGGCACCATCCGAATTATGAGTAATAAGCGGGGTGAACATCGGGGGCTCCTAGTGGCTGGAATAGCAGGTGGTGTGGGCGGCGCGGAAGCGGCAGTGCTCGCGCATGCGGCAGATATTGCAGGTGGGGCGACTCTGGGCGTCGTGGACTTTGCCGTCGAACAGACCGATCACCGCGGTCACGCTCTTGGTGGGCATGAGCAGGCTGGTGGGCGTGACGGTAAGCCCGATGAGCCGCGTGGCGTTGAGCGCATCGACGATCGAGCGCTGGGCCGAGAGCGGGCAGTCGCCGTAGCCGGGGCTAAAGCGCCAGTTGCCGGCGAGCCCGTGTGCGGCGGCCGCAGCCTTGGCCTGCTGGTCCATCTGCTCAACGGCGGCTTCTACATAGGCAGAGCACGCGGCGTCGAGCACGGCTCCCTCCAGGGGCTGCTGGGCTCCCGTGGTGCGCAGACGACGCTCGGCGTCCATGCCGAGGGTGCATGCCATGAGTGCGGCAAAGCGGGCGTCTTTGAGGTGGCGATAGATATCGCGACCTCGCAGCTCAACGTTGGTGCCGACCAAGCGAATGCAAGGCTCACTTTGTTCGTCCACGCCCGTGGCATCGACGGCAAACACGCGGCGCACGCCACGGGGCTCAATGTCCAGTTCCAGACGTTCAACGACAAGCTCAATACGTCGTGACAGTTCGGGCTCAATCTGCTGGCCGCCGTAACCCAGATACCGCAGCATCTCGGCACGGTCGACACGGGGATGGTGCGCGGCATCGACACGGTAAAGCGCCGGCGACGCAAGGTCGGCCGGCACTTCGACAGCGGTTGTATCGATGTGCGGTTTTTCCATTACCCCAGGCGCTCCATAATGGTCGCGGCGATCGCAGGACGGTTCATAGTGTACAGGTGCAGGCCGTCGGCGCCGTGCTCCTTGAGGTCGCAAAGTTGGCGGGCGGCATAATCTACACCGGCTGCCTGCAGGCTCTCGGGGTCGTTCTCGTACTTGGCGAGAATCTTGATGACGGGGGAGGGCAGCGACGCGCCGCACATAAAGACCATGCGGCTGATCTGTGACTTGCCCATAAACGGCATGATGCCCGCGGTAATGGGCACGGTGATGCCG
>DAWEIC010000086.1:0-6333 GCA_052364855.1 Collinsella sp.
GCCGTCGCTGCGGCGCACCAAAAAGTCGCCGCACTCGGTGGCGAGTGCTTCGCATTGGGCGCCGTACGTGCGGTCCACGAATTCGATTACATCGTCTGCGAGGTCGTCGACGGTGGGCACGCGCAGGCGCGTGGCCGGAGCACGCAGAACGCTGCGGCGGGCAACCTCCTCGGCAGAAAGGCCTCGGCAGGCGCCGCGGTAGATGGGCGTGCCGTCGCTGGCGTGCGGCGCGCTCGCAGCGTGGAGCTCGGCACGCGTGCAAAAACAGGGGTAGGTGAGGCTGGCGTCTTGCAGCTGGCGCAAAGCGCTCTCGTACAGGTCGAGGCGATCGTGCTGGTAGTAGGGGCCTTCGTCCCACTCGAGTCCCAGCCAAGCCAGGTCGTCAATCAGTTGAGCGGCAAGTTCCGGGCGCTTGCAGCGATCGTCCAGGTCCTCGATGCGCAACACGATGCTGCCGCCCTGGTTGCGGGCCGAAAGCCACGCGCACAGGCAGCTGAACACGTTGCCCAGGTGCATGCGGCCCGAGGGCGACGGGGCAAAACGGCCCACGACAGGTGCGGGAACGGAGGTGGGCGGCGTCGTTGGCGCGTCCGCGGCGGGCGTAGCTATGTTGCGTGCTTTGATATCCATGCGGACGAGTATAGCGCGGGGTGCGATGGGGAGGCGTCACTGTGGTCCGCAAGTTGGCCGCGCTGCGCATTGCACGCGGCTGGTTTGCGGCTCAAGGTCTCGATTGCTGCGCACTGACTTAGCCTCACAAACGACAGAAACCCCGGCAGCTCTTCGCAACTGCCGGGGTTTCCACGGAAAAGGGGGACATGATCCTCGAGCGAACGGGAAAGGGGCAACCGTTTTCGCTCAACTGCTTTATGCCCCTCGACTGGCGGCTCAATCAGCGCATGCCGCGCCCACACAAAGCCGCTACACCTGTGGCGGAGCTGTGAAGTGATATCTATTGTTGGCGCGGGATTCGGCCAAAGAGCGTCCTAAACGACAAATTTGCTGCTGTCCGTCGGTTCAACCCAATGATCCGTTTTCCTCCGTCCCCAATAGATCATTTTCTAGGTGCCGGTCGAGGGTGGGACTTTTGTCCCATTTGACGTTCCGTTGGCCCAGATATTCGTCATGTGTGCCCGCAAACGTGGGACAATGGCGATGTTGGTTTTACAGACAAAGGATGTGCCTATGAACGCCCCCGTTGCCAATACTTGTCGGCAGCGCTGCCTGTTTGCGCGATTCGCTTCCGTCTGCGTGCTCGTCGCGCTTGCGTTGCTGCTGCTGCCTGTCGTCGCGCACGCCGACGGCTACTCCATGACCCAAACCTATATCGGCGCCACGGTTGAGGCCGATGGTTCGCTGACCGTTGTCGAGGGACGCCAGTTTGATTTCGATGACGATATCAACGGCGTGTTTTGGGAGATCAATACAGGCACCAACCAGCAGGGCGGCGCGGCGGGCGTCGATGTGCTGAGCGTCGAGGAAGACGACACCGCGTTTAACAAGGTCGACAGCGCAAACAAAGGCGACGACGGCGTTTACACGGTTGAGCAGTCCGACGGCGGCGTAAGAATCAAGGTGTTCAGCCCCCACGAGAGCGGCGACAGCGCGATCTATTACGTGAGCTACACCATGACCGGTGCGGTCATGAACTGGGCCGATACCGCCGAGCTCTACTGGAAGTTTGTGGGCGACGGCTGGTCCGCGGATTCCGATGATGTCGAGATGGAAGTGTACTTTGCAAATGCCGCCGCCGGGACGGCGGCCGTCAAGGGCGATAACTTCCGCGCATGGGGCCACGGCCCGCTGACGGGCGACGTGTCGCTCGACGAGAACGAGCCCATGGTCACCTACACCATCCCTTGCGTGCACGAGGGCGAGTTTGCCGAGGCGCGCATCGCCTTCCCCAGCGACTGGGTGCCGCAGCTTGCCGCCTCGGGTGACGAGCGCATGTCGACAATCCTGAGCGAGGAGAAAGAGTGGGCCGACGAGGCCAACGCCCGTCGTGAGCACGCGCGCATGATTGCAAATGCACTTGCCGCGGTAAGTGTTGTCGCGGCGGTGGCCTTCACCGGCGTAATCGTGGCGCTCAAGCTGCGCCGTCGCAAGCCAAAGCCGCTGTTCCAAGATGAATACTTCCGTGACGTGCCCTCGGCCGACCATCCCGCCGTGCTCTCGGCCCTTATGAGCTGGAACGATGTGCCCGATCAGGCATATATCGCCACGCTTATGAGGCTTACCGACGATCGTGTGATCAAGCTTGAGGAAGCGATCGAGACCAAGAAGGGCCTGCTGGGGCGCGAGAAAGAGGAACAGACCTACCGCCTCACAGTGACCGACGAAGGCTGGAAGTCCACCAAGAAGGACAGCGTCGATCGCGCGGTGCTCAAGGTCTTCTTCGCCGGCGTTAAGCCTGACGAGAACGGCATCCGTTCGCGCACGTTTAGCGAGCTGGAGGATTACGTCAGCGATCACGCCGAATCTGCTGGTGATAAGCTCGAGGACTATCAGAATACCGTTAAGGGAGAGCTGGTCGATCGCGAGTACGTGGCTTCGGACGGCATTGTCGCAATGGTGTTTGGCCTGGTCCTGGGCATTTTAATCGCCTTTATTCCCATCGGATCCATTTTCTTTACCGATGCTGCGCAGGCAAACGTTATCGCCGCGATTATCTCGGTGCCCATCGTGCTTGTAGGCATTGGCGTGAGTCTCACCTTCCGTCGCTATACGCCGGAGGGCGCCGAGGTTGCGGCGCGCTGCAAGGCGCTTAAGCATTGGCTCGAGGACTTTACGCGCCTTAAGGAAGCCGTCCCCGCAGATCTGATTCTGTGGAACAAGCTGCTGGTGATGGGTGTGGCTCTGGGCGTTTCGAAGGAAGTCCTGCGCCAGCTTGCCGAGGCTGTACCTGCGGATCTGCGCGACAGCGACGACTTCTACGACAACTATCCCTGCTACTGGTGGTACTACCATCATTACGGCAACGAGTCGCCGCTTGATTCGTTCGATGATGTGTATCACGAAACCATCCGTGAGCTGGCATCGAGCTCTGATAGCTCGAGCGGCGGCGGTGGTGGCGGCTTCTCCGGAGGTGGCGGAGGCGGCGCCGGCGGAGGCGGCGGCGGAACGTTCTAGCAGGCGCATATTTCTGGGGTGGATTTCCTCAGCGGGCCTCCGCACAAGAGGCCGTGGGCAAAAAACGCCAAATATGAGTACTGTTGCCTTGCCGGTCACATATCTTTGGGCTTAAAACGGGGCCCCTAATGAGACAACTTCTCGTTAGGGGCCCCTTTTATTCTACATATGGGGAGAAACGTTGGCTTGCACAACGTGTTGTCATGTCGATTGGACTCAAAATCATTCAAATTTGCTGCCACCAAAAAGGTAACAGTACTCATATTTGCCCTTTTTTGCCCACAGCCCCTTCGACTAGTCGTTGGGGACGTTCTTAAACGACTAGGTTGTGGCCGCTGACGGGCCTATGCTGTTAGATCCAGCTCGTAGAGGAAGCTTTCGCGGGGCATATTGTGGCGGCGTTCTTCGCGGCTGGCGCGGTGCGTGGCCGTGCGCTTAAAGCCGTGCAACTCGTAGAACTTCCACGAGCAGTTGGAGTCGGTGTACAGGTGCGCGCTGGTCGCCCCGCACGAGGACAGATGCGAGATTGCAGCGTCGAGCAGCACCGTGCCAACGCCCAGGCCGTGGACATCGCGATCCACGGCAAGCAGCGTGACCTCGTTGTCATGCGGCAGCGGGCTTTTCTCGAGCAGGCGGTTGTTGGTTCGAATGGTGGTGCGCACAAAGGAGAGGTACTCGGCGCAAGCTTCAGGCTCCAGCTCGCGCATCTGCGACAGCAACGAGCGTTCGGTGTCCATCCAATGTTCCTTGACGGTGGCGCCGGAGCTTTGTCCTGCGCGTGCAAGCGCAATGCCGCGCGCCTCGCCGTCAATCACCGCAACCTGCGAAAACGTCGAGGACGAAAGGCAGTAGGCAAGATCGCACGCGGCCTCAAGGCGGTTGTACTCATCGTTATCCGAGTTGTTGTGCCAAAGCTGCTGCAAGATCAGCGCGATGGCGTCGAAATCTTCGGTATCAAACGGTCGGTAGAGAACCCGCGAGACCATGGTGCCTCTTTCTATTGCGGATGCATATCGAGCACAGTTCTACCACGCCATTGGCATCTAATTATGGTGCCCCTGTGTTCCATCAACTCACCGTGCCCAGTGGCGCTCCTGCAACCCCCGCTCGAAGCTTTTTCTGCACAGCCGTGCGTTGCGGGGTGCATCGTCGCGCTCGATGCGCTACATTGAATCAGTATTTTCAATGCCGCTGCGCGAGCGCTGCAGATCGACGTATCACCGACTCACAGAGCACGGCGGCGTACCAGACAGGAGGACTGCATGGGATCTGATGTGAAGATCGTACGCGCGTTGATCTCGGTTACCGATAAGACGGGCGTCGTCGATTTCGCACGGACGCTGGTTGACGACTTTGGCGTCGAGATCATCTCTACGGGCGGCACGGCTCGTGCCATCGAGGACGCGGGCGTTCCCGTAACCCCCATCGAGGAGTTCACGGGCTACCCCGAGATGATGGACGGCCGCGTTAAGACCCTGCACCCCAAGGTTCACGGCGCGCTGCTGGCCCGCCGCGATTCCGAGCAGCACATGCAGGAGGCCGCTCAGCACGGCATTAAGCTGATCGACCTGGTCGTCGTCAACCTGTACGAGTTCGAGAAAACCGTCGCCAACCCCGAGGTCACCTTCGCGGACGCCATCGAGCACATCGACATCGGTGGCCCCTCCATGCTGCGCTCTGCCGCCAAGAACGCCACGAGCGTTACCGTCATTTCCGACCCTGCCGACTATGATGCCGTCCTGGCCGAGATGCACGAGACCGGTGGCTGCACCACGCTTTCCACCCGTCGTCGCCTGCAGGTGAAGGTCTACCAGACCACCGCCGCCTACGACACGGCTATCTCCCGTTGGCTTGCCGCCCAGGCAAGCGACGTGGCGGATACCTCTGCCAAGCTCGAGATCTCGTTGGAGAAGGTCGACGACCTGCGCTATGGCGAGAATCCTCAGCAGAAGGCCACGGTCTATCGCTTTGCCGAGGGCTGCGAGAACACCGCGAGCTCGCAGTTCCCGCTCGTTGGCTCCGAGCAGATCCAGGGCAAGCCGCTCAGCTACAACAACTATCTGGATGCCGACGCCGCTTGGAACCTGGTCCGCGAGTTCGACGAGCCGGCCTGCGTGATCCTCAAGCACCAGAACCCCTGCGGTTCCGCCGTTGCCGAGGACATCACGGCCGCCTACGACCGCGCCTTCGCCTGCGATCCCAAGAGCGCCTTTGGCGGCATCATCGCCTGCAACCGCGAGGTTCCCTATGAGCTGGTCGAGCACTTTGCCGATCAGAACAAGCAGTTCGTCGAGGTCATCATCGCCCCGAGCTACACTGCCGAGGCGCTCGAGCGCATGGCTAAGCGCCCCAACCTGCGCGTGCTGGCCACCGGCGGCGTGGACCACGGCGCCCAGGTGGAGCTGCGCTCCATCGACGGCGGCATGCTGGTGCAGGAAGTCGACCATGTGACCGAGGATCCCGCGACCTTTACGTTCCCCACCGACCGCAAGCCCACCGACGCCGAGATGGCCGAGCTCGAGTTTGCCTGGAAGGTCTGCAAGGGCGTTAAGTCCAACGCCATCCTGGTCTCCAAGGGTAAGGCCGGCATTGGCATGGGCCCTGGTCAGCCTAACCGCGTTGACTCTGCGCTACTTGCCTGCGAGCGCGCCGAGGACTTCTGCGAGCGCGAGGGCGTGGAGAAGGGCGGCTTTGCCTGTGCAAGCGACGCGTTCTTCCCGTTCCGCGACAACGTCGACGTGCTTGCCGCGCACGGCGTGACCTGCATCATCCAGCCCGGCGGCTCCAAGCGCGACGACGAAAGCATCCAGGCCTGCAACGAGCATGGCATTGCGATGGTCTTCACAGGTGCCAGGCATTTTAGGCACTAGGGCTTTCCCAAGCACCCGACCTTGCCCCTCAAACCGTCGCTTGCGTACATTTAGTACGCGGCGCTCCTCTTTCGGGGCAATCTCGGGCACTTGGAAAACCCTTAATGGGATGTTGTTCTATCCCATTAAGTTGATCGGTCGCCTGGCCATATCGTCAAAATAATCTCTGCAAAAGACGGTCGCTCCGTTTGGAGGGCCGTCTTTTTGGTATAAGAGGACGGAATGACTAACACGAAAGGTACAACCATGCCCCAGATTGATGATGCCGAACTGTTTGGTAATGCCGAGGATCAGCGTGCGTACGAGGACTTTTGCGCCAATCAGGAGGCGGTCG
>DAWEIC010000087.1:0-6328 GCA_052364855.1 Collinsella sp.
TACCAGCATCCCCGCCCCAGACCTTGCGACTTCCTTGCTTTTACGCGTGACAAAGGGACAGTCTAACGCCCTCTATATCTCGAGGTCTAATACTTTCCCGAGAAGTGAACGGCTGTATCTGGACCCCCGGAGCATTGACATTTTTAGACGTCAAAACCGCAGGATTCGACTGACAAAACCGCAGGAAATTGCACGCCAAAAGTGCCGATGCTTCGGGGGCCCGTTTCCACTCGTTCACTTCTCGGGAAAGTATTAGACATCGATTTCGCAAGGGTCCCAATGCGGCAAGCGAGCCGCCGTAGCACTTTTGCCGCATGATCGAGCACTCATCGATGGCGGGATTCTCTATACTGAGTCACATATGCCGCGTGCCGCAACGACCGCCACGACACCAAGGACCGGCTATGGCTACACTTTCCGAACAAGAACGCAAGCGCATCCGGCGATACTGCATCTACCCCAAGATTGCCGGTGCGGCGCTTGCCATGGCATTCGTGCTGCCATTTTTGATCATTCCCTTCGAAATGATTGACGACATCGTCTTTCATCACGAAGGCTTCCAAGAGACGGGTATGATGACCGCCCTGGTGCTCACCGCCATCGAGCTCGTCATATTCTGCTACTGCACGCTCGCGCCACGCTTTGGTATGCGCGGCAAGCAGTGGAAGAAAATGCAGCGCCGACTCGTCGTCGAGCAGACCGAGAAAGACCGCTCGGCACAAATCGCAGGCGTTGTCGGTACGCAGGCCGCCGCGCGCTTACTCAAGAACAGCGACAACGAGACCGCACGCAATCTGGGCAGCGCGGCAGAAGTCGCCGCTGCCGTAGGCGCCGTTGCCACCGCAGCAGACGTGCTTACCGAGAGCTTCGCTAACGCAAAGGCCATGGCGGAGGCCTGCGGCTTGCCTATCCCCCGTGCAAAAAAGTGGATCATCGCGCTTGTGGCGCTACCCCTCGCAATCGTATGCGGTGCCTATATCCCGCAGCTGGCGCAGGGAAACACCGAGATGCAGGAGAACGCCGCGGCCGCGGCCGAGCAGATCGCCATCGCCCGCAAGACGTTAGAGCCCGCATGCGAGTACGTGTCTGCCGATGACCCTTACGAGCGATATCAAGATTACGGCTATCACGTCCGCGGCTACTTGCACGACGGCGACTCCGATACCCAGAAGACCTATACGTACCTGGATTTCGACAACAAGGGAACGCTCAAGGAAGTGAGTTACGTAGCAGAAATCGACCCCGATGCGAGCCTTGAGGACAACCTCGCCCGCATCGAGCTCGACTTTGACGAGCTTTCCTCTGTCGTCCAAACCGCAGACGTCAAGACCGTGAGCCCCGAGCTCCTAGCACCGCAAAAGCTCCCCGAAGAGTTTAGGCAGGCTTTCTTGAACGGTTCGCTCTACGAGAGAATCTCCATCAGGACGAGCGACGACCCCGTCAAAGCGTATTACTCGTTTGACACGGATCCCGAGGACGAGTTTGACGAGTACACCCATCCAAGCATCCGTATCACGTTGATGGGTAAAACGAGCTAGGCGCAGGAGGGGGGGGCTGCCCCTTCCCCCATGTGGCAAAGGGACAGCCCCTTTGTCACATTATTCCGAGCGCAGAGCCTCTACGGGGTCTTTCTTAGACGCGCTGCGGGCCGGCAGCAAGCCAGCGACGACCGTCAGCACCACCGAGATCGCGATGAGCGCCAGCGCGTCCTGAACGGGCAGGCTCATCAGGTTGGGAACCTGCTTGGTCGCAAGCGCCCAGGCATTGACCGGGAGGCTCACGAGCGCCACGACGGCGATGGCAAAAACGCCGGCGATGAGGCCCTCGATAAAGGTCTCGGCATTGAATACGTTGGCCACGTTGCGTTTCGACGCGCCGATCGCGCGCAAGATGCCGATCTCCTTTTTGCGCTCCAGCACGCTGATGTAGGTGATGATGCCGATCATGATAGAGCTCACCACCAGGCTAATACTCACAAACGCAATGAGCACCAAGCTGATGGTGTTCACGATATCGGTCACCGAGCCCATGATGATGCCCATGTAGTCGGTGTACGAGATTGCCTGCTCGTCATGCCCGGCGGCTTTGACCTGCTTGTTATACGCATCGATATGGTCGAGCACGCGCTCCTTGGCCTCAAAGTCGCGCGGGAAGATCTTGACCGAGATGGGATCTGCCTCGTCCGCATAACACAGCGTGGTCAGGTTGTTGTCGTAGGTGAGCTGCGACGCCTTCGCATAGCTCATCATGAGCGAGCTCAGGTCCTCGGCATCCATGTTGAAGTGGATAGCACGGGCAAAGGCGCTCGCATCCACGTGCATGGCGCTCGCCAGGTTGGCAAAACTCGACGACATCTGCGTCGCCATTTGTCCCATGAGCCCCGCCGCGCCTGCTTTGAGCTGGGACGATACGGTCGTCGCAATCTGCTCGCTGATCGCCTTCATCACCTGGTCCATAGCCTGCTGCAAATAGGGCGCGAGCTGTTTTTGTGCGTAGTCGGTCATTGCCTGCTGTAGCCGCTCAGCCAGCACATCTCCGCCCAGCGCCTTGAGCTGCGCTAAGCATTGCTGCGCCGCGGCATCGTTCTCAAGATATGCCGAGAATGCGGCGGCAAGCTTTGTCGCGTCCTTAAGATCTTCGGGCGTCAGCGCCTTAAACTGATCGGACTGCATAAAGCCCTCAAACAGCTGGTTGGCAAGCGCGCCCACCTGCTGCATCTGCTCGGGTGTGAGTTCCAAGCCATCGAAGACTCCCGAGAAATCGGGGGCCGGCGCCTTGGCCATGATGTCGTTGAAGTCGATGTCCTCGCCAACGCCCGAAAGGTCGATATCCAGGCCTGACAAATCGATGCCCGAAAGGTCCATACCGCCGGCCACACCCGAAAGCGCGGACGCATCGAACGAGAACGCGCTCTTGAGCGCCGCCTCGTCAACGCTGAACATGCTGCCCAGGTCCACGCCCTGCTTGGCCTCGCCCTGCAACTCGTCGAACGTTTTGCCGGTAAAGACATCCGTCTCGGGATGAGCAAGCTGCTCCTGCACAATCTTCGAATCGGCCGCGCGCTCCATAAGCTGGCGAGTCAGCGCATGTGTGTAGGCGATACCGGGCGAAAGGGCGCTCGCGTTGGCCGTCTCGTTGGGCCGTACCACGCCCACAATGCGCACGTCAATGCCATCGGCAACCTTGGCCGCCATGAAGTCGGCGTCACCGGACATATCGGCCCACATACCGGTCTCTTCGTTTTTGCGATACGCATCTGTCGGCGACAGCACCTTAAACGTGGTGGACAGCGCATCGTCGTAGGTAAAGTCGGCAGCGGTCTCGGGCGTCTCGACCCCGCCATCGGCCGTCATGGCGCTGTTGACCAGGTCGTTGAGCTCATCGATATCCAACGCACCGATGCTATAGAGCGTATAGTCGCCCACCGTGCCACGGCTCGAAAGCACCATCACGGCCTCGTTGGCGGACGCGGGCCAATGACCGGCAACGACATCGTACTGGCGGTCGAGCAGGCTCTGGTCGTCAATCATTTCGTTGAAGACCGAGGTTCCCATGGACTCCATGCTCACCGTTGCCGCCGAGCTCGCGCCGCCGCTCATGGCCTCGGTCATGGCATTGGGCACCAGACGCACGGGCTTCTCGTCGCCCTTGCCCGCGCGATAGACAACCGGCGTTACGCCATAGCCGTACTGAATAGCGTTGACCTCTTTGTCGATGCCGTCGCCACCGGCATCGAGCCATGCCTTGAAGCTCGTCATATCGTTGGACTTAACGCTCGCGAACATGTCCTTCACGGCCGTGACCACGGGAATCTTATCGGACTTCTTGACCGAATCGTCCTCACTGTCGGAAGCGCCGCTCACATCATCGCCATCCTCCGTGGCCCCCTGCCCGCCCATCATGGACGACAGGTCGTAATCCTGCTTGGAAATGGTGAGCGGATAGCTCGAAAGCGTATCCTCCTCGACCTTTTTGATGTAGCCGTTTACGCCGTTGGACAGCGCCAGAATCGCCGCGATACCGATAATGCCAATCGAGCCCGCAAATGCAGTCATGGCCGTACGGCCCTTCTTGGTCATAAGGTTTCGGGCAGAAAGGCCCAGCGCCGTTACAAAGCTCATCGAGGTTTTACGCGTGGGCTTGGCCTCGCGACGCGCGGCTTTGGCAACATCAAAGGGATCGGAATCGTCGGTGATCTTACCGTCTGCGAGGTTGACGATGCGCGTGGCGTAACGGTACGCCAGCTCGGGATTATGCGTGACCATGATGACCAGACGGTCGCGCGCAACGTCCTTGAGCAAGTCCATGACCTGCACGGACGTCGTTGAGTCCAGGGCGCCGGTCGGCTCGTCTGCCAACACGATCTCGGGATCGTTGATCAGAGCACGGGCAATGGCCACGCGCTGCATCTGTCCGCCCGAAAGCTGGCTCGGGCGCTTGTTTACATGCTCGCCCAGACCGACTGTCTCAAGCGCCCTGCGCGCACGCTGGCGACGCTCGGCATGCCCCACGCCCGTAAGCGTGAGCGCCAACTCCACGTTTTCCAAAATGGTCTGATGCGGAATGAGGTTATAGCTTTGGAACACAAAGCCGATGCGGTTGTTGCGGTAGGCGTCCCAATCGCGGTCGCGGAAGTCCTTAGTCGAAATGCCATCGATGAGCAGGTCGCCAGAATCAAAGTGATCGAGTCCACCGATAACGTTGAGCATCGTAGTTTTGCCTGAGCCCGAAGGGCCCAAAATGGCCACAAACTCATTATCGCGAAAGGCCAAGCTCACGCTATCGAGCGCCACCTGCGTAAACGACTGCGTAACGTACCTTTTGCAGATATCTTTGAGCTCCAGCATGGACGGCAACCTCTCCTGCGCGGGCGCACTCGCCCGCTCTCCCCCGCCGTTCGTATTCGACGCGTTTGTCCTACTCTATTCCGTTTTTTAGTCCACACCAGTGAGAAACGTCACGAACTGGGCAAAAACGAACGGGACGGCACGCCACACAGCGCACCGTCCCGCACACAACATCGACAATGTGACAAAGGGACTGTCCCTTTGTCACATTACTGTTCGCTCTTCGCCAGCGCCTGGTCGATAAGCTTGTCGAGCGCCGCGCGCTGCTCGGCGGAGTTGATGGCGCCCACGATGGGCTCCCCTACGATGTTGCCGTTCTGGTCGATAACGTAGGTCGTCGGGAACGAGAACAGATTTGACGTAAACTTGCCGGCCTCGCTATCCGACTTGAACCAGATGTTCTTATATGTCACGCCCTTCTTGTTTAGCACGTCCTTGGCATCTGCAATCTCGCCCTTGTTGCCATCGAGCGTAAAGGAATTGACACCCACGACCTGGCCGCCCTTCTCGGCAAGCTCCTTATTCAGGTTCTCGAGATCGCCCAGTTCGCCCACGCACGGCTTGCAAGTGGTAAACCAGAAGTTCATGACGGTGACCTTGTTCTTGGAGAACAACTCGTCGCTGCTCACGTCGTTGCCGTCCAGGTCCTTGCCTGTAAAGCTGGGGAACTTTGTCGCCTCGCTCGAAGCATCGGCGCCAGCCGTCATGCCCGCGGTCGAAGCGTCGACACTCTCGCCCGCGCTCGGGGTGTTTCCACAGCCGGGAAACTTCTTTTCCAGGCTCTCGAGCTTGTCCTCAATCTCCTTGATCTGCTGCGCGCCCGCCTTGAGCGTCTTGAGTTCATCCGCCGTAAACTCATCTTTGGCGCCGTCGATGGTCTTGAGCAGGAAATCGCCGTAATTGCTGCCGTCCTCAATCATTGTCGACTCTTTATTTGCTGCATTGAACACCTTTTCCCACAGCGCATTATCGCTCGAAAGGATATCGTTCTCTTTTTGCATGAGCTTCGCATACAGCTCGGCGGCCTCGTCGGCGTTAGCCGGCTCTTGCGCAATGAGCTCCGCGATCTTAGGATCGGAGCCCGTAGGTTCGCTCGCGTTGCTGCCGGGCGCCGAACACGCCACAAGACACAAGGCCAGCACCGGCACCATAAACAGAGCCGCAATCTTAGAAAGCTTCATGGTCATTCCTCCGTTTTGTCGAAGCTTGTTTTACTTTTTATCGGCGGTCAGGGGGAGCTTTTCTGCCGACACATCCAGGCCATAGCGATAGCTGATGGCATCGACAGGACAGGCCCCAATGCACTTTCCGCACCGGATACATTCGGCATGATTGGGCGCGCGGGTCACGTCAACGTCCATCTGACAAACCTTTGAACACTTGCCGCACGAGACGCATTTGCATGCGTCGACCCGTATCCCCAGCAAGGACACCTTATTCATGAGCGCATAGAATGCGCCGAGCGGGCAAATCCATTTGCA
>DAWEIC010000088.1:0-6258 GCA_052364855.1 Collinsella sp.
TCAAGCTCATCGACGAGGGCAACACCATCCCCTTTATCTCGCGCTACCGCAAGGAGGCCACAGGCGGAATGGACGACGTCGCCCTGCGCGCACTCGACGAGCGCCTGTCCTACCTGCGCAATCTTGAACAGCGCAAAGAGGACGTCCTTCTGCTCATCGACGCCCAGGGCAAACTTACGCCCGAGCTCGAACAGCAAATTCGCGAGGCCGCGCAGCTCCAGCGTGTCGAGGACCTCTACAAGCCCTACCGCAAAAAGCGCATGACCCGCGCACAGAAGGCCCGCGAGGCAGGCCTGGAGCCGCTTGCCAACATGATCATCATGCAGGCCTCGGCCAAGGGCAGCGCGCTCGACACCGCCGCGGCCTACGTCAACGAGGAAGCCGGCTTCGACACGCCCGAGAAGGCGCTCGCCGGCGCGGCGGACATCGTGGCCGAGACGGTGGCCGAAGACCCCGAGAACGTCGCCGACCTGCGCGCCTTTACGCAAAACACCGCCGACATCATCGTCGAGGCCACCGACCCCGCCGAGAAGACCCCCTACGAGCCGTACTACAGCCATGATGAGCCGCTGCGCCGTATTCCCAACCACCGCGTGCTGGCTATCGACCGCGGTGAGCGCGAGGGCAAACTCCGCGTGCGCGTGAACGTCGACGGCGCTGCCGCCACGGCGCGCCTCGGCAGCCGTTGGCCCCGACGCCAGGGCGTCTTCGCGCCCGTCTTTGACGCCGCCATCGCTGACGGCTACAAGCGCCTCATGGCCCCCTCGCTGGAGCGCGAGGCCCGCGCCAAGCTCACCGTTCGCGCCCAGACCGAGGCCATTAATGTCTTTGCCAAGAATCTCGAGGGCCTGCTCTCGGCACGCCCCGTGCGCGGCGCCCGCGTGCTCGCGCTCGATCCGGGCTACCGCACCGGCTGCAAGGTCGCCGTCATGGACGAGACCGGCAAGCTGCTCGACCACGGCGTGGTCTATCCCACCAAGCCGCGCCACGACGTCGCCGGCACCAAGCGCGAGCTCGCCCGCCTCGTCAAAAAGGACCGCGTCAACACCATCGTCATCGGCAACGGCACCGCCAGCCGCGAGACCGAGGAAGTCGTCTCGGAGTTCATTGCCGAGCAGGCGCCCAGCCTTCGCTACACCATCGTTAACGAAGCCGGCGCGTCGGTGTACTCCGCCTCCGAGCTCGCCAGCCAGGAGTATCCCGATCTGGACGTCACCGTGCGTGGCGCCATGAGCCTGGGCCGCCGCCTGCAGGACCCGCTGGCAGAGCTCGTCAAGATTCCGCCCCAGTCCATCGGCGTGGGCCAGTACCAGCACGACCTTGACCAGGCCGAGCTCTCACGCACCCTGGGCCACGTGGTGGAGGACGTCGTCAACCGCGTGGGCGTCGACGTAAACACCGCGAGCGCAAGTTTGCTGGGATACGTATCGGGCATTACGCCGAGCGTGGCCAAAAACATCGTGGCCTACCGCGAGGAAAACGGCGCCTTTACCGATCGCCGCCAGCTCAAGAAGGTCCCCAAGCTGGGACCCAAGGCATACCTCAACGCCGCGGGTTTCCTGCGCATTAGCGGCGGTAAGAACCCGCTCGACGCGACGAGCGTCCACCCCGAAAGCTACGAGGTGGCCACGGCCGTCCTAGAACGCGCCGGCGTTAAAACAAGCGAGCTCAGCCGCGGCGGCGTGCCCGACATCGAGCGCCGCCTGGGCAGCATCTCGGCGCTGGCAAGCGACCTGAACTGCGGCACCCTCACGCTCATCGACATCGTCAACGAGCTCAAGAAGCCCGGCCGCGACCCGCGCGACGACGCACCCGAGGTGGTCTTTAGCCGCTCGGCGCTTTCCATCGACGACCTGGAACCCGGCATGGAGCTCAAGGGCACGGTGCGCAACGTCGTCGACTTTGGCGCCTTCGTCGACGTGGGCGTGCACCAGGACGGCCTCGTGCACATCTCCAAACTGGCCAACCGCTTTGTCAAGCACCCCAGCGACGTGGTGCGCGTCGGTGACACGGTCAAGGTGTGGGTCGAAAAGGTCGATCGCGACCGCAAGAAGATCTCGCTCACCATGGTACAGGGCAAGTAAACCGCCAAAGCAAAGGTACCCCCTGTAGCGATGTGCAAAATCGCGAGTATTCTGCAAATTCCACCGTTCCGGATGCCCCTCAGAGACGAAAAAGCATGGAACAGCCCCCGTTTTAGCGTCATCAGAGCCAAAACGGGGGCCGTTCCATGCTTCGGTTAACTGATAAAGACCTTTACGTTGCTGAATACTCTCGATTTTGCACGGCGCAGGCGGGGGTACCTTTGCCCACGGCAGGATATGGAAGCCAAGCGCCAACTTGCTGGCAAGCTCGTGTCGGCAGCCCCGGCCTTTCCTTTGCCTAGCGCGATCCTCGCGAAGCGCGTGAGCGATAGGGAAAGGAAAGGCCGGGGCGAACAGCCCACGGTACAGTCGGCGTTCGCGCTACGGCAGGATATGGAAACCCAAAGCGGCGATATCCTTGGCAAAACCGCGCACGGTATCGAGCGAGACCTCGTACGGGTCGCGACCAATGTTCTTGCGCTTGGCCAGGATGCTGTTGGGCACCGTAATGATCTGGCAACCGCAGGCCTCGGCCTGGTAAATGTTGATGAGCTCGCGCGTGGACGCCCACAGGACCTCGCAGTTGGGCTTTGCGGCGGCCTTCTTGACCGACTCCGTCATAAACGGAATGGGATCGACGCCGGTGTCGGCGATGCGGCCGGCAAAGAGCGAGATGATGGACGGCGTCTCGGTGTCAACGGCCTCGACCATCTCATCGACCTGCGTAGGCGTAAAGATAGTAGTGACGTTGACCTTGATGCCGTCGGCGGAAAGCTTGCGGACCAGCTCGGCGGTGGACTCGCCCTTGGTAGTCACGCACGGAATCTTGACGTAGACGTTCTCGGCCCAGGTAGCGATCTCGCGGGCCTCGACCTCCATGGTCTCGACGTCGTCGGCAAAGACCTCAAACGAGACGGATACATCGGTGATGTGGGCCAGGACCTCCTTGGCAAACGCGCGGTAATCCGTCACGCCGCCCTTCTTCATAAGGGACGGGTTGGTAGTGAAACCCTGAACGTTGCCGTTCTCGTACATGTCGAGCATGCCCTCGAGGTTTGCACCGTCAGCGAACACCTTGATTGCCATCTGCCTGATTCCTTTCGTTAGCATACGGCCGATAAACTGCTAAACACTTTACCTACGTTTATCAAGGCGTGAGCTGCGGTTTTTTATCTTCTCGGCGAACGGTATAAACACCTCAGTGTTTGGATTGATAAATCGATTGCGCATGCAAAAGCAAAGAGTCACAGTTTGAGCAAACGTCAGAACGCGGGATTCATTAGATGAGGCCGAAATGCTGCATCGCTGTGACGGTACCGTCGTGTGCGACATCGTCGGTCACGTAGTCGGCGACCGCCTTGACCTCGGGCATAGCGTTGCCCATGGCCACGGCTGTCTCGACGGCGGCGAGCATGCCCAGGTCGTTGCCCGAATCGCCAAAGCCAAAGGTGCGCGCATTTCCCTCGCGGCCCAGATACGCCAGCGCTCGCGCCACGCCCACGCCCTTGTCGATGCCCTTGGGGCTCAGCTCGCGATTCTGGCCACCGGTGTTGCACAGCTCAAACTCGCGATCGATAAAGCCATCATCGTTGGCTACGCGAGCCAAACTGGGCACATTGAGGCACACCTTGCCTACGCGCAGACGGCCGTCGACGCGCATCTCCTCGGTGCTGTGCACCACAGAAGTGCCGATCAGAGACGACTGCTCAACACCCGCGGGTTCCAGGGCAAAAGTAGCCACGTTGGTCTCGAAAAAGGCCTCAATCCCTGCCGCGGCCATACGGCGCGCGAGCTCCGCGATAACGTCCTCGTCAAAGCAATCCTCATGCACCACGCGGCCCTCGACCTCGAGCGTCGCTCCCGCCATGGCAACGACACCCGCGGGGTCGAGCGCACGCAGGCTATCGGCAATGAGCCACAGGGGGCGACCCGTGCAGATAAACGCCTTGTGCCCTGCGTCGCGCAGACGATGAAACGCCTCGATCACCGCCTGCGAAGGGCGAACCGCCGAAAAGTCCTTATCGGTCATATCGTCGGGATCGAACGACGTCAGCGTGCCGTCCACGTCAAAAAAGAGCACAGCGGGTTCGGGACACGCATCAATCATATGGGTTCCTTTCGAGGATAAGGGCAAACGAAGCATCCATCATATAATGGAGCGACGCAACCAGAGAGGTCACCCATGGAATTTTACGCAAGCTGCCCCGAGGGCTTTGAGTCCGCACTCGCCGATGAGCTTAAACGCCTCGGGCTTTCGCATGTTCGCCGGCTGAAGGGCCGCGCTACATTTGAGGGCGAGCTCGAGCAAGGCTACCGCGCCTGTCTGTGGTCGCGCCTGGCGAGCCGCGTGTTCGTGGTACTCGGGCGCTTTGAGGCGCAGGATGCCGATGAACTGTACGACAGCGTTTACGACATCGCCTGGGAGACCGTCATCCGCCCCGGCGCCACCATCGCCATCACCGCCCGCGGCGTGACCGAGCAGCTGCGCAACACGCGCTTCTCGGCCCTGCGCGCCAAGGACGCATTGTGCGACCGCTTGGCCGAAACCACGGGCCGTCGCGCCGATGTCAACGCCACCGATCCCGATGTTCACCTGCTGCTTTCGCTGCGTCAGCGCCGCGCGAGCATCAGCCTGGACCTTTCGGGCGATCCGCTGTTCAAGCGTCTGCCGCCCGCAGCGACCCGCGCCGGCGAGGGTACGCACGTGCTGCGCCCCGACTACGCCGCCCTGGTGCTGGCACAGGTCGGCTGGACCGCACTGTGCGAGCGCGAGTTAACGGCTGACGATTACGAGAATGAAGCCCTTCCCACGCTGATCGATGCCTCGTGCGCCGGCGGCGGTCTGCTGCTGGAGGCCGTGAACATTCTGACCAACCGCGCCCCGGGCGCCGCACGCGAGCGCTGGGGCTTTGAGGGCTGGCAGCTACACGACGCCGCCCTGTGGGAGCAGCTGCTTGCCGAGGCGCGCGAGCGCGAGGCGGCAGCGCGCGAGCGCCAGGCGCGCATCGTGGCCGTAGACATCGACCCCGCCGCCCGCAAGACTGCCGAGCGCATGGTCAAGTGCGCCGGCTACAAGCGTTTTGTCGACTTTTGCGCCGCCAAGTCCGCCACCGTGCTGGACCATGCTGGCGCCGTCGCCGGAGCCGCCGTAGTCGCAGACACCACCGAGACACCGCTTTCACTCATGCACGACGCCATGACGCTGGTCGGCGAGCTGCGCCGCGCGCCCGAGCTCGCTTCGGCACCGGTCGCCGCGCTCACCCGCGACGGATTGCTGGCCCGCGCGCTCCACGCCGAGCCCGAACGCTCGATCGCCATCATGCCCAACAACGAGGAGGCAACCGTCGAAGTCTGGCCTTCGCTCGACCACGCCGCCGCAGTGTTTGAGGCTGCGACCAGCGCGGATGCCGAGGCCGAGGTTGCGGATGCCAACGAAGCCAACGACGAAGCCGCCGCTTCCTCCATGCCCGAACCTGCCGCCACGCTCGACTTGGGCGACGGCAAGCCGCTGCCCGTGCTCATCCCGGAGTCCGAGCAGTTCGCCAACCGCCTGCGCAAGAATGCCCGTCTGCGCCGCAAGTGGGCCAAGCGCGAGGGCGTGAGCTGCTATCGCGTCTACGACGCCGACCTGCCCGACTACTCCGCTGCCATCGACCTGTACGAGGGTTGCCCGCAGACGCCGGGCCGCTGGCTCGTCATCGCCGAATACGCCGCGCCCAAGACCATCGACCCCGCGCTGGCCCAGGCCCGCATGCTTGACATCTTGGCCATCTCGCCGCGCATCCTTGATGTTCCGGCCGAGCACGTGCACGCCAAGGCCCGCATGCGTTCGCGTGGCGGCTCGCAGTACGGCAAGCAGGGCGCCGGCAAGGGCGGATCGGGCGAGCGCGCCAACATCGCGCGCCGGCGTCTGCCGCTCATCGAAGAAGGCGGGCTCACCTTTGCCGTCAACTTTGACGACTACCTGGATGTGGGCATCTTCCTGGATCACCGCGTCACCCGCAACCTGGTGCGCGAACACGCCAAACAGGCACGCCGCTTCCTCAATCTGTTCGCCTATACCGGCACCGCCACCTGCTATGCGGCCGACGGCGGCGTCGAGGAAACCGTGACAGTCGACCTTTCCAACACCTACCTGGACTGGGCCGAGCGCAATATGCGCCAGAACGGCTTT
>DAWEIC010000089.1:0-6229 GCA_052364855.1 Collinsella sp.
TGCGGCCGCGAGTTCTACGCGCCGAGTGCCGAGGATTTGGCTTTCAATAGCGGTGGTGCGTGCCCTACCTGCGGCGGCACCGGTGTCATGCGCGAGGTGGACGAGGCGAGCCTGGTGCCCGACGAGTCAAAGACCATCAACGAGGGCGCAGTGCTTCCCTGGGGTACGCTCATGTGGGATCTGATGAAGCAAGTGGCCGGCGAGATGGGCGTGCGTACCGACGTGCCGTTTAACCAGCTCACGCCTCAAGAGCGCGACATCGTGTTCCACGGCCCGGCGGTTAAGAAGCACATTCTTTACGTTCCCAAAAACGGCGAGGGTGCCACGCCGCTCGACTTCACCTATTACAACGCCGTCTATACCGTCGAGAATGCGCTCGCCAAGGTCAAGGACGATAAGGGCTTAAAACGCGTTGCGCGCTTTTTGCGCGAGGGCCCATGCCGTGATTGCGACGGTACGCGTCTCTCCGAGGCTGCGCGCCAGCCCCAGGTGCGCGGTATCAATCTGTCACAGGCGGCGGCCATGACGCTTGGTGATGCGATTGAGTGGGTGCGCGGGGTGCCCGCATCCTTGCCGCCCGAGATGCGGCCCATGGCAGCGGATATCTGCGATTCGTTTTTGGGCACGGCTCGTCGTCTGGTCGACCTGGGTCTCGATTACCTTTCGCTCGATCGCGCCGGTGCCACGCTCTCCACGGGTGAGCGTCAGCGCGTGCAGCTCGCCCGTGTGGTGCGTAACCGATCGACGGGCGTGCTCTATGTACTGGACGAGCCTTCGATCGGCTTGCACCCTGCCAATGTCGACGGCTTGGTGGGTGTGATGCGCGACCTAGTGGGCGACGGCAACACCGTGGTTGTTGTCGACCACGATACGCGCGTGTTGGCGGAGGCTGATTATCTGGTTGAGATGGGCCCCGTTGCCGGAGCAGGCGGCGGCAATGTGATCGCCGCTGGTACGGTTGACGAGGTCGAACAATCGCAGGGCAGCCGCATCGCACCGTTTTTGCGCGCAGACCCCAAGCGTTTGCGCCCGCGGGTGGCTGACGACGAAATGTTCGATCAAGGCCATATCCGCATGGCGACCGATGTCATCCATACCGTCAAACCGCTCGAAGTCGATATACCGCGCGGTCGCCTTGTCACGGTGACGGGCGTTTCGGGTTCGGGCAAGACAACCCTGGTGCTCGAGACGCTCATCCCTGCACTCAAGGCTCAGGCAACTGGCGCGCGCCTGCCAAGCCATGTGCGCAGGGTCGACGCCGAGGGCATCGCACGCGCCAACCTGATTGACGCCACGCCCATCGGCGCCAACGTGCGCTCGACGGTGGCGACTTATGCCGACATCCATGACGAGCTGCGCCGCGCCTTCGCCCGTACGTCTGAGGCTAAGGCAGCCGGCTACAAGGCAGGCGCCTTTAGCTACAACACCGGCGCCTTGCGCTGCCCTACGTGCGACGGCACGGGCTCGATATCACTCGACGTGCAGTTTTTGCCCGATGTCGAGATCGTCTGCCCGGCATGTCGCGGCTCACGTTATGCAGACGCGGCTTCGCATATCCATCGCGAGGGCAAGGACGGGAGCTTGCTTACGTTGCCGCAGCTCATGGATATGAGTGTGGATGAGGCCATCGACGCCACACTGGGACTCAAGAAGGTTCAGACGCGCTTACAGACCTTGCACGACCTGGGCTTGGGTTATCTCACGCTCGGTGAACCCACGCCGGCGCTTTCGGGCGGCGAGGCACAGCGTCTTAAGCTTGCGAGCGAGATGGGCCGCGTGCAGGACGATGCCGTATTCGTATTCGACGAGCCCACGATCGGCCTACATCCGCTCGATGTTCAGGTGTTGTTGAGTGTGTTCGATGGCCTCGTTGCCAAGGGCGCCACGGTTATCGTGATTGAACACGATCTCGACCTTATCCGTAACGCCGATTACGTGATCGACATGGGCCCGGGCGGTGGCGATGCGGGCGGGCAAATCGTCTGTGCCGGCACGCCGGGGGACATCGCGGCCTGCTCCAAGAGCATTACCGGACGTTATCTATAACCGAATGCGACAAAGGGACAGTCCCTTTGTCGCATTGATACCTATTTCACGCATTGAGCTGCGAGATAGTCGCGGAAGAATGGCAATTCAAATGCGACGAGCCCTCGTCCTCGCTCCCCGATGATGCCGGCGTCTATCATGCGGCGTCGGTAGCGGGAGACCTGCTGCGGCGAACGCTTAAGGCGCTCGACAAGGTCAGCGGTGGTGGACTCTTCCTCGTCATCGAGCATGGCGATGAGGAATCGCTTGTCCTCTGCCGTGAGTTCCCGATAGGTTGCCGCGAGGATTCGGTCGTCCATCTCGTCGCGCGCGATTTTGATTCCCAGGTCAAAGTCGCGTGACGAGATTTCCTTCGAATCGCTTGTGAGGTCCCAGGCACGGTAGCCTACGAGTTGCAATAGGAAGGGAAAACCAGAGATCGAGCGAACGGCTCGATCGATTCCCTCAGCATCTGCCAGGCGATCGTTTTCCTGGATTGTGCGAATCAAGGCCTCGCGCACGTCATAGTCGGCAATGCGGCCCAGATGATATTGTTGGGCGCGGCGAAGGAACGAGACCGTCTTGTGGTTCAGTAGCGTCGATACGTTGTTGGGAAGTCCCGCCATGAGCAGCGCGACGCGTTTCCCATCGGTCACAAAGTGCTGATACGTCGCTGCGAGCTGAATCATCTCGTCGAGTGTCGGGTCCACCTCGTCAACCGTGACGAGCAGACCGGCGCCCGCCTCGTTGAGCTGGTCGATGATGTCGCTCATGCGATAACGCCAGGTTGAGGCATCGTGAACGCGACTGACCTCGATGCTGCCGAGCGGTGCAATTCCGAGACCGGTGACTTCGAAGTGGTTGGACGGGTCGATAAGATGGCCGGCAGCACGTTTCGCCCCAAGCTCGATTTCCTCAAGCATTCCCGGGAGCGCGGTCGTCTTTACGGCAATCCAGCCGTGGGATTCCGCCCTTGTCGCGAGCGACGACATGAGAGCGGTTTTACCGGTTCCACGCGCGCCTGAGAAGATCGAGGTTAATTCTGGGCGCCTGCGCTGGCTCAAGAAGGCACGGTCCAAATCCCGAATAATCTGTTGTCTGCCAGCGAGATGGGCAGGAACTTCGCCAAAACTAGGGGTAAACGGGTTTTCGAGGTATTCCACAATGCCCTCCTTTAGCGTCTCGGGTTAATTTCATTTTATTCTAGTTAATCTCAATTAAAAACGATTAATTTCATTTCAAAGCATAAGGTTGGCGTCGTGCGTTATCGAAGCGGTGCTTGAATAGCTTACGTTGGAGCTCGAAAATGGGTTCAACCCATTCGCGAAATTTGCACGCCCTATTGTGAGTGGGCTCTCAGATGAGCTGAAGCTGCCATCGTGCGGCTGATAGGGGCAATCATGAAAAACAGAATCTATGGGTATGCTCGAGTTTCGTCAGCAGATCAGAACCTGGATCGCCAACTGGATGCGCTGGAGCGGTTTCCGGTCCAAACGAATTTGATCTATGCTGACAAAGCGAGCGGAAAGGACTTCAGGCGTCCTCAGTACCGGCGTCTTCTTCGTCGTCTGCGCGAAGGGGACGTTCTGGTGATTAAGAGTATCGATCGATTGGGTCGCGACTACCGTGAAGTTCTCGATGAATGGCGTCGCCTAACGACGGACAAACACGTTGCCATCGTGGTGCTCGATATGCCATTGCTTGATACACGCGAACAACCCAATGGAATTACGGGGACTTTTATTGCCGATCTAGTGCTTCAGGTTTTGAGCTACGTGGCTCAGGTGGAGCGCGAAAACATAAAGCAGCGCCAGGCGGAGGGTATCGCGTCGGCGCGTCTGCGGGGTGTGAGATTTGGGAGACCGACGCTCGAACGTCCGGATAACTACCGCGATGTCATCAAATCATTCGAAGGAGGTGAGGTTACGAGGCAAGAGGCCGCAATGCTTTTGAACGTTAGCGCATCGACGTTTGATCGTTGGAGACGGGCGGACGCGAACGGATATGACCGTTCGCCGTTTGCCCGTCCTCTTTAGCTAGACATTTTGACGAGGGGAGTTTATTGCACAGGGCCCACTCCTTCCCTCGATGTTTATCCAGTTCACGCCCTTGAATCAAATAGTGCCACCGCGTCGCCAATTCGTCTGCTATTTGACGAGGGGGGGTTAAACGACTACCAAAGGATATGTAATGAAGAAAAAGTTATTTACGGCAGTTCTGGCTTTTAGCGCGGCGGCGCTAATCGGCATTTCTCTACCACTCGGAATTACGGGTCGCGGCTGGAGTCCGACATGCGCATTTGCAGCGACTAAGAAAAGTGGAAAGAAGCCAAAGCCAGGTAAGAAGGATTCAGTAAAAATCGATCAACTAAACTGGAGCGTCTCAGAAGGCGTTGTTGATGGCGTCGAGATGATGACATTTGAATATGACAATAAATCGAGCTTCGATATTGCTCAGTTCACTATTCAGTTTGAGCCGAAAGGGGAGTTGACTGACGAACAGAAACTTCTGTTTACTGACGTTTTTGATGAGGAAGAGGCTGCGCACGATTATTCAACGCTGAAAATGACGGCGGATAGCCAGCGAATCGTCGAGAAGCGAGAATCGGTTGATAGCGTTCCGTGCATTACCCATGGTGACTATGTCGCCAATGCCCAGCAGAATCAATATGACCTGATGGAGCCTTCAGTGGCGACTATTGCCTATCTAGGCGGCGATGGAAAGATATATCTCGAGTACTATAGTTTCAAGTCGAAAACCTATACGACTTCATCAAAGGGCGGTGTCAAGGCGTATGACTGGCCAACAAAAGCCCTTGCAAAATCCTTGCCGAAGCCTGACTGCCCTATCGTTTATACGTCGTTAGACGAAAAAGACTGCCTTTCGTTTGTCGCATTTGGCATCGATCGTGATGGGTACGACAAATACATCAAAGCTTGCAAGAAAAAGGGATACAAGGACATCGAATATTCGTATGACAGCAGTTTTTGCGCAAAGGATAAAAAGGGACGGGAACTGATGATCGGATATAGCGACCGAGATCAGCGGATGGACGTCAGCGTTTCAGTTGATTAACGTGGGCATATGATCGAATGATCAACGCGTTATGATGCCTATGTATGGATTGGGGTGCCGGCCTATGGTCTGTGCCCCAATCTTTCTAAAGTTACGTGCAGCAGAATAGGTATTAAATTAACGTATGAATGTGTATTTATATTATGTTGAATTTAAGTCCTTCCTTTCTGAATTGGTTGACATCAAAACCCAATATAACTGAATTGAGTCCGTAATTACCCTGAGGACAACTGGAAGACAAGGGCTAAATGAGCGTTTCCAATCCGTTTAAAACAATTGGCCAGAAGATAATTGTCGCCCTATTGGCGTTAGGCTTGATTGCAGCTTGTGGCGGCTGCGTGTACCTGTGGTTGACGCGCGATCAGACCGTTATAAGCGATGATTCGATTCGGGAAGAAATTAAGCCGGTAACGAAGTTGCTTACCTACGAATACGATTTTACTCAGGTTCTATATATTGACGATGCAGGGAATCCGTTTGGTTTTAACAACCCATTTACTACTAAGCGATATGTAGCGACCATCGATGGCAAGGCGGATATCGGCCTGAACGTAGACGATGAGAACCTGAAGGTCAAAGTCCATCGTTCGAAAAACAACGAGTCGGTAATAAAATCTGTTAATGTTACGCTTCCGCATTCCGAGATCGTGACGTTGTCAACGGATCCGAACTCGCTTAAAAAGTACGTTGAGGACAATGGTTTTCTTAATTGGAATCAGGTCAGTACGGACGATTTAAATAAATTGCTTCAGCAGGCTGATAAGGACCAGAGGCAAAAGGTTCAAGAAAGTGGCATGCTGGAAAAATCTGATGAACGTGCAGTAAAACTGGTGAAAAAGCAGGTGTCGACGTTCTGTGGTCCAGACGTAAGGGTCAATGTCGAATTCGAAGATTAATATCTACCTTTGAAATCAAATTACTGATTCAGCTGAATGCCCGCTATCGCGATGCCTTACGTTGCGATAGCGGGCATCTCTGATTTCGTTTGAAGGGTGTCAATGTGACAATTGTCCGATATGACAACGAGACTGTCCCTTTGTCACATTCCCGGAAAACCTGTCTGACGCAGGGCCTCGTAGAGGACGATGGCGGCGCTGTTGGAGAGGTTGAGTGCGCTGATGCGGTAGTC
>DAWEIC010000090.1:0-6221 GCA_052364855.1 Collinsella sp.
GATCGCGGCGAGCCGCTGGAGTTCACCTGCGGCGCCGGTCAGATGATCAAGGGCTACGACGCCGCTGTTGTCGACATGCAGGTGGGCGAGAAGAAGACCGTGCACATCCCGGCTGCCGATGCCTACGGCGAGCACAATCCCGAGATGGTTATTACCTTCCCGGCCGAGCAGGTTCCCAACATCGAGCAGATCGAGAAGGGCATGAAGCTCTTCCTGTCCACGCCGAGCGGCATGCCTGTCCCCGCCGTCGTCATTGACGTGACGCCCGAGGCCGTGACGCTCGATGCCAACCACGAGCTTGCCGGCAAGGATCTCAACTTTGATATCGAGCTCGTCGAGGTCGAGGGTTAGAGTATGCCTGAACGCTTGGTTTCGACGACATGCTTGGGAAATCTCAACGATCCGTCCTATGAACTCCTGCTTCGCCGGAAGTTGGGCGGCGTCTTTGAAGTTGACGAGCTACTGCTCGATTGGGATCAGGCTGATGTATGCGCGTTTGCGGGCGTGACGGAGCTGGGGCGCACGATCGATGTTCGGCTGGATACTGCCGACGGCGGTCGTCTTGCCGATGGCGACGTGCTCGCCATCGACCGTTCGGGCATGGTGCCCGTGGCAGTTGTCGTGCGCCTGCGCAGCGCCGAGGTTTATTTGGTCGAAGTCGACCGCATGGATCCGATTGCGCTCGCGCATGCGTGCTGGGAGATCGGCAACATGCATGCGCCGCTCTTCCGGGGCGACTCGGACGAGCATACCGTGCGCATGTATACGCCGGTGCAGCCTGTTTTGGGCCGCATGCTCCGGGGTGTCGAGGGTGTTCGGCTCTCGGTGGTCACACGCGAGCTCGATGCCAGCCGGCGCTTTGCGTCGAGTGCGGCGGAGGTCGTCGTGAGCATGGCTCCAGACTTTACCATCGTAAAAAAGGTGCGTGGCTAAGCGCGCGTATGCGCAAGATGGGCTTTGAGGGGCGACCAATCAAGGTCCGTCTTGCTGTTGATAGGAGGCTTTGGGGAAGCATATGGGTCTTGAGGGAATCAAACTGATTGCATGCGATTTGGACGGCACGTTGCTGCATCCGGGGGAGCGCGAGCTGCGTTCCGAGGCCTTTGAGCTTATCGATGAGCTGCATCGTCGCGGTATCGTGTTTATGCCGGCGAGTGGCCGTCAATATGCGAGCTTGCGCTACCTGTTTGCCCCGGTGGCCGATGAGCTCACCTATGTATGCGAAAACGGAACCCTGGTGATGAGCGAGGGGCGTGCCGTTGTCAAGCGCTCTATGGAGCGTAGCCTTGCTATGGCTATCGCGAATGCCGTGGTTGCGTATCCCCATACCGACGTGACCCTTTCGTGTGAGGGGCACATCTACGCCATGAGCGGTAACGATGCGTTCGTCGACCATTTGCGCTATGTGGTCCACTGCGATGTGGCGGTGGTCGACCGTCCCGAGGACATCGACGAGGATGTCATTAAGATTGGCTTCCAGACGCCCGAGGTGGATTATCCGGCAGCCCGGGAGTATTTCGAGCGCCTCTTTAGCGATCGTGTCGAAGTGATGACGTCGGGAACCGCATGGACGGACTTGATCGGTTTCGGTTCGGGCAAGGGCTCCGCGCTTGCCGATTACGGTCGTGCCCTGGGTATTTCGCCCGATGAGATGATGGCTTTTGGCGACAATGAGAACGATCGCGACATGCTCAACGTCGTGGGCCATCCCTATCTGATGGAGAGCTGCAACCCCACCATGCGTGGCGTCAACGACCGCGTCCGTTACGTGCGCACGGTCGAAGAAGAACTGCGCCGTCTACTTGCTGAGTAAACATTTGGGGCATGTCTAGAAATCTACTTCTTGCTGCAAAGTGCGGAAAGGTGGATTTTAAGGCATGTTCCAAACGTCTACCGGCAATCGGGGCAGAGACCCTCGAAGATGGTGTAGTGCGACGTGACGTGCCAGCCGATTTGCTCGGATGCTTTGGCGTCGAGCTGTGCATCGAAGGGGAGCGGTACGTCGATGACGCGGCTGCACGAGGTGCAGATGATATGCGCATGCGGCTCGATCGTGCGATCGAAGCGGCTGCCGCCCGGCGTCTTGATGGAGAGGATTTCGCCGGCGTTGGCCAAGAGATTGAGATTGCGGTAGACCGTACCGCGGCTGATTTTGTCATCCTGTTCGCGCACGACGTTGTAGATTTCGTCGGCGGTGGGATGGTTATAGCTTTGGCGCACGGCGTCAAGAACCAGCTTTCGCTGCCTGGTATTCCTTCTTTGCACCGCCATGCGCCTCGCCTCTTTTCTATTAACGGTCGTAGGTAAATGATACCGTATTTAGCACACAATACTAATAATGAGGAGTGAAACCGTCTTCATTGGCAAGTGGGGCTCGGGCCTGGGCATCTACGAGGCGAAAACGCGTTCCCATGCGCTCGTAGGAGGCATGAAGTGCCTCGAGATGAGATAGGATATTTGCCGGAGCTCCCTGTATCTCCATCTCGACTGAGCCGTCTTCCATGTTACGCACCCAGCCGGTGAGTGCGCGTGCCTGCGCGAGGTTGGTGTTGGTAAAGCGAAAACCAACGCCTTGGACTTGCCCCGCCCAGCGCAGGAAATAGCGCAGGGGAGTGTCTTGAGTGGCCTCGTCGCTTGCGAGCACAGTAAGCCTGCGGCGCAGCTCGAGCTCGACGGTTGATGGTTTTTGAGGCTCTCGACTGCCGCCGGTGACGCTGGAGAAGAACGTATCGAAGAGACCCATAGCTATGCCTGCTTGCCTGCGTCGGCTGGGAAGGTTATGCCGGCCTGCTGGCGCACGGCATCCATGATGCGCAGTGAGACGAGTGTGACATCGCGGTAGTGGCCAAGCTCGTGGCGTCCCGCCGGGGTCTCCCAAATCTCTTCCTTAACGCTATCGATGCCGCCGATGGCGGTGATAAAGTCTGTGAGTTCGTATTCCATAGTGTTGCTCGATTTGGGCAGGTCGAGCACGCGGCCGTTGTCTCCCTGTTCGCGCGGTGCCTCGGTCGCCGAGCCGCGTACGACGTCGCCGCGATAGTCGATGCGGACGTTGCGGGGCGTGGACAGATGGTCGATCTGGATAGTGCCACGCTCGCCTTCGATCTGCGAGGGCAACAGGTCGTTCGTAATTTTGGAGTGCGCGAGCTCGACGGAGATACGGCCACCGCCGTAGCTGGCGAGGATGGAACCGCAGCCGTCGATGGGGCCGTGCGTGAGCTGTCGCGTGGTGGGGTCGAGCAGAGTGGTCATGCTCGTAAGGCCGGAGGGCATGCCAAAGATCTCGACCATGGGCTCGACGGTATAGACGCCAATGTCCATGAGGGAACCCGATGCCATATTGCAGTCGAAGATATTGGTGGCGCGTCCCGCGAGAATCTCGTTGTAGCGCGAGGAATACTTGCCAAAGCGCAATGAGGCGCGGCGGATGGGGGCGATCTCGCCCAGGGCGTCCTCGATGGCGTGGAAGGCGGGATCGTGGAGGGGACGCATGGCCTCGAGGGCCACGACACCTGCTGCCTCGGCAGCGCGGAAGACTTCCAGCGCCTGCGCTTCGGTGGCGCAGAAGGGTTTCTCGACGATGACGTGCTTGCCACCGGCGATGCAGGCAAGGGCCTGCTCGTAGTGGAGCGCATTGGGGCTGCCGATGTAGACGGCGTCGACGTCGTCGGCGGACGCAAGCTCGTCAAGTGCGGTGAAGTTACGCTCGCCGCCGTGTTCGGCGGTAAAGGCGGCGCCGCGCTCGGCATCGCGCGAGAGCGTGCCCACAAACGCGGCTTGGTCGTTGGCGTTGACGACCTGGATAAAGTCGTCGGTAATCATGGATGTGCCGATGGTCGCTATACGCAGCATGTATCCCCCTCGTGCCGTTCGGTTTACAGGATGAGTGTAGCGCGAGGGGGCAGGAAATAGCGTGCGAAAACGCCGTTACAGGTCGCTCTCGTTAAAGCCGGTATCGATATCGAGGTTGCTGCCGTCGGCCGCCGTGGTGGCGAGCTCATCGCAGCGCTCGTTGAGCTCGTGGCCGGCGTGACCCTTAACCCAGATGAACTCAACCTTGTGCTTGCTTTTGGCGGTGAGTAGGCGCTCCCACAGGTCGCGGTTCTTGACGGGCTGCTTGTTGGCGGTTTTCCATCCGCGCTTTTTCCAGCCGTCGATCCAGTGCTTGTTAAAGGCGTTGACGACGTACTGCGAATCGGAATGGACCTCGACCTCGCAGGGGCGGTTAAGTGCCTCGAGCGCCACGATGACCGCCATGAGCTCCATGCGGTTGTTGGTGGTCTTGGCGTAGCCGCGCGAAAGCTCGGAGGTGAAGGTCTTGCCGGCGGGGTTGGTGTATTTGAGCACGGCGCCGTAGCCGCCGCGTCCCGGATTTGATCGGGCCGAGCCGTCGGTATAGATGATGACCTTCACGGGCTTCCTTTCGTTGGGTACGTTTCGTGTGAGTGACCATTGTAGCGCCATGCCCGCCGGGGGCTAGCAATCTACGATTTCTACCCCGTCTTCCGACAGTTAGTTGGCATGGATGATGCGGTTGAGCTCGTCGAGGTATTGCTGCAAGAGGGGAGAGGGCTTGCGCTCGTCGTGCATGATATAGCCTACGTGCATCGTTGGGGCGTCTGCTAACGGGATCGATGCCATACCCCATTGCATTTCATTGGAGAGGACGCCGGTCGACAGGGTGTAACCGTTCGACGTGATAAGTAAGTTGGTAAGTGTTCCGCGGTCCGAGATTCGTATGTTGCGGTCGCAAGGGATATAGCTAAAAGGTTCCTCGGCGTAATAGAAGGAGTTTGAGGTTCCCTGCTCAAAGCTGTAGCGCGTATAGGGCGTGAGGTCGGCAAGGGACAGCTGAGGGCGGCGTGCGAGCGGGTGGCGCTCGCTAACGAAGACGTGGACCGTCGCGTCGAATAGGGGATGGAAGCTTGCACGGGCATCGGCGAAGGCCTTCTGCAGAACGCGGGCGTTAAAGTCATCCAGATACAGAATGCCGATATCGCTGCGAAACGCACGGACGTCATCGATGATCTGCGGTGTGGTGGTCTCGCGCATGATGAACTCGAACTTGCTGTCGCGGCAGCGCTCGACCACGTTGACAAAGGCCTCGACCGAAAAGGCGTAGTGCTGGGCTGAAATGGCGAGGCGGGCCTGAGGTGTACCGCCGTCCTCGTAGCGGGCCTCGAGCATGTCGGCCTGCTCTACGACCTGGCGCGCATAGCCCAAAAGCTCGGTGCCGTCGTTGGTGAGTGCAACACCGCGGCTAGAGCGCGTAAAAATTTCGATATGAAGTTCCTGCTCCAGGCTTTTGACGGCGTTTGAGATGTTGGACTGAGCAGTATAGAGGCGCTGAGCTGCGGCGTTGATTGAGCCGGACTCTGCCACGGCGATCAGAAAACGAAGCTGCTGGAGGGTCATCGGCTCCTGTCCTTTCGAGTGTTATCTATATAACAGATAACAGGTTAGCGCTTTTAAGTGATTGACCGAGGGGAACAATGCTCGTACTATTCAAAACACACAAAGGCGGTAGGTAATTAAGCCAACCACGGAACCGGGATGCGAAAGGAGGCCCGCATATGAATTGCTTACCAAGACGAATGCCGGGCTCCTGTTTGCGCCCGTTGGCGTGATCAGGAGACAGCGACTTACTTCTCTCTTTTTATTTACTTTCGTTCGATCAAGGAGATCATCATGAGCCAGTTCATCAACAATCCCGAGCACACCTTTGGTTTCGATACCCTGCAGTTGCACGTTGGCCAGGAGAGCGCCGATCCTGCATCCGACTCCCGTGCCGTGCCTATCTACCAGACCACGAGCTATGTGTTCCGCAACTCCCAGCACGCCGCCGACCGCTTTGGTCTTGCCGACGCCGGTAACATCTACGGCCGTCTGACCAACTCCACCCAGGGCGTCTTCGAGGACCGTATCGCCGCACTCGAGGGTGGCGTTGCTGGCCTCGCCGTCGCCTCCGGTGCTGCTGCCATCACCTATACCCTGCAGGCTCTTGCCCAGGCCGGTGACCACGTGGTGGCTCAGAAGACCATTTACGGTGGCTCCTACAACTTGCTGGAGCATACACTCTCCCAGTTTGGCGTCGAGACCACCTTCGTCGATGCCCACAACCTGGACGAGGTCGAGGGCGCCATCAAGGACAACACCACGGTCATCTATCTCGAGACGCTCGGCAACCCCAACTCCGACATCCCCAACATCGACGCCATCTC
>DAWEIC010000091.1:0-6159 GCA_052364855.1 Collinsella sp.
TGATCGAATCGGGGTCGAAGTTCTCGGGATCCTTGGCGTACTCCTCCTCCATGGAAGCGGAGAGGCCCAGGATGAAGGCGCTCGTCTGCGGGGTGCAGTTGTAGAACGCCATGTGACGGTGGTAGGCCTCTTTCTTAGCAGCGAGCTGCTTGGGGTCGGACTCATCCGGATAGAGGCGGTCGAGCGTGGGAACCATGCCGTAGAGGAAGCCCATGTTCATCTGACGCTCGTAGTTCCAAGAGGCCTGGATGGCCCAGGAGCGCCAGAAGAACTGGCTGACCTTCTTGTTCAGGGACACGTCCTTGGTTGCGGTTGCCATAGTGTGTTCCTCCTTAGTCTTCGTCGTCTTCGAGCGGATCGTAGTCGGAATCGACACCGGCAGCTGCATGGGAACCGTTGAACTTGAAGCCCATGAAGACGATAGCCAGGCACACACCGATCAGAGCGACCGCGATGACGGACAGGTTGAGGTAGGCGGCGAGCAGGAAACCGATGAACAGGAACGGGGTCATGCCCTTCTTGATCATCATGGTGAGCAGCAGGGCCAAGCCGTAGGCGGTCATGATCTTGGTCGAGACGTTCAGACCAACGGACAGCCACTCGGGAACCATGTTGACGATGGCCTGGACCAGGTCGGTGCCGACAAAGACGGCCAGGAAGATCGGCAGGAAGTACATGATGGCGTACAGACCGGAGCCGGCGCAGATGTGCATACGGTAGGCGGTCTTGAACTTGCCGTTATCGATCGCGCTATCGGCCACGTGGGTGAGGGCGGCGATGATGGAACGGAACACGATGCCGAGGAGCTGACCCAGGACGGCGACCGGGATGGCGATCGTCATGGCGGTCTCGGCGGAAGCATCGGTCAGGCACGCAAAGGCAGCGGCCACGATGCCGCCCAGGACCATATCGGGCGGAACGGCGGCGCCGACCTGCACCAGGCCCATGGACACGAGCTCGACGGCGGCACCGACGGCGAGGCCGGTGGGCACATCGCCCAGCAGCAGACCGACGAGCGTAGCGCCAACGAGGGGCTGCTCGAAGTTAAGACGACCGAGCAGGCGGGAGTCCCACATGCAGAACACGCCGACGAGGCCGACGAGCACCGCACTGATGAACGTATTCATACCCTTCTCCTTTCAGTCAGGCAAAAGCCTGGTTGATTACAGCTTGGCGTCGATGTCGACGCTCTGATACGTGGGGGTCTGCTGAACGTAGAGCTTGATGCCCATGTCGAGCAGCTGGTTGACGTCGGCCTTCTGGGTGGCGTCGAGAAAGACGGAGCTGTCCTTGCCGCCGACCTGATCGGCGCCGTCATGGTTGGCGGTGGCGCCCAGGTTGATGGCATCGAGCTTGTAGCCCTGGCAGAACTGCAGCATCTCGGCGGTGTTGCCGAAGACGAACATGACGCGCTCACCGAGGGTGTTGAGCTTGTCCATCTTGGCGAGGGCACGCTCGACGGTGAAGACGTTCAGGCGCACGCCCTGGGGCTTGGCCAGCTTAAGAGCGCCCTTCTTAATCTCATCGTTGGCGGCAGCGTTGTCGACGACGATGATGCGCTCGGCCTGGACCTTGGTGGTCCAGGTAAAGACGACCTGGCCGTGCAGCAGACGGTAGTCAAGACGTGCGAGGACGATCTTGGCGGGACCGGCGTTGTGACGGACGGCCTTGGCCTTCTTGGCGGGTGCTGCGGGAGCAACCTCGACCGGGGCGTTGGGGTTGGTCAGACCGTTGCGGGCCTCGTTGATGAGGGCCGCGAGCTCGGCGCCCTTGACGGGGGCGGGGCTCATAGCGAGCGTGAGCGCCAGCGGGATGTTGAAACCGCTGATAACCGTGAACTTCGTGCCGTTCTTGGAAAGCTCGACCATGTTGTTGTTGACCGAGCTACCGAGCATATCGGTTAGCACATAGACGGTGTCGTCCGCGTTGAACGTGGCGATCATAGCCTCAACCTTATTGGTGATGGGCTCCTTGTCGTCACGAGCAAGCGACACGACGTGGACGTTCGACACGTCGCCGAGAACCATCTCGAGCGTGTCTTTGGCGCCTGCGGCCAGGCCGCCATGAGATGCGAGAATGATCTGATTCATCTTGCCTCCTCCTTTTCGTTATGGTCATTATAACGTCTTATACGTTGCTTATATTGCTAATTAGTATAAAGACCGTTCGCGGGTGAAAATCGACCGTTGACGGGTTTAACGTACTCGAAACGTTGGTACGGGGTAGGTCGGCGTCGACTGGATAACCCCAGGTCGGAGGCTATAAGCGCTCCCCTATCGCACGAAGTACCAGGGGCTTTCCTGAACGGAGGGCTCCAGCACGATACCCGTACGCTCCTTGAACAGATCCATGTCCCTCGATTTCTCGGTCCACCACGCGTTGGGCTTAAAGGTCATGCTCTCAATAACATGACCGACAAACACACTGTTACGCAGCTTGGAGAAGTCGGTGTTCATGATCAGGATGGACATGAGCACCAGCACGATGCCCAGAACCTTGACGGCGCCGGCGGACTCGGCATAGATGCCAATGCCCACCAGAACGGTCGCCACGGTTTCGAACGAAGCCACGACCGGCACCTTCGACGTCTCAAGATCCATGGAAAGGCCCTGCATATAAAAGATGTACGCAAGGGCCGTAGGAATAAAGCCAAAGCCTGCAAACAGCAGGATGAGCTGCGGGGACATTGCTGCGGTCACATCGGACCACGGGGCCGAAAGCACTGCCATAAAGCATCCGCCAAAGACAAAGCCCCAAAACGTGACGGCCAGCGGATGCAGCGTCTTGGTGGCCATGCGACTAAACACGGCCAGCAATGCGCCGCACAGTCCGGCGATCACGCCCGACGTAACGCCCCAAGCCGAGAAATGGAAACCGGACAGGTCGCCACTCGTCACTGCGAGCACGCAGCCAACAATGTTAAAGAGGATGGCCACGAGCTTGTTGGGGGTCACGTCCTCGCGATAGAGCACGCGTCCGAGCGCGACGCCGAACACCGGCGAGGTATAGAGCAGCACCGATGCCGTGGACATGCCAACTTCGCCCATGCACTCGTAATAGCAGGTGTTGGCGATGGCAAGACCGACGATACCGACAAGCGCGCAGGGAACAAGCTCTTTGGGGCTTGCCTTGAAGAGCGCCATAGGACCCGAGGCTTTTCCCTCACGAGCACTTCCCTGGCAACCCATAAATGCCAAGACCGGAGCCATTAAGATGGCACCCGATAACAGGCGAAAGGCCGCCATGCTCTGAGACGAAACGCCAAGGGCCGATATTCCATTGACAAAGATTCCGATGGTGCCCCACATAAGCGCGGCGATCAGCACCAGCACATAGCCCAGATTGCTTCTCTTCAACGTAGCCTCCTTGGCTTTGTTACCAATATGTTTCGTACTACGTTATAGTCGTTATATACAATTTTCAAGACCGAAATCGGCGAACGGGAAATGATTCCCAGGAGTGTCCCCAAGTGCCGGCACAAAAGGAACGTCCCCAAGTGCCGCCCTGGATTCAGTTGCGGTGAAATAGTTCCTGAATAGAGGCTTCAAGCCCCTAAACAGGAACTATTCCACCGCAACTTATGAGGACATTGAGTTGTTAGGTTGCTCTATCCCTAGTAATCGAGTTTCCACATGTAGCGGCGCGTTAGGTAGTCCTTGTGGGTGACAGCGGAAAGCGCACGCATGTAGACGTTGTTGAGGATCGGGGCGAAGATCAGGTGGTTGAAGTACTCGCTCACGCTGTCCTTGATGTCGTTGAGGCCGAGCTCCTTGGCATCGAGCTGATAGACGCGCTCGCCACCGTACTGGTTGACGAAGCGGATGCCACGCTCGTCGTTGCAGCGGCTGCGGCCGACGCTGATGAGCTGGAACAGCGAGGTGCGCTTGTCCAGAATCTCAAAGGGGCCGTGGAAGAAGTCGCAGGTGTTGATGGTGCAGGAGTCGATCTGCAGCATCTCCTGCACGTTGCAGATGCTAAAGACGTAGGCGGCACCAAAGAGCGGGCCCTGAGCCATGACGTTGATGCAGGGCTTGTCGGCGTTCTGCTCGGCCCACTTGGCAGCGAGCGGACGGGTGTACTCGACGGCCTTGCGGTAGATGGGATCGATCAGGTCAAAGGCGGCCATGGCGGTCTCGTACTCGGCATAGCCCTCGGTCTGCTGCGTGAGCTCCATGGCGATCATGGTCACGACGGCGGAGTTGGTGCGGCCCATGCAAGACTCGTCGACGGCAAGGCTGTCGTACTGGATCTTGTAATCGCAGACCTCGGTGAGGCCGGACTCGTCAACGTAGATGGCGATGGTGCTGGCGCCGTGATCCTTGGCGACCTGGGCGGCAACGATGGTCTCCTTGGTGCCGCGCATGGAGACGACGACGGCCAGGGTGTTCTCGCTGACGTAGGCAGGCGTGGCGTGCACGAACTCGTTGCTGGTATAGCTGGAGCTCACGACCTGCGTGGCCTCGTGCTCCATAAAGTACTGGGCAGGATAGTTGCCGCCGTTGGATCCGCCGGCGCCGATCCACACGACGCGCTTGATGCCGCCCTTGTCTGCCTTGTCAGCCAAAACCTGGGAGACGACGTCCTTAACCTGTTCCTGAGTAGTCATCGTGCATCAGCCTTTCTTCTCGTTTGATGCTGTCGACGGCATACAAGTTACATACATGTTTTGACGATGTCGACTAGTTGTATGCTATATTTGTCTTAGAAAATTTGCTGGCATGATTCTCGGTAATCAGTTACCAGCGGTTTTGTTGTCATGTTGGATACATGCTTGGTTCGGTAAGCATACAAGTTAGGTACAGGTAGGTCGCATGAGCACTTCGCCGAAAAAGAACTTGGCCCAATATGAGTGCTTGGCTGGCACGCTGCGCGACCGCATCGCCGCCGGCACTTACGCACGCGGAGACAAGCTTCCGTCCGAGATGGAGCTTATGAACGAGTCTGGTCTGTCACGCAGCACCGTGCGCCATGCACTGAAGGTGCTGGTCGATGAGGGCCTGGTGCGCACCGAGCGCGGGCGCGGCGCCTTTGTGGCCGACACGCCCGAGGTGCACGAAAACAACCTGGTGTTTTCGAGCTATACCAGGCAGGTCGAAGGCCAGGGCATGAAGCCCACCACGCGCACGGTAGACTCGGGCTTTGCCAAGGCGGCGGGCAGTGTGGCCAAGTTCTTCGACGCCGCTGTGGGCAGCAAGCTCGTCAAGCTCGTGCGCCTACGCTATCTGGACGATGCCCCGCTGTGCCTGGAGACCACCTATCTGCCGCCGAGCTTTGGGGCGCTCATCGATCGCGATATCAACGGTTCGCTCTACGCGACGCTGCGCCAGGAGTTCCACCGCGCGCCGGCCCAGGGACACAAGACCTTTGAGGTGTGTTACGCCTCGCAAAACGAGGCGTTCCTGCTCAACGTCGAGCGCGGCCAGGCGCTAATCCTGATCACCGACTACGTCTACGACACCGACGGTCGCCCGCTCCACATCTCCAAGCGCATCCAACGAACCGACCGCGCCAAATACACCGAACCCATCGGCTAACCAACACCAAAAACCACCACAATGGGGACAGGCACCTTTGTGGTGGTTTTGGTGGTTAACGCGCCAAAAACGGACCATTTACGATAGAAACCACCACAAAGGTGCCTGTCCCCAATGTGGTGGTTTTAGGCGAGGAGGTCGGGGAACCAGGTTGGCTTAGGTTGGCTGGGGACGCGCTCGGCCAGGACCAACTCCATCCAGCACATGTCGTACCAGCGGCCGAATTTTTGGGCGCAGCGGTCAAAGGCGCCCACCAGGCGGTAGCCCATATGGGCATGGAAATCCTGGCTGTTGTGCGTCAGATACTCGTCGTCCTTGTCGTGCGGCACGGCGATGAGGGCGCACATATTGGTAATGCCCATCGCGATCAGACATTGCTTGAGCGCATCGTGCAACTTGCGGCCCAGCCCGCCGTGACGCACGTCGCGCGCCAGGTAGATCGATGTCTCGACCGACCAGTCGTATGCCTCACGGCTGTTGAGCGGACTCACATAGGCATAGCCTACCAGACGCCCGTCCAGCTCCATCACCAGATACGGATAGCGCTCGAGCGTGCGCTCGATGCGCCCGGCGAACTCCTCAACGCTCGGCACCTCGTATTCGCAGGTAATCGCCGTCTGGCGCA
>DAWEIC010000092.1:0-6131 GCA_052364855.1 Collinsella sp.
GGGCGGCGGCGCAGCACATCGCGCTTGAGCGCGGCGCCGGCAGCGTCAATGGCGCGCTGGCTTCGAATCACGCGCACGCGGCAGCCCTCGGGCATGCTGCGAGGCACGCGGCACTCGATGATGTCACCGGCGGCGGCATCATCGGCGGCAATGGTGGTCAGGAACTGGTCAAACTCGTTATCGTGGCGAAGCTCCAGCAGGTCGCCCTTGCCCACGGGCTCAAACAACTCAATGCGGGCGATGGCGGCGCGCCGACGGCGGTCGTCGGGCTTGAGGCCGCGCACATCGCGGTTGGCCGGGCGGCTGCCCAGCACCGTGCCCACGATCTGGCCGCGGTTGTTGGAGCGCTCGTAGCTCATCATCTCGTCACCCGAGGTACCGTCTTGGTAGGCGTGCGTAAAGTCGCGGTTAAAGCAGCGCTTGAGCTGTCGCTGGCGGGCCGCATCCTCATCCTTAGAGGTCGAAACATCGGCCAGCATGTCATCAATCTGATGACGATACACGTCGACGATGGAATACACGTAATCGGGGGCCTTCATGCGGCCCTCGAGCTTGAGCGATGCGGCGCCGGCGTCATACAGACGGCGAACAAGCTGCGAAGTGTTGGTGTCGCGCGGGCACAGCGCGCGCTCGCGACCGGCAGGGGAGAGCGAGCGGCCGTTCTCGTCGATCAGCTCGTAGGGCAGGCGGCAGGGCTGGGCGCACATGCCGCGGTTGGCCGATCGTCCCGCCATGGCAAAGCTCGAAAGCAGGCACAGACCCGAGTAGCAAAAGCAGATGGCGCCGTGGCTAAAGACCTCAAGGTCCACATCGGGCGCGGCGTTGTGAATGGCGGCGATCTCGTCGATGGAGAGTTCGCGCGAGAGAGTCACGCGGTCGGCGCCCTGCTCACGGCACCAAAGGGTTCCGCGGTCGTCGTGGATGTTCGCCTGGGTCGAGATGTGTGTCTCGATGCCGGGCATGGTGCGCTTGACCTCAAAGAACAGACCCCAGTCCTGGATAATGAAGGCGTCGGCGCCCAGCGTGGAGCAGCGATGGATGAGTTGCAGCGCATCGCCCATCTCGGACTGCTTGATGACGATGTTTACCGTGACGTAGACGCGCGACCCGGCTAGATGCGCGGCGCGGCAGGCTTGCTCAAAGGCCTCGTCGGTAAAGTTGGTTGCCTTGCGGCGGGCGTTGAAGCTGCCCATGCCGCAGTAGATGGCGTCTGCCCCGGCAGCGAGCGCGGCGGCAAAGGGCTCGGGCCCTCCGGCGGGCGCCAAAAGCTCGGGTCTGCGGTTGGTGGTTCGACTGGCGGTTGCGGTCATATCCTGCCTTTCAAAATGCTCAGATATTCAAAAGTATAGTGGTGCCGTTGCGGCAGGCGATGCCCGTGCTCCAAGCGGGATAAAGTCTTCAGCAGCTTAGACTGGCTGACCCCGTGGAGAACCGTTCAGCTGCCAACGGGCGCCGTTGGGCGATAAAATATTCTCTCCAGCTGATAATATTCTTGCATCAAACAGAAACCTTGAGTACTATCCCAAATCAAGCGCGGTGTTCAGACCGAATTGTGCCTCCCGGTGCGAACGCCGCGCTCACGCTCTCTATCTGATCGTAAGGAGAAAAACATGAGCAAGACCGTCGTGTCTTCCGATAACGCACCCGCAGCCATCGGACCGTATTCCCCCGGTATCCAGACCGGCAACATGGTGTTCCTGTCCGGCCAGCTGGGCATCGACCCCACAACTGGCAAGATGCCCGAGGGCGTCGAGGCCCAGGCCAAGCAGTCCCTTGCTAACGTCGAGGCCCTGCTGACTGCCGCCGGCGCTACGTTTGCCGATGTCGTCAAGACCACGGTCTACCTGGCCGACATTGCCGACTTCGCTGCCGTGAACGAGATCTACGCCTCCAAGTTCGAGGCCCCGTTCCCCGCGCGCAGCGCTTTCCAGGTTGCCGCCCTTCCGGCTGGCGGTCTGGTCGAGATCGAGGTCGTCGCCGCTCTCTAAGGCGTTGGCAACAACTAAACATGACATGCAAAAAGACCCTGCAGCGCGTGCGAGCTGCAGGGTCTTTTGTTAAGTGACGGATCGCTTGTGGAGCCACGCTCCATTTTGCTCGTTAGCCCTCCTTGCGAACTTTTTGCAGGTAGCGGTAGACGCTGGGCTCCGAGATGCCCAGCGCGGTGGCGGCGCAGGCCACGGCGCCCTTGAGCATGAACACCCCGTTGCCGTTGAGGTGGCGAATGACGTCCACGCGGTCGCTCTGACCAAGCGACGCTACATCCAGCCCGCGCGCGCTCAGCAACTCGGCAATGCTGCGGTCGATGAGCTCCTGTGTGGACTCCGAAAGGCTTTCGACCTCGATAGGGGCGGGCTCCGTGCGCGTCGGCGCCGCGTCGAAGCACGCCATGAGCTGCTGCGCCATGGCGTTGATGGAGCGCACGGTCGAGAGGTCGGTGTTGACGCAGAGCATACCGACGATCTCGTCATTCTCGCGGATAAAGAACGTCGCCGACTCCAACGTCTTGCCGCCGGCACCGCGCCCCTCGTAGCCCGTAATAAACGGCAGGTCGCGATACTTGGGGTCGTGCATGATCTTGAGCGCCAGATCGGTGGCGGGGCCGCCGACCTTGCGGCCGCTCACGATGCCGTTGCGAATATCGACGATGGCGTGGTCGGGATCCGAGAAATCGTGCAGCACGATTTCGCTGTTTTTGCCGAGTATCTGCTCCAGAAAATCGACCATCGGCAAAAAGCGGCGTACGGTCTCGTTCACGGGCAACTCCTTTTGGTTCTATCGAAGTGTTCATAACAATTTTTTATCATGGTAACACGCTGCTCATCATCTCGTATATCCGCAGGTACATTGCGTAATACAGACGAACGGTAGGAATTTAGCGGTAAACGGTCGACCAAAAGAAAAGTAAGATGTTATTTTGACAAGACACTTTCCTGACCTGCGGAAATGCATTATCTCAGCTGAAGAATAGTCTGATAACAAAAAATTATTATTGAGAATGAGAATCATCTTTAATACGATATGCAACGAAGGCACAACCTCAACCCCGCACTGCGTCACAATAGAGCGTTAGATGCGAAAACAACTATTTCGAGGATTGGTGGTCAAATGACCCAGGAGACGGTTAAGAACGGCACTGAAGCCCTGTTCACTCGTGAAGGCATGCCTCCCGTTAAGGAAATGATCCCGTGTGCCCTTCAGCACGTACTGGCTTCGTTTGCCGGTATCATCACCCCGGCGGTCATCATGGCCGGCGTCTACGGCTTTAATAGCCAGCAGAGCACCGACATCATTCAGGTTGCGCTCATTCTTTCGGCAATCGACACGGCCCTTCAGGCCTTCGCTCCCTTCCGTCGCATCGGCGGCGGCCTGCCCATCGTCATGGGCGTTTCGTTCGCGTTCCTGCCGGCCCTGCAGGCCATGGGTGCCTCGGGCTTTAGCTTTGGTGCGCTGCTGGGCGGCGAGATCGTCGGCGGCGCCGTCGCGGTCCTCTTTGGTCTGGCTTACAGCAAGATTAAGTGGCTATTCCCGCCCGTCGTGACCGGTACGGTCATCTTCTCCATTGGCGTCTCTCTCTATCCCACGGCTGTCAAGTATATGGCCGGCGGTATGGGTACGCCGCTGTGGGGCACCCCGCAGGCCTGGTGCGTCGCTCTTATCACCTTCGCCGTGGTCTTTGCGCTCGCCAACTTTGGCAAGGGCACGCTCAAGCTGGGATCCGTGTTCTTTGGCATGATCGTTGGCATGATCGTCTCCATCCCCTTTGGCATGATCGACTTCTCCAGCGTCGCTACCGCCCAGGTCTTCGCTCTTCCCAAGCTCATACCCTACGCGCTCGAGTTTGATCCCGAGGTCTGCATTACCCTCGCCGTCGTGTTCCCCATGGTTGCCATCCAGGTTATCGGTGACGTCTCCGCCGCTTGCCTGGGCTCCATCGACCGTATGCCCACCGAGCGCGAGCTCTCCGGCGCTATCGTGTCCCAGGGCCTCACTTCTATGGTCGGCGGCCTGCTGGGCGGTCTTCCCACCAGCGCCCTTGGCCAGAACGTGGGCATCATCTGCTCCAACAAGGTCGTCAACAAGTGGGTCTTTGTGATCATCGCGGCCGTCTTTGCCATCGCCGGTCTATTCCCGCAGCTCTCTGCCGTGCTCTCCGCCATCCCGCAGCCTGTTATCGGCGGCGCGACCGTCGGCGTCTTTGGCACCATCACCATGAACGGTGTGCGCATGTTCACCCGCGAGGGCCTCACGCAGCGCACCACCACCATCGTCGGCACCTCCGTTGTCTTTGGCCTGGGTATCTGGATGGCCAGCGGTTGCCTTGCCGGCGAGGGCATGCCCACCTGGGTGTCCACCGTCATCGGCTCCAACGCCGTGACCCCCACCGCCATCATGGCCATTGTCCTTAACCTGATCCTTCCGCAGACGCCGGTCGTGGCTCAGCACATCGATGCCGCCAAGGATGCCGCCGTGGATCTGGTCTTGCCCGAGAGCAAGAAGTAACCAATTCGGTGCTATTCGTCGGCGGACGCATCGCCTCGTCCGCCGACGTCATGCGGCGCCAAGCCGCACTTCAAAGGGTTTGTCCCTTTGGTGAAGCGTTGACGGGAGAGGGCCCGTTTCCGGTGTAGGCCGGCGCTTCGCACTCCGCCATGTCAGAGGTGTCAAACCCCGCCCCTGATGTTGAAGGGAGCATCCATGCTTCTGGTCGCTAACGGTTCCGTCTTTACTCGCAACGCTCAGACCCCGTTCATTCCAAACGGTGCGGTCGCCATTGACGGAGATACGATCGTCGAAGTAGGTCCCGAGCGCGAGCTCAAGGCCAAGTACCCGGATGCCGAGTACGTCGACGCCCAGGGCAACCTCATCATGCCCGGACTTATCAACTGCCACACCCACATCTACTCGGGTCTGGCCCGCGGCCTTGCCATTAAGGGCTGCAACCCCACCAACTTCCTGGAGAATCTTGAGCAGCAGTGGTGGAAGATCGACGACAACCTGACGCTCGACGGCACCAAGGCCAGCGCCTATGCCACGATTTTGGATTCCATCCGCGACGGCGTCACCACGATCTTCGATCACCACGCGAGCTTCTGCGAGATTCCGGGCAGTCTCTTTACCATTAAGGACGCCGCTCAGGAGCTGGGCATGCGTTCGTGCCTGTGCTACGAGGTCTCGGATCGCCGCGGCCAGGAAAAATGCGACCAGGCCATTGCCGAGAACGCCGAATTTGCCCAGTGGGCCGCCAAGGAGCGTCGCGATAACGACAACCACATGATCGCCGCCATGTTTGGCGGTCACGCCACCTTTACGCTGTCGGACGAGACCATGGACAAGATGGCCGAGGCCAACAACGGCCTGACCGGCTTCCACATCCACGTGTGCGAGGGCATGAACGATGTGTGGGATTCCCGCCTCAACCGCGGCGGCATCAGCCCCGTCGAGCGCCTGCTGCAGCACAACCTGCTCGGTCCCGACACCATGCTCGGCCACTGCATCCACGTGACGCCCGCCGAGATGGATATCGTCAAGGAGTCCGGCACCTGGCTGGTCAACAACCCCGAATCCAATATGGGCAACGCCGTGGGCTGCGCCCCCGTGCTCGAGTTCTTCCGCCGCGGCATCCCCGTGTGCATGGGCACCGACGCCTACACCCACGACATGCTCGAGAGCCTCAAGGTCTTCCTAATCATCCAGCGCCACAACGCCGCCATGCCCAACGTGGGCTGGTGTGAGGCCATGACCATGCTGTTCGAGAATAACGCCAAGATGGCCAGCAAGTACTTCGATCGCAAGCTCGGTGTGCTCGAGCCCGGCGCTGCCGCCGACGTCATCGTCATGGACTACAAGCCCTTTACGCCGCTGAGCGAGGAGAACATCGACGGCCACATGCTCTTTGGCATGATGGGCAAAAACTGCCGTACCACCATCATCAACGGCCGCGTCCTGTACAAGGATCGCGAGTTCGTTGGCATTGACGAGGAAAAGATCAACGCGTGGACCATGGCTGAGTCCAAGAAGCTCTGGAGCACGCTCAACGATCGCACCTACTAATTACAAGTAGATTCACGCGCGCCGGATGTTTCGCCGCATCCGACGCGCGTATAGGCGACCTCCGCGGGGTCGCCGGC
>DAWEIC010000093.1:0-6096 GCA_052364855.1 Collinsella sp.
TGCCGACCAAGGACCAACTGCACGACTTCGACACGCTGGCTATTGTCAAGAACGCCTCCGCCGTGCGCCGCGCGCTGCCATTTATGATCGACGGCGAGATTAAGGCCTTCGCGCTCAACGACGAGGTGCTGGCATACAACCGCACGGGCAACAATGGCGAGTCCGCGACGGTTATCATCAACCGCAGCCTACGCAATTCGCACCGCGTGACAATTCCAGCGCTCAGCGAATGCGCAAGTGACGTGATCAGCGGTCACGAGTGCGAGATTCACAATGGTACGGTCACGCTCGATCTGTATCCGCTGGGTTCGTCGATCATCTATCACCATGCCGAGCAGCGCCTGCAGGAGCCGCTCGATCACGGCGCAGGCGTTGTGTGCCATATCACCTCGGTGCCCACCGACGACGGCAAGCCCGGCACAATCGGCGCACCCACGCGTCGCTTTATCGACCATCTGGCCGCTATGGGCATGCGCTACTGGCAGGTTCTGCCTGTCAACCCGACGGACTTCTTCCGCTCCCCTTACGCTGGGCCTTCGGCCTTTGCAGGCAATATTGACCTGCTGCCCGAAAGCCAAGAGGAACTTGCGGACGACTTTGAGGCTTGGAAAGCCCGTGGCGGCGAAGATGCAGACCCGCTCTACACGGCGTTTAAACATCGCAACGCAGATTGGCTCGAGAAGTACTGCGTCTATATGGCCGTTAAGAAGTACTTTGAAGGCGAATCGCGTCACGATTGGCCGGCCGATGTCGCGCGCTACAACGAGCACCTAATTGACGACAAGCGTTTCCACGACGAGGCAGAGCTGCAGGCGTACATGCAGTACCGCTTTGATCTGGCCTGGTGCGAGCTCATGAACTACGCGCACAAGAAGGGTATCGAGGTAATCGGCGACATCCCGATGTACGTTTCGGACGATTCGGCCGATGCGTGGAGCGAGCCCGAGAACTTCTGGCTGTCCGATACCGGCAAGGCGATTGAGATTTCCGGCGCGCCGCCCGACAATTTTGCGCCCGAGGGCCAGGTGTGGGGCAACCCCACTTTCCGTTGGGATCACATGAAGGAGAACGGCTACCGCTGGTGGATGGACCGTCTGCGTCGCGCGTTCTCGCTCTACGACCGTGTGCGCCTGGACCACTTCCTGGGATTTCACAGCTACTTTAGCATTCCCGCAGGTAAGGCCTGCGCCGACGGCCGCTGGCTGGCGGGACCGGGCAAGGATCTGTTCCAGACTGCCTATAACGAGCTGGGGCCGCTCAACTTTATCGCCGAAGACCTGGGCTATCTGACGCCCGGCGTTCGAGCCATGGCTTCGACCTGCGGCTTCCCCGGCATGGACGTGTTGGAGTTTAGCGATTACGACGTCCGCTGCGGCGTGCATCCCACGCCGGGCAAGATTCTGTACACCTCGACACACGACACGTCGACGCTCACCGGTTGGTGCACGCGCTCCTTCGCGGGCGGCGACGAGCCGAGCGGTGTTGAGGTGGCGGCCAAGCTGATGAGCGACGCGCTGGCAAGCGACGCTCCCCTGGTGATGATGCCGCTGCAGGACATCCTGGGGCTAGGCGACGATGCGCGCATGAACGTGCCGGGTGTCGCCACGGGCAACTGGACCTGGCAGGCCGATGAGGCCGACGTTGCGGCCGCCGAAGGCAAAACTGCACAGCTCCTGCGCAACACCCATAGATTCTGGGGCGAAGCGTGATAAAACCCCCGATATAGGGTACAGTTACAGCTGTTTGAATTTATGCGGGCAGAGCGATCTGCCCGCTTTGTGCTGAAAAGGAAGTATTATGGCGCGCTACGATTACAAGTGCTCGAGCTGCGGCAACGTGTTTGAGGTTGAGCATCCCATGTCCGAGAACCCCGAGGTCGTGTGTCCGAGCTGCGGTGCCCCGGCGGCCAAGACGTTCTCGGCCAGCGGCATCAAGTTTGAGGGCAGCGGTTTCTACAACACCGACCAGCGAAGCGGCGGCTCCAGCACCAGCGCCACGAGCGGCTGCTGCGCCAACTGCCCGCACAGCCACTAGAAACCAAACAGCCCCGCGATCAACGCCGATCGCGGGGCTAATTCTTTGCGCTAAAGGTGGCTCTATGAGTTGCGGTGAAATAAGGACTGTTTGGCGGGCAGAAGCCGCTATTCAATCCCTATTTCACCGCAACTTAGTCGTTACTTGCGGACCAGCCTGGCGCAGAAGTGGCCGTCGTAGGAGTCGGCGTTTACGGGAACGCTTTGGAAGAGGCCTCGATCGTTCTGGCGTACGGATACGAGCTTCTTGGCCTGCGCGAAATCGGGAAGTTGCAGAATCTGCGCCTCGGAAAGGGGTGCCACACTAAAGCCGGCACCCTCGGGACAGTTCAGGAAAGCGTCCACAACCTGCGTGTTCTCCTCGTCGAAGACCGAGCACGTCGCATAGATGAGCTCGCCACCGGCAGCCACGCGCTCAGCAGCCTCTTTGAGCATCGTCAACTGCAGTTTGGGCAGCTCAACCGTCACATCCTTTTCGGTCAGACGCCACGGAATCTCGGTGTGACGGCGCATGGTGCCGGTGCCCGAGCACGGCGCATCGATAAAGACCGTGTCGAACTTAACCGGCTCGCCAAGCATGGCATCAAACGAAGTGAGCACCTCATCAAGCTCGCAGGCATCACCCGAAACCGTACGAACGCCCTGAATACCGGCCTTATGCAGGCGAGCGAGATTCAGGTCGCACTTACGGTCATGAAGATCAAGTGCCGTATGCTGACGCTCATAGCCCGCACGCTTGGCCTGGCACATCATCATATAGGTCTTGGTTCCGCGACCGGCACCAATCTCAAGGCAGCTTCCGGGGCGCGTGGCTGCCGTGGCGATGAGCTGGGCGTTGAGATCAGATGCCACCGCGGCAGCACGCTCAAACACACCCGAAGCAACGGTAACCTGGGCATCAACCGGGGCATGGCAGCCCGGGAAGACAGGCGCCACAAGCTGCGAGATATACGGATCGGGCTTGGTCGCAAAGGCGTTCTCATGCAGGGCCAGCGGCGCGGGGGCCAGATTGCCGGCAAAGTTAAGCGCACCCTCAGGCGTGTCGAACGATGCCATAATGCGAGCGCACAGCCAACGCGGTAGACCCATCAGGCGCGACAGACGGACAAGACGGCGCTCGGATTCATCCACGTCGGACGCCGTGGCAAAGTCCTCAACGTTGTCCGCGACTTTATGCAGCACGGCATTGGCCAAACCGGCGGCAGACTTAGCTCCGCTGCGCACCAGCTCAACGCCCTGACTCACCGCAACGCGACCAGGCGTATGCAGATAGAGCATCTCGAAGGCCGAGATACGAAGTGCCATGCGAACACGCGGCGCAACCTTTTTAGGCTTATCGAGAAACTGATCGAGCAGCTCGTCCAAAATACCCTGCGTAGCGGCCACACCCAGCGCCAAGCGGGCGGCAAAAGCGGAATCGCGCTGGTCAATAGCTTTGGCCGATGCGCGAGAGGACAGCACGTCACGCGCATACATGCCGCGGCGATCGGCCTCCATTAGCACATCGAGCGCAAGCTTGCGCGCGGGAGACAGCTTGCTCATGACAAAACACCCCAGATAAGATCGGCGCCTTGCAGCCCAGCAGCCCAAGCAGAAGCGGCCATGGCACGCTTGCCATCGGGCTTAACCTCGAGCAGTTCAACCGCACCATCGGAAAGGCCAAGGAAAACACGCTTGGCCTTAACGAGAACCTGACCCTCACCAAGCGACACATCGGCCGGTGCAGCATCGAGCACGCGAACCGACTTGCTGGCAATCACGCAACGAGCAGGCGCGGTATCAGACGAGGCCAGCACATGACGCACGCAATCGAGCGCCGCCATCTGCGGATCCAGACGCATCTCCTGCTTAGAAATCTTGGCAGCATGGGTCACAAGCGACTCATCCTGCTCAGTCCAGACAGCCGAGCCATCGGCAAGCAAGGGAAGCGTGTCGGCCAGCAACTTACCGCCCAGCTCACCAAGCTCCATGGTCAGCGCCTCAGCATGTTTACCGGCAACCGACGTGGAAGCCTGAGCACAATAAGCGCCAATATCCACGCCATGCCCAATGCGCATAATGGAAACGCCAGCAACCTCATCACCAGCAAGAATGGCACGCTGAATAGGAGCAGCGCCACGCCAACGAGGCAGCAAGGACGCATGAACGTTCACAATACCAAGCGGCACCATATGCAGCACCTCATCCGGCAGAATGCAGCCATAGGCAGCCACGCAGAATATTTCAGCCTGGGCAGTCTGAAGCGCCTCAACAACCTCAGGCGTCATACGATTAGCCTCAACAACCGGCAGGCCAAGCTCAAGCGCCTTGGCCTTAACAGGAGACGGCTCCAACTTTTTACCACGTCCACGAACAGCATCAGGACGAGTAACAACAAGCGCAATCTCGTTCCCAGCCTCAACAAGCGAAGTAAGCGAAGGCACAGCAAAATCCGGCGTACCCATAAACACAATACGCATAAAGATCGTCTCCTCTCAACCAAAGCCGAGACGGCTACAAAGAGCAGCGGAAAGCCAAGTACCCAGCTCATCCGCAATAACAATTCAACAAGAACAAATATACCCAAAACCAAAGAAAGAGCCGCAATAAAAGCAGCTCTCTCAACAAAGCACCTATCAGCAAAGACGCCCCTCCCTGGCCCAACGGCACCCGGGCGAACCGAGCCAAGAACAAGTAGTCCCTGGGGCTGGCCGCCTATATATCGTCCCGCGCGCAGTTTCGCAGCGCAGCGAGAATGTTTGAGCACGGGATGATATATAGGCGGCCAGCCCCAGGGACGGACGGCCTTATTCGGTCTCGCCCGGTCGAGCGCCGCGGGCCAGGGCGTCCTGGTACTCCTTGACTGCTTTGATGCGCTGCATCGGCTTGAGTCGCTCGAACATGGTGTTGCCGTGCAGGTGATCGATCTCATGCTGGAGGCACACGCAGAACAGATCGCCCGTGGCCTCATAGCGAATCAGGTTGGCATCCAGGTCGTACGCCTCGACGACGACATGGTCGGGACGCTCAATCTCGCAGCTAATGCCGGGGATAGACAGGCATCCCTCGCTAAACGGCACCAGATGGTCGCTCTGCTCAACAATGACAGGGTTGATGAGCACATACGGGTCATAGTCATTCTTGTCGCTGTAATCGCAGTCGATGGTGACAAGCTGAATGAGCTCGCCGATCTGCGGAGCAGCCAGGCCGCAGCCGCCGTTGTCGAACATCATCTTCTTCATCTTCTCGGCAAGCGCCTCGATCGCCGGGGTGATCTCCTCGATGACGGCGCACTCCTGGCGCAGACGAGGGTCGGGCGACAGTACGATTCCGTTGGCTTCCATGGCCATCCTTTCGGGTTGTTACATCAAATCATATGCGTCGACGTCAACGCTCACGCTCACGCCGCGCACGGAGCCCACCTCTTTGAGGCAGGCGTCGATATCATCAGAGACATGGTACCCTACCGGCGACTTTACAAGCAGATGGAAGCGGTAACGGTCCTTAGCTCTCTCGATTACACATGAAGCCGGACCAAGCACCTGGGGCACGGCGATCCCCGCCCGCAAAAAGTCGGGCGCGGCGGCATGCCAGCGACGCTTGAGGAGCTTCGCGATGCGACCGATGTAGTCCCGCGCAACGTCCGCGTTCGTCGACCATACCAAGATGTTGGCCAGGCGCACGAACGGCGGATACAGGGCGTCGCGACGCTGTTCCAGGTCGTAGTCGGTAAAGATTGAACGGTCGTGCTCGGCGACGGCGCGAATGACCGGGTCCTCGGGCAGATAGGTCTGGATAATGACCTCGCCGGGGCGATCGCCGCGGCCGGCGCGGCCGGCGACCTGCTCCAGCAAATCGTAAGCGCGCTCCCCCGCTCTAAAATCGGGCAGCTTTAATGCAAAGTCGGCATTGACCACACCCACGAGCGTGACCTCGGGAAAGTCGAGGCCCTTGGCGATCATCTGGGTACCCAGCAGTACCGCGCAATCGGCGGCATCGAACTGCTCGAGCAGCTTTTTGTGCGCGTCCTTGCCGCGCGTGGAATCGGCGTCCATGCGAATGATGGCGACGTCGTCGGGCAGCA
>DAWEIC010000094.1:0-6026 GCA_052364855.1 Collinsella sp.
TGAGCGACAGGCGCAGTTATTGAGCAATAGCGTAAAGGTCAAACCCGCCCTGCGGAGTGCTATCGACCGTATCGGGCGCCTGCGAGTTAAAGCTCACGGGAACCATGCGCTTTGAGGCGCGGAAGCGCGTGCCGTCGGTGGCGACGGGCGGTTCGTCGACGGTGAGCTCGTAGTCGCCGGGCTTGAGCTCGATGCCGTCACCAGCGGAATTGACGTATTGATACTCGTCAATCGTCTGCCCTTTGAGCGTACGCCCCACGATGTGGATGAGCATTTGGCTGTCGCCACGCGCGGTGTCCCACATCGCGCCGTCCTTGACCTCGACCGACACATGTACCGAGCGCGTGCGGCTGAGCGATTGCTCGACAGACATCTCGACCTTGGCGGCGTCTTGACGCTGCTGCTCGACATGGCTCCAAACGCTACCGATTGCCGAGCAGGCGATAACGCCGGCCATGAAGGCGATGAGGATGGGGCCGAGCGGAGAACGGCGGCCCGCGTCTTCCTCACGAGCCAGGTCGGGGCGATGTGTGGGCGCAGGCGCCTGGGCGCCTTGCGCGGGCACGTCGAGAATGCTGAAGGATGCCGTGCTGTCGGGGTCGATGGTGTGACGCGGCTGCGGGATCTTTGCCGGCGAGATGGACATGTCCGCCGGCTCACCGAGTGTGGCCGTGGCATCGGCCTTAGCCTCATCGGCCTCGGCTTGGGCCCAAGCCTGCTCAAAGGTCAGGGGCTCGGCGGCATCGGAGGCGGCATCAGGCTCGACAGCGGCATCGTTGCCGGTCTCGTCCTCGTCGCTCGACACGTCACGCGACGCGGGCTCGTCCCACTCCTCGTCCGGAGCCTCGCCCTCGCTATACCACCATTCAAAGTTATCGATATCCATACGGGGCGCCCCTTAGGCCTCGCAAATAAACATTCGCTAGTCTTATACCCCCAGACGGCACCGAAGCTCACCCGCGCCGGACACGAAAACCGTCACAACATTCGACGTTTTTCCTCGTTTTCGAGATTTTCATCGAATGTTGTGACGGTTTAGGCGGCAGCCACGCCGCGAATGTGACAAAGAGACTGTCCCTTTGTCACATTCTGTTAGAGTTGCAGGGATTGAATCCCGCTTATTCACGCGACATTGGAGTGACAACCTTGACCGCCGCAACCACGCCAAAAAGTAAGTCAACCGCCGCCGCGCTCTCCCCCGCGCGCACCAAGCTCTGCCTGGCGCTGCTCGTGTTGTTAGGCTTTTCGCTCGGCTGTTCGGAGTTCGTGGTCATCGGCATCGAAAGTGACTTGGCGACGGAACTCGGCGTATCGCTTGCCACCGCAGGCCAACTTATTAGCGTGTTCGCACTGATCTACGCTATCGCGACGCCGGTGCTCGCGCTCAGCACGGGGCGCTTCCGTCGTTACCAACTGCTCGTGTGCTACAGCATTATCTTTGTGCTCGGCAATCTGGTCATGGCGTTGGCGCCCAACTTCCAAGTGCTGTTTGCCTCGCGCATCATCTTGGGCTCCGTCTCGGGCGCACTGCTCGCCGTGGGCGTGACGTATATCCCCGAGCTGCTGTCCCCGCAGCAGACATCGCTCGCCATCTCGGTGGTGTACGGCGCATTCTCTGTGGCGATGGTCTTTGTGACCTCGATCGGCAAGTTTGTGGCCGATACACTCGACTGGCATGTTGCCATGTACGGCACGCTCACCTTTGCCGTTCTGATCTGTGCCGCGCTCGTGGCGTTTATGCCACGCGCCGGCCAGACCGATGAGCCCGCCACCTTCCGCGAGCAAGCGGGGCTTCTACGCGAACCGAGCATCATCACCGGCATGCTCATCTTTTTGTTTGGCGTGGGATCGGTCTATGTGTTTTACGGTTACGTGACGCCCTACTTGGAGCAGGTGCTGGGCATGGGCACCGTTCAGGCAAGCACCACACTCATGGCCTACGGCGTGTTCTGCCTGGTCTCGAACATCCTGGGCGGATGGATCGATGCGCGCTTTGGCATGAAGGCGCTGCTCGTGACGTTTGTGCTCCAGGCCGCGGCTCTGTTTGGGCTGTTTGCCGTGGGCACCACCATGCCCCTCGCGCTCGTCTTTGTCTTTAGCCTGGCGATGCTCATGTATCTGTTCTCGGTCTCGTGCATCACGCACTTTATGGACGTTGCCCGCAGCCGCCACCCCAAATCGATGGTGCTCGCGAGCTCGGTGGAACCCATGGCGTTTAACGTCGGCATCTCGTTTGGCACCGCAGTGGGCGGCGCCGTGGTAAGCGGAGTTGGCATTGCATATGTAGGCGCGGTCGGTGCCGTGTTCTCGCTTGTGGCCTGGGCGCTCACGCTGGTGACGATTAAGTTGGCTCGCTGGGAACGCAAGAGGGCGATGGCGCAGGCGTAGATGCGATACTCGAGCTCGATGATGGCGATTGAAAGGAAACCGCATATGCAACGTGTACTGTTTATCTGCTATGGAAACATCTGCCGCTCGACGATGGCCGAGTCGGTGTTTACCGAGCTCGTGCGCCGCGCTGGGCGCGAGGCGGAGTTTGCCATCGATTCCGCGGCGACCTCGACCGAGGAGATCGGCAACCCGCCACACCACGGTACCGTTGCCAAGCTACGCGAGGTCGGGATTCCCGTCGTCGCACATCGCGCACGTCAGGTGCGTCGCGCGGAGTATGGCGACTGGGACGACATTGTCTATATGGACGACGAGAACGCCCGCGCCCTGTACCGAATTTTTGGGAAGGACCCCGATGGCAAGATCTCGCGCCTGCTCGATTGGACCGATCGCCCCGGCGACGTGGCCGACCCCTGGTACACCGGCAATTTCGACGCCACCTACCGCGATGTACTCGCCGGTTGCACCGCCATGCTCGAGCAGCTGTAGGCGCTCGGGCGGCGCGGGCACACGGGCCACGCCATCGGCATAAAACGAGCGTGGATTTTCTCCCACTTTGAGCGTTCGAGTGCGCTCTAAACGGGAGAAAATCCACGCTCGTTATCTCGGTGGGAGAAAATCCACGCTCATGAATGTGACAAAGGGACTACCCCTTTGCCACATCCGGGACTGGCCCTAGACCGGCTTGACCTCCAGCTTTATCCCTTCGGCGCAGGAGTCGCCCAAAACATCCGAAAGGGCCCAGGTCGCATATAGCGGCAAATAGAGAACCGCTCCGTTGCGCTCAACGTTGCCTCTCGAGAAAACAATCCCGAGCCTTACGCCATATTCAGCCGTATCAAGCACATGACCGAGCGCAGCGTGCGCGTGGTAATAGGAGCCCGATTTAACCTCGATCGGAACAGCCGTCCCATCCGGTCCATCGACCACAAAGTCCACTTCGCCGCGCTTTTTTGTCTGATAGTAGTAAAGCTGGCGATTTTGGGCAGCTAGCTGCTGGGCCACCACGTTTTCGTAAATGCCGCCCAGATTGGGCTCTTTGCTATCAAGATACGCCGCTTGGGCGACTCCAACGGGGTAGCGCGCCATCAACATGCCCGTATCCGATTGATATAGCTTGAACTGCGATGGCCGTGCCGTCTTGAGCAGGGGCGATTTTGGCTCGGTTACGATATCGGCTTTGAGAGCAACGCCGGCATCGACAAGCCATACAAAATCTCGCTGATACTTCTCGTAGTGAGCCTTGGGGTCAATGGAATTGAGCACGAAGCGCTTGTTTTCGCCCTCGAGCATAATAGGGAGCTGATCGTAGATGCTCTGCACCTGCAGGGCTCGCCCGCTTGCATACTTGGAGATATCCCGCCGGTACTGTTCGTTGAGCTCTGACTGCAGCTGACGAACAGAGGCAAGGTCGCCCTGCGTGTCAAGGAAACGCTGCACGACCTCCGGCATTCCGCCGACAACGGTATAGGTCCTGAAGTTTGCCATCATCGCGTCATGAATGTAATCAGGAACGGGCCTCTCGCTGATACACGCGTCACGTATCGTTTGGCGAGCCCCCTCGCTCACCCCGATTGCCCAGCAAAACTCCTCAAAATCGAGCGGGAACATCCTAAGCTCGTGAACATACCCCACGGGATAGGACCTGACGCCCTTGAACTGAGTCCCGAGCATTGACCCCGAAAACGCCCAGCGGCACCTCCCGTCCTCAACAAGGAACTTTGCCATCGTCATGATGTCGGGGGCCTCCTGGACCTCATCGATAAACACAAGCGTTTTGCCTGGTGCAATCGACTTTCCCGAAAGAAGCGTCACCCTGCTGATGAAATCATCGGCATCCCGCGCCTCGAGAAGAGCATCTTTTGCCTGGCGGTTTTCCATGAGGTTAAGCTCGATGAAGGTTGCATGGTTGGCTTTGCCAAATGCGCGAATCGAATAGCTTTTGCCAATCTGGCGAGAACCCGTAATGAACAAGGCCTTTTGCTCGGAAGACTTCAGCCAACGCTCCAGCTCTGCCGCTATTTTCCTACGCAGCATAGGCTCTCCCCTCGGTGTCATCGAATGAAATGCAAAGTTTTATATGCTTGATTATCGATGAAACGCAGAATTTTTAGAACCTAAAATCGGATGATATGCAGAGATTTGAGATTATAAGCAAGAGAAGGGGCACCACCGGCGAATGTGTCAAAGGGGCTGTCCCTTTGTCACATTGCGCTCGACTACTCGTCAACGATCTCGGCAAGCCAGACGTTCAGTGTATCGACTTCGGGGCAGCAGAACTTTGCCGTGCCGGGCTCGTTGCCAGGCACGGTTCCGCCATAGCGCAGGATATCGATATAGGGAAAGCCCACATGGCAGGCCATGGCGCACATCTTGCCGCGGTCGCGGTCGAAGTCGAAGACGTCACCCGGCTTGTGCCCGTGATGGCAGCGGCATGTGCCCAGCTGGTCCACGCAGCTAATACGAATACGTGGGCGCCTGCCGCGCGGGGCACCGAGCGGCTTGTTCTCGCCCGCCGCCTCGGTGCTGCTCTCGTCGGCGTTACTCATGGTCAATCACATCCAGGCAGGCCTCGATGGGCAGGCCGGCGGACTTATCCTCCTGGTCGGCATTGCGCTCGATGAGCTCCGCTACCACACGCATGGCATCGCTCGTCGCGCGCTGCAGGCTCCAACCGGCCATAACGCGGCCGACAAGCACCGCCGAGAACGTGTCGCCCGTGCCCGGGAAGTAGACCGGAATCAGCTCGAAGGGAATCGTGAAGTACTCCCCCGCCACATGGTCGTAACCGATGACGACATTCGCACCGTCGACCACAGCGCTCGTAATGACCACCGACTTGGCGCCCAGGGCACGCACGGCATCCACAAGAACGCGGCCCTCATCGGGCGTGATTTGCTCGGCAATGGGCGTATCGGTGAGCAGGCACGCCTCGGTGTAGTTTGGTACCGCATAGTCGGCGCACTCGAGCAAGTGCCTCATGAGGCCGATCGTGGACTCGGGAACACCGGCATAGAGTTTGCCGTTGTCGCCCATGATGGGATCGACGAACACCTTGGTGCCCTTTTGCGCGCGGCGGTGACAAAAGTCCGAGATGATACGCGTCTCTTCCTCGGTCACGATAAAGCCGGTCGAGATAGCGTCGAACTCAAAGCCGAGCTCTTCCCAGATGGCGAGGCTCTGGCGCACGTACTCCGTGGTGTCGTGGATGTAGAACTTAGGATAGTTGAGCGTATCGGACACAAGCGCCGTCGGCAGGTTGTGGATGCGGTAGCCCATATGCGACAGCACCGGCAGCATGGCGGAAAGCGCGACCTTGCCGTAGCCGCACATATCGTTGATCAGCAGCAGCTGAGTGTTCTTCATGAGAGTCCCCCTTTGGGTCGGGAGCGGCGCAAAGTCGCCACAGTGCGACTAAGTGTAGCGCAGGGACCGTTGCGAGCAGGCGCCAGGGCCGCGAAGAGCGCATTGTTGCGGAAAGGTTTCGGAAAATGATCCCTTTTCCTCCGTCCCCCACGGATCATTCCAACATGTAAACGTCGATGTTTTGGCAATGCCAGCGAGCGGGTCGCATTTGAGGCAAGGTGACGTGAAACGAAAGGGCGCTGACCTTCTGGTCGCGCCCTTGAAGTTGA
>DAWEIC010000095.1:0-6024 GCA_052364855.1 Collinsella sp.
CTTTGTGCATGCGGATGCCTATGGTCGCGGCCTGGGTATCGACGCGACGAGCCCGGCGTTTGGCCCGCTCACCTGCAACCCCGGCGTCATCCGCGTGGTGGATGGCCATATCGAGCAGGTCATCGACGTGCGTTTCCCTGATAGCACGAGCGCCGATACCATCCGCGAGCAGCTCGAGCCGCTCGTGGGGCGCTTTGACGTGACGTGTCGTCTGGGTCATGCAAAGGTGCCGTTCTCGGTGTCTGCCGACGATCCGGCCGTGAAGGCGCTTATCGATACCTATAACGAGTTCACCGGCAAGCATGCCGAGCCCTTTGCCATGGGCGGCGGCACGTACGCGCGCAACTTTGCCCGCGCCGTCTCGTTTGGCCCCGAGGAGACCGGCCTGGAGCTGCCCGCATGGGGCGGCCAGATGCACGGCCCCAACGAGTGCGCCAACGAGGAACAGCTCAAGCAGGCGCTCAAGATCTATATTGTTGCGATCCTCCGTTTGAATGAATTAGAGCTTTAGGGTTACGCGGTTTTACCAAACCGCGTAACAGCTCGACGCTGCAAACGCCCCCAAGCGGCAATCTGACGTTCAATCGTCGGTCGCGTACAAAAGTACGCTTCCCTCCTCTTTCACGTCACCTTGCTCGCTTAGGGGCGTTTTCGCTGACTTATGCTCAACCTGCGGGGTTTCCAAGGTAGTCCTTGGGGACGTTCTTAAATGACTAGTCAAACAAGAACGTCCCCAACGACTAGTCGTTTAAGAACGTCCCCAACAACTACCTTCCTCTGGTGTAAAAGGTGCGCCATGTTCGGCGCTGGATTGTTATTCGTTTGTAAAGGCCGTGCTGCGCTTGCGGTAAGGGTCTATCAGATGCCCGTAAAAAACCGCAGTTGGCGCGGGCACTGCCCGATCGAGGCCGTATCTTTCCAAACAGCAAAGCGGGCAGGGTGCCCGCGAATCGCATGTATGAAAGGAAGATCATGCTCGATCAGGCTTATTCTCGTCGTCAGTTCCTCGGCCTCGCTGGTGGTCTTGCCAGCATCGTCGGTCTCGGTCTCGTTGGGTGCGGCGGCTCCGGCGCATCCGATGCCGCCGACAAGGGTAGCGCCGCTGCTGCCGAGTCCGTCTCCGGCGAGGTGACCTACGACGGTGCCTCTTCGTTCCAGGCTCTCGTCGAGGCCGCTGCCGAGAAGTTCATGGACGCCAACCCCGATGTCTCCGTCTCCGGCTCGGGTAACGGTTCGGGCAAGGGCCTGACCGCTGTCGCCGCCGGCACCGTCACCATCGGCAACTCCGACGTCTTCGCCGAGACCAAGCTTGAGGCCGATCAAGTCAAGAACCTCGTCGACCACGAGGTCGCCGTCGTGGGCATGGGCCCCGTCGTCTCCAAGAACGTCAAGGTCGACGACCTGTCCCTCGAGCAGCTCAAGGGTATCTTCTCCGGTCAGATTACCAACTGGAAGGAGGTCGGCGGCGACGACGCCACCATCGTCGTCCTCAACCGCAAGGCCGGCTCCGGTACCCGCGCCACCTTCGAGGCCGCCGTCTTTGGCGACGAGACCGTCGACTTTAAGGGCGACGCCGAGCTCGACAAGTCCGGCGACGTCCAGACTCAGATGGGCAGCACCGATAACGCCATCTCCTACCTCGACTTCTCGCACTTCGATGACTCCAAGTTCAACGCCATCAAGGTCGAGGGCGTCGAGCCCAAGAGCAAGAATGTCACTGATGACTCCTTCAAGATCTGGGCTACCGAGCACATGTACTGCTCCAAGGACGCCGACGAGGCCACCAAGGCCTTCCTGGAGTTCATGCTTTCCGACGACGTCCAGGGCAAGCTCGTCGAGGAGCAGGGCTTCATCCCCGTCTCTGCCATGAAGGTCGTCAAGGACGCCAGCGGCAAGGTCTCTGCTAAATAAGTAATCGCCCCGGAAAGGTTTGCAATGGCAAAACAGCTGCCAAAGCGCGACCTTGAGAACGTGGGCCTGGGCGTCACGGGCGCGTGCGTAGCGCTCGTGACGCTTGTCGTTGCCGCGCTCATCTTTATGGTCGCCCAAAAGGGCCTCTCGGCTTTTGTCAAGGACGGCGTCTCGGTCGTCGAGTTTTTCACCGGCACCAAGTGGGACCTGGCCAACACAGCCGAAAACGGCCTGCCCTATACCGGCGCCCTGCCCCTGATCGTCACCTCGTTTGCGGTCATGGTGCTCTCCACGCTCATCGCGCTGCCCATCGCCATCGGCTCTGCCATCTTTGCGGTCGAGATTAGCCCTAAGTTTGGCTCTAAGATCTTTCAGCCGCTCATTGAGCTTTTGACCGGCATCCCCTCGGTCGTCTTTGGCCTGATCGGTTTTCACGTGGTCGTCGGTCTTATGAAGAGCGTTTTCCACGTGAGCACGGGCCTGGGCATCTTGCCCGGCGCCATCGTGCTGGCCGTCATGATCCTGCCGACCATGACCACGCTTTCGGTCGATGGCCTGCGCGCCGTGCCCGACGGCTACCGCCAGGGCTCGCTCGCGCTGGGCTACACCCGCTGGCAGACCATCTGGCACGTGGTGCTCAAGTCCGCCATGCCGTCGCTCATGACCGCGGTTATCTTGGGCATGACCCGCGCCTTTGGCGAGACGCTCGCCGTGCGCATGGTCATCGGCGGCATCGAGGCCATGCCGACGTCGCTGCTGTCGCCGGCTTCGACCATCACCACCACGCTCACCACGTCCATGGCAGTCTATGCCGAGGGCTCGGCCCAAGACGATGTTCTGTGGGCGCTCGGCCTGCTGCTGATGGGCATGAGTCTCATCTTCATCCTGATCATCCACCTTATCGGCCGCAAGGGGGCGAAGGCTCGTGGCTAGCACGCGTATCCACATCGACGAGGCGAGGCTCGGGCGTGTCCAAAAGCAGGACCGCTTCGCCACGGGCGTGTTGACGGCGATCGTCGCCATCGTCATGCTCATCGTCGTCTCCATGGTGGCCTATATCCTGTTCGAGGGCATCTCGACGCTGTTCCAGCCGGGCTTTCTCACGGAGCCGTCGCGCGCCAACGGAACGCAGGGCGGCGTGCTCTACCAGCTGTTCGACTCGTTCTACCTGCTGCTGATCACCCTGATCATCTCGGTGCCCATCAGCCTGGGTGGCGCGGTCTTTTTGGTTGAGTACGCACCCGACGGACCCGTCCGCGACATTGCCTCCACCGCCATCGAGACGCTGTCCTCGCTGCCTTCCATCGTTGTCGGCATGTTCGGTTTTCTGGTGTTCTCGGTGCAGCTGGGCTGGAAGTACTCCATCATCTCCGGCGCCGTCGCGCTCACCATGTTCAACATCCCCATCCTGGTGCGCGTGATCCAGCAGGCGCTCGAGGACGTGCCGCAGGCCCAGCGCGATGCGTGCCTGGCCATGGGCCTCACTCGCTGGGAGGCCACGCTGCACATCCTGATCCCCGAGGCCATGCCCGCTATCGTGACCGGCATCGTGCTTTCGGCCGGCCGTGTGTTTGGCGAGGCCGCAGCACTGCTCTTTACCTCGGGCATGAGCTCGCCGGTTCGCCTGAACTTCTTGAGCTTTAACCTGTCGAGCCCCACCTGCGCCTGGAACGTGTTCCGCCCCGGCGAGTCGCTCGCCGTGCACATCTACAAGATCTATGGCGAAGGCAGCCCCGAGGCCCAGCAGATCGTCTGGGGCACCGCGGCGCTGCTGATGATTTGCGTGCTGCTGTTTAACGTAATCGCCCGCATTGTGGGCAAGCAACTGGCAAGGAAGATGACGGCCGAATGAGCGAGATAAATGCAACGCCCGCAACCGAAGCGGCCGCGTCCGACACCCAGGACTTTCTATCGAGTGTGGGGGAGAGCGAGAAGCGCGTGCGCGTGAGCGGCAAGGCCGTGAGCGACGAGGTCGTGCTCTCCACCAAGGACGTCAACGTGTACTATGGCGACCACCATGCCCTGCACGACACGTCGCTCGACTTTCACAAGGGCGAGATCACGGCGCTCATCGGGCCTTCGGGCTGCGGTAAGTCGACCTTCTTGCGTAGCCTCAACCTGATGAATCGCGAGATTCGCGGCTGCCGCGTGGAGGGCGAGATCAACTATCGCGGGCGCAACGTGAACACCAAGACCGAGAACACCTACGAGTTGCGTCGCTCCATTGGCATGGTGTTCCAGCAGCCCAACCCGTTTCGCAAGTCCATTCGCGACAACATCACGTTTGCGCCTAGGCGCCACGGCATCACCGACCGCGACGAACTCGACCGCATGGTCGAGGAGAGCCTGCGCGGCGCGGCGCTGTGGGACGAGGTCAAGGACAAGCTCGACAAGAGCGCCTATGCGCTTTCGGGCGGTCAGCAGCAGCGCCTGTGCATCGCGCGCACGCTGGCGCTCAACCCCGACGTGATCTTGTTCGACGAGCCCTGCTCGGCGCTCGACCCCATCTCGACGCTGGCGATCGAGGACCTGATGTCATCGATCGTTGCCGACCGCGCCATCGTCATCGTGACGCACAACATGGAGCAGGCGTCGCGTGTGTCCAACCGCACGGCGTTCTTCTACATGGGCGATATGGTCGAGTACGACGAGACTGACGAGATTTTCCAACGGCCCAAGGATAAGCGGCTGAATGATTACCTCACCGGCATGTTCTCCTAGTCCGGGACATGCTTGAGGCCCGCGGCGGCCACGGTTGCCACGGGACTGATTGGAGAGGCGGGTCATCTCTTTTGGGAGATGGCCCGCCTTTTTGTGTCGTGTGCGGCCCGCCTTTTCGCTGCTATTATGGACAACGTTGAATTTCTACGAAGGAGCAGGGCATATGGCGATTCTTTTGGGATGCGATTCCGTCAGCCTAGAGTTTCCCACCAAGCATATTTTCGATAGCGTGACGCTCGGCGTGGGCGAGGGCGACCGTATTGGTATTGTCGGTAAAAACGGCGACGGCAAGTCGACGCTGCTGAGCGTGCTCGCCGGCACGCTGGAGCCCGACGACGGCCGCGTGACGCATCGTCGCGGCACCACGATCGGCCTGCTCGGCCAAAAGGACCAGCTTGTCGACACCGACACCGTGCACCATGCCGTCGTGGGCGACACGCCCGAGTATGAGTGGGCGTCGAGCCCCCGCACGCGCCAGATCCTCGCCGGTCTCATTAGCGATGTGCCCTGGGAGGGCACGGTGGGCGAGCTTTCGGGTGGCCAGCGCCGCCGCGTGGACCTCGCGCGCCTGTTGATCGGCGACTACGACGTGCTCATGCTCGACGAGCCCACTAACCATCTGGACATGCGCACCATCAACTGGCTTGCACGCCATCTTAAGGCTCGCTGGCAGCGCGGTCAGGGCGCGATGCTCGTGGTCACGCACGATCGCTGGTTCTTGGACGAGGTTTGCACCAGCATGTGGGAGGTCCACGACGGCCAGGTCGATCCCTTCGAGGGCGGCTACTCCGCATATATCCTGCAGCGCGTGGAGCGCGACCGCATGGCCGCGGTTACCGAGGAACGCCGTCGCAACATGGCGCGCAAGGAGCTCGCGTGGCTGAGCCGCGGCGCCCAGGCGCGTTCCACCAAGCCCAAGTTTCGCGTTGATGCCGCTCGCGAGCTGATCGCCGACGTGCCGCCCGTGCGTGACGAGCTGGAGCTCAAGCGCCTCGCCGTGAGCCGCCTGGGCAAGCAGGTTATCGATGTGGTCGACGTGGACGCCGGCTATGCGGATACCGATGGCGCGCCCAAGCAGGTGCTCTCTGACGTGACCTGGCTCATTGGTGCGGGCGACCGCTATGGCCTTTTGGGCGAGAACGGTGCCGGCAAGTCGACGCTGCTCGACGTGATCCAGGGCAAGATTGAACCCACGCGCGGCCGCGTGAAGATTGGCCAGACAGTGCGCTTTGGCGTGCTGTCGCAGCAGCTCGAGGAGCTCGAACCCTACATGGGCGACACGATCCGCGAGGTGCTCGGCAACTATAAGAAGTACTACGTCATCGACGGCAAGGAGACTTCGCCCGAGAAGCTCTGCGAGCGTCTGGGCTTTACGACGCAGCAGCTCTGGAG
>DAWEIC010000096.1:0-5958 GCA_052364855.1 Collinsella sp.
GGTTTCAAACCGGGCTCGAACGAACATGTCTATTGACAATGGCTTTCTCATATTAGATTTAGGCCCGGTGACTTGAATCAGCGGTCATCCCGGGCCCATCAGAGCTCGTAGAGCTCTTGGTTGCTTTGGTCTCGCTCTTCACGGCGCTTATCGAACTTTCCGAGGCACTCAAGCAGCATTCGAAGCATAACAAGTCGCTGCCATTAAGGCACTGACCTCTTGACCAAGCAACGGCGCTGCCCAGCTATCACCCTTGGGCTGCCGTCAACTTTATTCTATCCGCGAGCATCTGGTTTACCAAATGGATTTTCGGTAAAGGAAGCACGGCACGCCCGCAAAACCACTACGCCCCAAGTGCCGCCATGGGAATCACCGCCACGCCGTCGTCGCGTGTGTAGGCAATGCTCCCCTTTCCAACCACGACCGCCAAAAACGCCGGCGCGGCATTCTGGGCGGCAGGATTGGAGAGCACTTTCCTCTCCAGCGCCTTGAGATTTCTCGCTCCATCGTCTGCTTTCGCATCACTCAGCTTGACCTCGATGGCTCCCCAGCGCCCGTCGTGCTCAACGATCAGATCGACCTCAAGGCCCTTCTCATCTCGGAAATAATGGACACTGTTGTCGACACCGCCGTAGGTGGAAAGGAACACGCGCACGTCGCGCAGGACGAGATTCTCAAAGAGCATCCCCAGCGTTTGCATATCGCCAAGCAGCCGCTCAGGGGTAGCCCCCAGCAACGCCGCCGCAAGTGACGGGTCACAGAAGTAGCGCTTGGGGCGCACGCGAACGCGGGCCTTCGAGCGCATGGGCGGCTCCCATCCGCACAGGTCCTCGGTCAGCTTGAGCCTGTTGAAGAGGTCCAAGTACGCAGCGATGGTCCTCTCGTCGGGGCCCGCCTCACCGTACGAGGCGTCCTTTACGAGCGTCTTGTACGTGACAGCCTGGCTCTCGTTCATGGCAAGAGCTCGCAAAAGGCCGTGTGCAAGCTCGGGCGACATGCCCTCGTCCAGCACGTTGACGTCGAGCACCGAGTGCACGTACTGGCTTGCCGTCTCTCGCGCAAGATCTTCCGAAAGCCCAAGATTTGCAGGCCAACCGCCCCTGCAGCACCAGCGGGCGACGTCATCCACCGTGCTCTCGCGACGCTGAGGGGCAAAATCCTCGCCCTTAAAGAGGCTTGCCAGTGACACGAGCGGCTCGCCGTCGCCCGACTCACACAGGGCCATGGGGCGCATTGACAGACGGGCGATCCTACCCGTGCCGGAATGACGAACATGGCTGCGCTCCTCGCTTTTGAGCGCGGTCGAGCCCGTGAGCAAAAGTGTCCCCCGTTCGTTGCCGCTCGCGTCCACGAAACGCCGGGCGGCATCCCAAACCTCGGGCACCTCCTGCCATTCATCGACCAGGTGTGGCGCATCGCCGATGAGCGCCAGGCTTGGGTCGACCTCTGCCGCCGCACGCTGCGCAGGCTCATCGAGCCTGGAGACGCTCGCCGAGCGAGAGAGCGCCGTCCAGGTCTTGCCGCACCATTTGGGGCCGTTGATCTCCACACAGCCAAATGCCCGCATAAGGGTGTCGAGGCGCTCCTCTATGAGCCGGGGCCTATATCCCTTTTGGGTCAATCTCTTTGGTGCATCCATAGACGGCCGTCCCTCTCTATCACGCGATATGCGAAATTACGCCATTCTCAATGCTGATTTTACGCTACTTTCAATGTAGTTTTTACGCCATGACAGATGTAGTTTTTACGCCATTTTCATTGAAGGTTTTACGCTTGGCATCCTTAGCGCGACCCATTCCGAGCATCACATCAGAGCGTGCTTGGTTATCTCCGCTCGCACATCTCGGCAAACGAAATCAGCTTGGCATCTCCCCTGCTCGCCGCAGCTTCCTGACATCCTTGCGTAAAGCCTCGCTTCGAGAAGATCGCATAGCTTTTGTGCTGCCGCCTAAAGAGCTCGCTTCGATGCACGAGCTTTTGCAGCACGTCTTCGCCCACCGGTTCATTGCGCCATTTGCACTCCGCAAACAGAGCAGTGCTCTCGCCATCGTCAACAATCAAGTCGATTTCTTCCTGCGTATGCGTGCGATTATCCGTCCCCCACCAGCGCCCGACGCTCGCCGGAACCACATCGAGCTGGCCCGCGCGCGCGAGTTCGTACACGTATTGTCTGCATATAAGCTCAAAGACCGTACCCATGTAATCCGATACGTGTGGCTCAATGCGCTTATACGCCATCTCGGCCATATCGTTTTGAATCAGCCCGATGTTCTGCGGAACAAACTTGTACCAGAACCTAAACATCTGATCGCTCAGCAGATACACGGCTCGCTTATTACTCGTCTCGTTTAGGGGCAGCTCGCGCTCGACAATCCCAAGCGACGCCAGCTTATCCACATAGCTCTTTACGTTGCTCGCAGGGATTCCCGTAGAGCTCGCAATCTCCGAGATCTTCGAGCGCCCCTGGGCAATTGCTTGCACGATCGCATCATATTGCTCGGGATTGCGGCACTCCTGCAATAGCAGGTTACTCGGCTCCTCAAAGAGATAGCCCGTAGGAGTAAGAAAAAGACGTTTGATGTTGTCCTTGAGCGGTGCGGCAGGATCGACTTTCTCGATATATGCAGGAATGCCACCCGTCATGCCATAGCAAACTGCAGCGTCTTCGCGACCCATGCTCTGCCACAGGCCGAGGGTCGTCATAAAATCGAGCGGCATGATCTTAAACTGGGCCGTACGCCTACCGTATAGCGGACTCTCGTAGCCCAACACCTGCTCTTCCATAAACGAAAGCGACGACCCGCACAGGATAAGCATAAGCTTGGTCTCTTTGTACAAGTGATCGATCTTGTCTTGCAGCAACGAGCTGATCTCGGGATTCGATTGGGCGAGATAAGGATACTCGTCGATCACGACAATCAAACGTTCCGTGCGAGCCATGGTAGCCAACGCATCGAACGCCTCGTCAAAACTACGAAACGACACGCCAGCAACACCAACGGAGCCCGCAAGTATCGCCTGGCTAAAGCCATGCAGGTTTGCCTCTGCATTGGTACGACGAGCTTGAAAGTAAATAGCCTTCTTGCCTTGGATAAACTCTGTGATAAGACGCGTTTTGCCCACGCGACGGCGGCCGTAAATCACAGGCATCTCAAAGGAGCCCGTGCCATACAGTCGATTGAGCTCGGACATTTCCACTGTTCTTCCGATAAACATAGGGCCATCCTTCCTTTGCGTTATAGCTAGCTATATTATACCTTCCTATAATATAGCTAGCTATAACGTAATTCGACAAGCGGCGCACACGAAAGGGGCGGTACACCACCGCACGTGGACCGTTCCGGAAAATGCATCCCGTTCTGGAGCCAAAAACTGGGCCGTAGTTTCCGCCAAACATGCCATCCGTTCATCCCATTCTGAGGCTTGAATCCGGAACACAGTTTCCGCTCCAAACAAAGGGCCCCGGCTCGCGATGGAGCCGGGGCCAAAGGCACCGCATATGCAGTTGGTGCTGGACGCGAACAGCCCATCAGCAATGGCCGTCCGCGCTCTACTCTACCCACGGTGACGGGCGCGGCTGTACGGCGTATCCACCATGGGCAGATCCGGACGCAGCTTGCCGTCGAATGCGCGATAGGCGTTCTGCACGGCGGGCGCCGTGGGGATCGTTGCGATCTCGCCAATGCCCTTGCCGCCATATGCCACGGGCAGCAGCTCGTCCTTCTCCACGTAGATGGCGTGGATATCCGGAATCTCGGGCGCACGGAACAGCCCGAGCGTACCGTACCTTGCCTGGGGCACGCAGTCCTTGAGCGGCCAATCCTCGGTAAGCGCGTAGCCCATGCCCATGAGCACGCCGCCTTCGATCTGACCCTGGATGGAGATGGGGTTGACCACCTTGCCGGAATCGTGCGCGGCATAGACCTCGCTCACGCGACCGTCATCATCCAGAATGACCACATGCGTGGCAAAGCCGTAGCAGATGTGGCTCTTGGGATTGGGAACGTCGGCGCCCAGTTTGTCGGTCGGCTCCAGGTACACATAGCTAAACTCACAGCCCTCGAGCGCCTTGATGGCGGCCGCGGGATCCTGAGGATGCATACCCTGGCCGGCGACGAGCTCCTGCGTGCGTAGCTGGTAGGCGCGACCGTCGTCGTACTCGATCTTGACGCCGTCGCCATGCGCGCTCACGGGAGTATCGGGTGCGGGCTTGCCGGCCTCGATGTCAAGCATGGCGTCGCGCAGCAGGAAGGCGGCGCCGCGCACGGCCTCGCCGGTCACGACCGTCTGACGTGAGCCAGACGTGGTACCGGAGTCGGGAGCGTTCTCGGTGGAGCACTCGCCGTTGGCAATGCAGCTCAGCGGCAGACCGCAGGCCTCGGCAACGTCCTGCAAAAAGACGGTGTTGCAGCCCTGGCCGATGTCGGACGTGGCGGCATAGACCACAGCCACGCCGTTCTCAACGCGAATCTTGCAGCGGCCGGCATCGGGCAGGCCCACGCCCACACCGGCGTTCTTCATGGCGCAGGCAATGCCGGCGTGGCCGGGATGTGCGTAGTAGGCATCCTTGACCTCGAGCAGCGTCTCCTTAAGCGCCGTGGAGCAGTCGGCAATCTGGCCGTTGGGCAAAACCTCGCCCGGCTCGATGGCATTACGGTAGCGAATCTCCCACGGATCCAGGCCGACCTTCTCTGCCAGCAGGTCGATTAGGCTCTCAAGCGCAAACTCGGACTGGCAAACGCCAAAGCCTCGGTACGCACCGGCGGGCGGGTTGTTGGTGTAGTAGCCAAAACCGCGAATGTCGGTGTTCTGGTACTTGTAGGGACCGACGGCATGCGTACAGGCGCGCTCGAGCACCGGGCCGCACAGCGACGCGTAGGCGCCGGTGTCAAAGTTGATCTCGCAATCCAGGCCGGTAAAGTTGCCCTCGGCGTCGCAACCCAGCGTAAAGGTGCCGTCCATGGCATGACGCTTGGGATGAAAAGCAAGCGACTCAGCACGCGTGAGCTTGCACTTCACAGGACGCTGGAACTTATAGGCAGCGAGCGCGGCCAGATGCTGAATGGACACGTCCTCCTTGCCGCCAAAGCCGCCACCCACGAGCATGGTCTCTACAACCACACGCTCGGGCTCGTTGTCCCAGCCAAACATGTGGGCGCACTCTTTTCGCGTATCGTAGGCGCCCTGGTCGGTCGACTGCACCTTGACGCCGTTCTTGTACGGGAAGCCCACGGCGCACTCGGGCTCCAAGAAGGCATGCTCGGTAAAGGGCGTGGTAAAGCGCTGTGTCACGGTAAACGCGCTCTCTGCCAGCGCCTTGGCGGCGTCGCCGCGCGTCACGTGACGGCTCTGGCACACGTTGTCCTTGAGCTCCACCGTGTTGCCAAAGGCAAAGAAGCTGTCGTGCAGGCGCGGGGCGTCGGCAGCCCTGGCCTCGGCGATGTTGCGCACGGGCTCCAGCGGCTCGTAGTCAATCTTTACGAGCTTCTTGGCCTTCTCGAGCGTCGCCTCGTCCTCGGCAACCACCAGCACGATGGCATCGCCCACGCAGCGGGTGATATCGCCCTGGGCGATCATGACATCCCAGTCCTGGATAAGGTGGCCGACCTGGTTGACCGGCACGTCCTCGGCGCGCAGGATGCCCACCACGCCGGGCAGGGCCTCGGCCTTGGAGGTGTCGATGGAGAGCACGCGGGCGCGCGGATACTTGGAGCGCACGGCGCTGGCATAGGTCAGGCCCGGCTGATCAAGCTCGTCGATGTCGTCGGGATACTTGCCCTCACCGAGCACCTTCTTGCGCACGTCAATACGGAAGGCGCGCTTGCCCACGCCGTAGTCGTCGCCGCGCTCCAAGTCCTCGTCAATCTGCTTTTCGCCGCGGAGCACCGCAGCTGCCAGCGAAATGCCCTCGATAATCTTCTTGTAGCCGGTGCAGCGGCAGACGTTGCCGCGGATGGC
>DAWEIC010000097.1:0-5918 GCA_052364855.1 Collinsella sp.
CCACGCAGGCGACGACGCAGCCACCACAGCGAACAGCCGACCAAGATCACGTAGTCGACAACATACGAAAGCGCGATTGCCGGCATACCGAAGCCCAGCACAACGCCAAACAGCAGAACCGAGCCAGCCTGGCCGATGGCGGAATACAGGCAATAGCGGCTATAGGGCTTCATGTCGAGCAAGGCAGAGAAGCTCTTCTGCATCAACACGACCACGCCGTAGAGCGGCAGCGAGAGCGCCAGGTAGACAAGGTACTCGGACACCAGCGCCACGCCGGATTCATCGAACTTGCCGGCACAGTAAATCATGTTGAGCGGACGTGCGAAGACAATCAGGTACAGTGCGAACGGAATCAGGAAGAACAGCATCTGGGCGACGCCACGCGAAATGCCCGTGCGAACGCTGTCGTAATCCTTCTCCTGTGCGTCATGAGAGAGCTCGGTATAGAGCGCCGTCGAAAGCGAGGCGGCAATCAGCGCGTAGGGCAGCGTGTACCACAGGCGCGCATAGGCGATGACGGAAGGACCCGTCTCGGGCTGGACCACCAGCGCGGCAGCGTTGGTGATAGAAGTCGAGACAAACATGCACACCGTGGCGAGCAGCGTCGGGATACCGAGCGCAATCGTCTGGCGCAGCGCGGGGTCCTTAAAGTCGATATGGATATGGGGATGCACGCCGTGCTTGCCAAGCGCGGGAATCTGACATGCCATCTGAACAAAGACACCGAGGGTCGTACCGGCCGCAATCAAGATGATGCCGGCACGTTCGCCAAACTGTGCGGACACGGGCGCAAAACCCATAAAGCTCGCAATGACGATCACATTGTTGAGGACCGGGGCAAACGTCGACCAGAAGTAGTCGCGGTGTGCGTTGAGAACGCCCGAGAACACCGAGCCCAAACCATAAAACAGAATCTGGATGGCAAAGAAACGGAACATGAACGCAGCGGTATCCATGCTGCCGCCGTCACCCGAAAGGAACGATTGCGTCCAGATAAAGCCCGGGGCGAACACGGTCCCCAGCAACGAAATGCCACCCAGCACCAAAAGCAGAATGCCAAGCAGGTTGCCCACGTACTCGTTCGAGGCCTCGCGACCCTGCTCACGCCTCACGCCCATGTACACGGGCAAAAACGCCGTCACGAGCATGCCACCCATCACGAGTTCGTAGAGCATATTGGGCAGGTTGTTGGCGACCTGATAGGAGGACGAGAGCAGCGACATGCCGATAGCGGCCGCCATTGCCCACGTGCGGATAAAACCGGTGACGCGAGACACGATAGTCAGAATGGTCATAAGCCCGGCGGAACGACCAACCGTGGAGTAGTCCGACGAGCCCATGTCGTCAGTGTCATCTCGCGACGAAGAAGCTTCGGATGAGGGTGTCTGAGGCGCAGATTCTTTTGCAAAATGAGCTCCGCGCTTCAATTCTTCCTGCGGCATCGCTCAGTCCTCTCTCGTAATCGCGGCAACCGTCGCCCCGCAAAATGCAATTAAATCATCGGGTGCAAGCTCGAGCTGATAACCACGCTTGCCTCCCGAAATAAAAATGGTATCCCAAAGGACACACGTCTCATCAATGAGCGTCCGGTAGCGTTTTTTCATACCGACCGGGCTGCAGCCGCCGCGAACGTAGCCAGTCGCCGCAAGCAAATCCTTCACATGCATCATAACCAAGGACTTCTCCCCCGCGGCACGCGCGGCGGACTTTAGATCGAGCTCGTCGGCAACAGGGATGCAGCACACGACATGGTCGTTGGACGGCGTCACGCAGACCAAGGTCTTAAATCCTTGACCGGGCTCCTCGCCAAGCTGCTCCGAAATCGCGACCCCCAGGCCCACCGACTCATCACCATCGTCTTCGTACGTATGTAGAACATAGGAAATGCCGGCGCTTTCCAGCTCGCGCATCGCATTGGTTTTTGGCGTCTTTACAGCCTTTGCCATGACATATCCTTTCCCTCGCATTCGGACGCAAAGATTAAGTATATGTCCAATTCGGCTGCATACGTCACTTCGGCACAGCAAGCGCCATCGAATCACAAGGAGTCGATGGCGCCCATAAACTGAATCGCCTATTTATTGAGCATCAAGTTGAGCCTGACGCTCCCGGTCACGCCTGAGCAAAGGCGCCAAAAACTTGCCCGTATAACTCTGCGGACAGTCCGCAACCTGCTCCGGTGTGCCCGAAACCACGACGGTTCCGCCGCCGTTACCGCCCTCGGGACCCATATCGATCAGGCGGTCGGCAACCTTGATGACATCAAGGTTGTGCTCAATCACCAGCACCGTGTTGCCCGCATCGACCAAGCGCTGCAGCACATCGAGCAGCTGGCGGACGTCCTCAAAATGAAGACCGGTCGTCGGCTCGTCCAAAATATAGAACGTCTTGCCCGTCTGGCGTCGATGAAGCTCCTTGGCGAGCTTCACACGCTGCGCCTCGCCGCCCGAGAGCGTCGTGGCGGGCTGGCCCAGGCTCACGTAGCCCAAGCCTACATCGTACAGCGTCTGGAGCTTTCGCTTGATCTGCGGGATATTCCCAAAGAAGGCCAGCGCCTCGGTGACGCTCATGTCGAGCACGTCCGAGATGGTCTTGCCACGGTAGGTGACCTCGAGTGTCTCGCGGTTGTAGCGTTTACCGCCGCAAACTTCGCAGGGAACGTAGATATCGGGAAGGAAGTGCATCTCGATCTTAATCTGCCCATCGCCCTTGCACGCCTCACAGCGCCCGCCACTCACATTAAAGGAGAAACGACCCGGCGAGTAGCCGCGCGCCTTCGACTCCGGCGTACTCGCAAACAGCGCGCGAAGATCATCCCACAGGCCGATATAGGTAGCAGGGTTGGAGCGCGGCGTGCGGCCAATCGGCGACTGGTCGATATCGATAACCTTATCGATACACTCGATGCCCTCGATTTTCTTATATGGACCCACAGGGCGCGTCGAACGGTGAATGGCATTCGTAAGGGCAGGCGCAATGGTATCGGTAACCAGGGAGCTCTTGCCCGATCCTGACACGCCGGTAACAACCGTAAGCGTACCAAACTCGATCTTGGCAGTAACGTTTTTGAGGTTGTTGGCTCGAGCGCCCGTAATTTTAAGGCAGCCGCGACCGGGCTTGCGCCGTTCATCAGGCACCCGGATCATTCGTTTGCCGGTCAGATAAGCGCCCGTCATCGACTCAGGACACGCCATGATATCGGCAGGCGTTCCCGCCGCGACTACGTGTCCGCCGTTGACGCCGGCGCCGGGCCCCATGTCGATCACGTAATCGGCGGCACGAATTGTATCCTCGTCGTGTTCGACGACGATAACGGTATTGCCGATATCGCGCAGGCGCTCGAGCGTCTTGATCAAGCGCTCGTTGTCACGCTGATGAAGACCGATCGAGGGCTCGTCCAGAATATAGAGCACGCCCATGAGACCCGCGCCGATCTGCGTTGCCAGGCGAATACGCTGCGCCTCGCCACCGGAAAGCGTCGCCGAGGCACGATCGAGCGTCAGATAGTCGAGTCCAACATCGACCAGAAAACGCAAGCGCTCCAGGATTTCCTTGACGATACGGCCGCCGATAAACTGTTGGCGCTCGGTGAGTTCCAGGCCCTCAAAAAACTCGAGCGACTCGCGACACGATAGGCAGCAGACCTCGTAAATGGACTTACCGCCTATGGTAACGGCGAGCATCTCGGGGCGCAGACGAGCACCATGGCAACTCGAGCACGGCTCCTCGCGGATGTACTTCTCCAAGCGCGCCTTGGTGTTCTCATTCGTCGTCTCGGTATAGCGCTCGTACAGGATATTGCGCACGCCCGAGAACTTGGTGTCCCACTGGCTGCGGCGCCCATCGAGCTTTTGATAGTCGACCGAAATCTTCTGGTCGCCCATGCCGTCTAAAAACGCGCGACGCACCCGCGGAGGCAGATCCTCCCACGGCGTATCGACGCTCACCTTGAAGTGCTTACAAACCGCAGCGAAAATCTGCGGATAGTAGTTAGAGTTGCCAAACAGGCTGCCAAAGACCCCGTCGGCGATCGACTTCGAGGGGTCTTCGATTAGGGCCTCGGCATCGACCGTCTTCTTAAAACCCAGGCCATCGCACTCGGGGCACGCGCCATAGGGCGCGTTGAACGAGAAATCGCGCGGCTGCAGGTCATCGATGGAGTGTCCATGCTCCGGGCACGCTAACGCCAGCGAATACTCCAGCAACTCGCCTTCGGTCCCCTCGGGAGCGTCGCGGTCGGGCAGCAAGTATACGTTCACATTGCCGTGCGCCAGCGCAGTCGCCTGTTCAACGGACTCGGCGATACGGCCCAGCGAGTTCTCGCGAATCACGATGCGATCGACCACGACCTCGATATCGTGCTTGAACTTCTTGTCCAGATCGATCGGATCGTCGAGCGAGCGCACTTCACCGTCGACACGCACGCGGCTAAAGCCCTCGGCGCGAAGGTCCTCAAACAGTTTGGTGTACTCGCCTTTTCGCCCGCGTACCACCGGTGCCAGCACAAACGCGCGGCGGCCCTCCCCCGCCGCCAAGACCTTGTCGGCAACCTGATCGGTCGTCTGACGCTCAATGACACGGCCGCATTCGGGACAGTGCGGGGTGCCCACACGGGCGAACAGCAGGCGCAGATAGTCATAAATCTCGGTTACGGTGCCAACCGTCGAGCGCGGGTTTTTAGACGTCGTCTTTTGGTCAATCGACACCGCCGGCGAAAGGCCGTCGATTGAATCCAAGTCGGGTTTGTCCATCTGGCCCAAGAACTGGCGCGCATAACTCGAAAGGCTCTCGACGTATCGACGCTGGCCCTCGGCATAGATAGTGTCGAATGCCAGCGAACTCTTGCCCGAGCCAGAAAGACCGGTAATGACCACGAGTTGGTCACGCGGAATGGAAACATCGATATCACGGAGGTTGTGCTCACGAGCGCCGCGAATAACGATAGAAGAATCAGACATGGAAGCTCCTTGCCTCCTATTGCATCGAATCATACTGCCGATGAGTTTAGCGCACTCGACGCGCACAGATGTTCGTAATACAAGATTCGCAGACCTTTAGCTTTGCGTATCGGGCGCTTTGTTTCTCGAAATGCCGTGGAAAGGTTACAGTAATCTAATACTGAACTTAATTTGCTGTACCAGAGGAACGTCCATGGCCGAAGATATCCCCCTTGAAATCACTTCGAGCGACATGGCCAATCTGCCCATATTCATCGCCGTCCTTATCGTGGCCGCCGTCGTCGTGCGCGTGTATTTTTCAATCAAACGCAACGAAAAGCCACCCATTGCCCGCGTCTTTTGGTGCGCGACGCTCCTCATCCCGCTCGGCGTGGTAGCTGCATGGGTTACGAATCAATTGCTCGTAAATGAGGGCAGCTCCCTATGGGTCCTTTCTTATTCGGCGCTCGGTGCTGCCGCCGTCATGCTTCTTGTCGAGCCCTTGGTTTCGGGACTTATCGACCAAACCGACCTTGCGACGGGAACGGTTGCCTGTATTTGCCGTGACATCCTTGTCATCGCCGCTGTTTCAGCGCTCTCGTTCGTTTCACTCGAAATTGCCTGCAACGAAACGTTCTATCGCATTCCCGCCAACTCATTCGGGTTTTCCGTCGGGCTGCTCGCGACGGTTCTGCTCTCCCTTTATTTGCTGGGACAGCGTCATGGAGGCGTCATGGCTCTCGTGCCCGTCGTCTGCTGCATCCTTGGCATTGCCGAGCACTTCGTCATAACGTTTAAAGGCGAAGCCATCCTGCCAAGCGATATCTTGGCCCTTGGCACCGCAATGGAAGTGAGCGAGGGATACGAGTTTACCTTTACCGCCGGAATCGTAACCTCTCTAGCCCTGCTGGAGATTTCCCTGGGGCTTCTTTCGCTTATCCGACCGCGAAAGCTCCGTACGCCCACCCATGTCTTCCCCGC
>DAWEIC010000098.1:0-5201 GCA_052364855.1 Collinsella sp.
TTCACGAACGTCTGTTCTAGAATAACACAACGGGGCCAAGATGCTTAGTTGAAGTGTCAGGGTTGGAAGCGAATCCTATCCCATAGTTAGTTCTGCGAGAAAAAGGGGAACTGCCTCGGATCAACCGGCGGGTGCGGCATCGGTCCGCCCTGGGGCCCGCCCTGCGGGCCGCCCTGACCGCCCATCATCTTATCGATGGCGTCCTGGACCTCGCCCTCAAACTTCTTCATGCCCTCATGCAAGCGACGCTGGCCGTCCTCGGAGCGCAGCTCCTCCATCTGCTCGGGCGAAATACCCAGTAGCTCGCCCAGCACGCCCATCATCTCGTTTCGCACGCGCTCGCTCGTATCCTCGTCAGCAAAACGGCGCACCTCGGCGCGCGCCAGCGAATCGACCGTCATACGCTCCTTGCCGTTAAGCCCCAGGTCGGACCACGCGAGCATATACGGCCAGGCACGCTCGGCAAACGAACGGGCCGAGACGATCGGCGCCATCGGCAACATGCGGCGGGCAGCCTCACCCTGTCGAACGAGCATCAGCAGCAGCGAGCAGGCCTCAGGCTTGCCAGCGGCCATCGGGATGTCGTCGAAAGATCGATTGCGGTCCACGTGCGCCTCGAGCGCGCCATCGACCTCACCCGGCTCAAGCCCGCCGAGCAGCTGTGCCGCACGGTCGAGCATATCGACCGGACCGTCGAGCGTCGAGAGCGCCTGCGCCAGCACGCGCTCCATACAATCTTCCACTGCGTTGAGCGTCACGAGCTCTTGGGGCACCACGGCAGACGTGCGGTTGCGCACACGCGCCACAAACTCAAGCGTCGACAGGTACACATCGCCAAAGGGCGCAAAGTCGCCCTGGTAGCCGCCGCAAAGCGCCGGCGCCGCCAGCGCGTACTCGGTTTTGGACAGCGGGCTCAGCGCCATCGCACCCAGCTCGAGCGCCGTATCCTCCAGCATCAGGCCCAGCGTGCGCGAGCGCAGGCGCTCGGCATCGCCCGCCGACACGTCGCGATCGAGCACGCGCGCCGCATCCGGTGCATCGCGCTCGACGGTGCGAATGTGCAGACGCTCGGCGATGGCGCGGACGGCGGCACAGCGGGCAGCCTCGGCTTCTTCCTGCGCCGGCGTAAAGATACGGTTGCGCCCCAGCACCAGGCCAATCACATTGCGCGGGCCCAGAGCGTCGACGGCCAGCGCCGCCAGCAGGGACGACGGCAAGTCACCCTCGAGTGCCACCACAGCACGCGACGCACCGTGGGCTCGGGCGTTGTCGCGCACGGCGAGCACCAGCGCCTGCCACAGCCACTCCTCGGAACGGAACTCGGGCAGTTCGTGATCCTCCAGGGCATCGAGCATCACGCCGCGCTGAATCTCCTGAACCAGCAGGCTCTCCTCAAAGCACGGCGCCTGGGCCACCACGCGACCGCAGTCGTCGAGCACAAACGAACCGCCGGTATACACCGACTCGTCATAGGCACCGACCGGCGCCATGCAGGCAAACCACACGCTGCGCTTGGATGCGATCTTGCGGTAGGCGCCGCTGCGAACGGCAGCAATGGCGGCAGTCTCGCGGTCGGTCATGTCAAACGCGTTGAATTGGAAATACGCAATGAGGTCAACACCGGTCGGCAGCATCTCGAGTTCGCGGTCCAAGTCAAAAATCACGGCGATGCGCACGCCGTCCACGTCGAACACCGGCGGCGCCCAACGTGTGTCGTTGTTCTCGCCACGCTGCAGGGCAATGCTCGAACGCGCCGGCACCACATGACCGTCCTTGAGCATCATGTAGTCGAGCAGCGGCTGGCCCTCAAACGAAACCGCCGCGGGCACGATGCAGATCATGTCAAGCTCCTGGATACGCTCGGCGACACCAGTCAAACCGGCAAGCACGTCGTGCTCAAAGTCGGCAGCGCCCACCAGGCCACCGGGCATGGCGCCCATAAAGAGCGGAGCCGGAACGCACAGCACGCGCGCCCCGCGCTCGTGGGCCAGACGAGCCTGGTCCTCGATGCGGCCGCAAATGCCCTCAATATCACCCAGGCGCATATCGATCTGTGCAAGCGCGAGCTTCATGCCCCAGCCCTTTCCGTCGTAAACCATCGAAATCGTAGTAAAAGCGCCGGCCGCATAATGCAGCCGGCGCTTGCATGTGCATATGCTAGCTATGATACCCCGAGCGGGGGCGCGCTCCTAGAATGTCGCGGACCACAGCCCGTGCAGGTTGCAGTAGGCATAGACGGTACCGGTCTTGGAGCCGCCCGCGAAAAACGTCGCGGGTTTCATGCCGGGCTCAAGGTAATGAACCTCTAAGCGGCCCTCGGCCTCAAGCGCAATCCACTCAATGTAGTGTTCGGGCAGGCTGGGGTGCTCGACCGAGCCAACGCGTGCACGAATCACGTGACCGTCGCGCTCGGTCTCGACAACAGGCACGTGCTTCTCGTGCGCCGCGTCCTCAGTGTTTGCGGTCAGTTCCGTGCAACCGGCAGGGGTCGCAACGTCGTCGCCAAGGGCAGCGATGAGCTTACCGTCGGGGTCCTTAAAGAATTTCGCCATGATGTTCTCCTTTGCTGATGTGCCAATGTTCTTGATGGTTCTTATGCCCAAAGGCAGACAAACCATCCACGGCATTGCAAATGAACACATAACGGATCAGGCAAGCGGTCGGGCCAAAATGCGTCGACCGTCCTGCCCACTCCAGCAGTCCCACCCCGCGCGCGGCTAGCGCCCGTCGCCGCCGAGAAGCGCCAGAACATCCTCGCGCGTGAACAGCGCCGACGAGATGCCGTCGCCACCGAGCACGCTGTTGACCAGATCGCGCTTGGACTCCTGCATCTGCATAATGCGTTCCTCGATCGTGTCCTTGGCGATGAGCTTGTACACGGTCACGGTGTGCTGCTGGCCAATGCGGTGGGCGCGGTCGGTCGCCTGGTCCTGCGCCGCCACGTTCCACCACGGGTCGTAGTGGATGACCACGTCGGCAGCCGTCAAATTAAGGCCCACGCCGCCCGCCTTGAGCGAAATCAAGAACACCGGCACCTCGCCCGCCTGGAACTGCGCAACCATCTTGGCGCGGCTCTCCTTAGACGATGCACCCGTGAGCTTAAGGAAGGCGATATCCTCCTTGGCCAGGCGCTTGCCGATGATATCGAGCATGCCCGTAAACTGGCTGAACAGCAAGATGCGATGACCGCCGTCGAGTGCTCCGTGGACGAGCTCCATGCATGTATCGAGCTTGGCGCTTCCCGCCTTGTAGTCCGCATAGTGCAAATGCGGGTCGCAGCAGATCTGACGCAGCTTGGTGAGTTCGGCAAGCACCTTGAGTTTATCTTTCTTAAACTCCCCCGCCTCGCGGTGCTGCACCTGCTGGGCGATGCGGTCCTGGTTTGCCAGGTAGAGCTTGCGCTGCTCTCCGGCAAGCTGCGCCATCACCGTGTCTTCGATCTTCTCGGGCAGGTCGGCCACCACGTCTTCCTTAATGCGACGCAGCACAAACGGCGACACGAGCGCCTGCAGACGAGCGGCGCTGTCGCCCTCGGCGTGCTCGACGGGACTTTCAAAGCGCTTGGCGAATGAGTCACGCGTACCCAGAAGGCCCGGCATCAAAAAGTCGAAGATACTCCAAAGCTCGGACAGGCGGTTTTCGATGGGCGTTCCCGTCAAGGCAAAGCGCACGCCTGCCGGCAGGCGCTTGGCGGCGCGCGCCACCTGGGTGAGCGGGTTTTTAATGTACTGGGCCTCGTCGAGCACCACGCGAGCAAAGTCCTGCTCGACGTATTCGTCGATGTCGCGGCGCATGAGGTCATACGACGTCACGACCACGTTGTGCTCGGCTGCGCCGGCAATTTGCACGCGACGCTGGGCTTTGGCGCCCACGATGGCGCACACATCAAGCGAGGGGGCAAAGCGCTCCAGCTCGGCGGTCCAGTTGTACACAAGCGACGCGGGGCACACCACGAGCGTGGGCTTGGTATCCCCCGCTTCCACGCGCGCCAGAATGTGCGCGATCATCTGCAGCGTTTTGCCCAGGCCCATATCGTCGGCCAAGATGCCGCCAAGGCCCAGGTGCTCAAGCGAGCCGAGCCACTGGTAGCCGTCAATCTGGTAGCCACGCAGCGTGGCCTTGAGCGAGACGGGTACCGTAAAGTCCATCTTGCCGAGCGTGTCCAGGCGCTCGACGGTGCGGCGGAACGCCGCGTCGCGATCGGCCTCGAGCGCCGGCGTGCGCTCGAGCATGCTATCGACAAAAAGGGTACTCGACGCGGGAAGCGACACGCCGTCGAGCAGGTCGACGGCATCGACGCCCAGGTCCTCGGCAAGACCAAACGCGGCACGCGCTCCCTCGTCCAGGCGCACGATATCCCCGGACGTAAGGCGCGCAAACGTCTGGTGGCGCTTATACGAATCGAGATAGATGGCAAGGTCGACCGCCGAAAGGCCACTTGCGCCCAGTTCGACGTCGAGCAGGTTACTCTTGACGGTCGCACGCACCGAAAGCTTGGGCGCAGGACGGACCGAAATCTGGCGCAGGCGGTCGCTGAGCATGACCTCGCCCAGCTCGGACAGGGCAGACAAGCCCTCGGTCAGCAAGTGGAACAGGCGGGCGTCATCGCGCTCCTCAAACGCCAGGCCGCCCTCGTAGAAATCGAAGTACAGGGCTGCCGTGTCCATAACGCGAAACTCCGCCACCGTATCGCGGGGCGGAACGCCGGAGCGTTGCTCTTCGAAAGGACTACCCGGAGCACCAAGACTAAAGAGATCTGCCGACCAATCACCGTAGGATACCGTAATCTTGCAGGTCACAAGGCCATCGTCGACGCCAATCGCCACGGCAAAACTCGGCTCGGGCGCCACGGCATCGAGTGCGGCGGGGGCGGTCAGGTCGGTGTAGTCGCGCAAGATAGGCAGCGCCATGCGGCAGAACTCGCCCACCTGGTCGGCGGCGATATGGACCGGTGTGCGGCAGGGCAACAAGTGCGAAAGGAACGGCGCCGCATGTTGGGCAAACGCCGTGTCGGTACGGCGCGCGCGGCGCGTATCGACCAGATAGGCTGCGTCGCTCGCGACAAAGCAATACGTATCGGCCGGAAGGCGCAAGTCGTAGCTGCCTCCCGCCGCCGGTGCAATCTTGGCGGCAAGGAGCGGCGGGCGCTTAGCCGGGACTTCGCCCTCCCCCTGCGGCGACGGCTCGACTTCCACCTCGTA
>DAWEIC010000098.1:5211-5812 GCA_052364855.1 Collinsella sp.
GATGCGTCGTCGTCCCCCGCGACCAAGCGGGCTCAAAGGACATGGACCTGCCACACAGCAGGTCCAGCACGGACACGACGGAATACTCGGATACCGGCAACTGACGCTCGGCGACAAAGCCGCTGCGGGCAAAGTCATACGATGCCGAGCGCGAGCTCGTAATATCGCCTAGGTAGGCGACCGTCATTGCGATAAAGTCGAGCAGCTTTGTCGACACGTCATCGAAAGCCTCGGACACATGGGCAAACGTGAGCTTCTTGCCATAGGAGAACGTACCACCGCGCACATAGGCATCGGCCATGCCGTCGATATCCTTAACCACGTAGGACACCGAACCGCAGCGAATGCGAAACTCGAGCGCCCAGTTAAAGCGATCGGCAAACAGCGGATTGTAGTACGGCACCAGCGAGGGCTCCAGCACCGCTTTGGGCGCATCGGGGTCGATGGTGCCGGCGAGCTTGCGACGCATGGCCACGAGCTCGTCCATGCGCGCGTCCGAAAGATCGGAAAGCGCCGCCACAAGGCTCGGGCTCGTGGGGACGGGTGCCGGGAAGGGAAAATTGGGGTTGACCGCAGATGCGGTGGGCGCGGGGTGTGTGGG